>JBKJRW010000123.1:0-8605 GCA_046593165.1 Gemmatimonadaceae bacterium
CGAGTAGACATACGTGGTCTGCGGGCTGAGCCCAGAGTCCGTGTAGGTGGTCGTCGTCGATTCGCCGACCTTTGTGCCGTTTCGGAAAACGCTGTAGCTGATCACACCGTCGTTCAACGGACTTGGCGTCCACGTAATGGTCGCCGACGTCGGACTTGTGAGCGTCGCAATTACGCCGGTAGGCGTGCTGGGCGACACGGGCCCGGTGAGTTCGCCACAAGCGGTCGCCAGGGTCGAAAGGAGAGCAAGGGCCGCCGCTGAAATGAGCGCGCCGCGAATCTTCTGCGTTGTCATGAATATTTCTCTGATCGTTCGCATCAGTTGTCCCGCCTGATAATGATGCGACGGTTCTGCTGTCGTCCAATTGCCGTCGTGTTGGGAGCAATGGCCTTGTCCTCGCCCGCGCTGCTGATCCTGACGCGCGTGGCGGCGACACCTTGACTCACCAGGTAGTCACGCACCGCGCGCGCTCTGTCCAGCCCAAGCATGATGTTGCCGGCATTCGACCCGACGTTGTCGGTGTGCGCTTCGATGCTGAGCTTGATGCCCTGCCCCGCATCCGAAGTCAGATCGACAACGAGTCCATCGATCACAGGCTCGGCATCATCGCGCCACGTCGGCTTGGAGAAATCGACCTGCGTTCCATCGATCTGAAGGAGAACCGCGCCGACGCCAGCTGGCAGCGGCGATGGCCCAACCGGCCGAGCACCAGTGACAGCCGGCCCGGCCGTCGGAGCCCGAGCAGGCGTGGTGGCGGGAGGGCGCGTCGCTGGCTGAATTGTGGTGCTCTGCTTTGGAACCGGAATGAGTGGCGGCTCCTTTCTCACGTTTCCCGGAGTCCGCATTGTGCGCTGCTTGCCGAAGCGATCCGGCGCGCCCAGGAAAAACGAGAAGCCCGCCATCCCCGTGAAAGCGGGCCCCCCCTTTCCGATCTGGCTACTCAGTTCAGCCCGGAACGCACGCCCTCCGCCAATCATTCTCCTGAAACCGACACCGGCGTGACCGACGCCGAGACTCCTGCTCTGATCACAATCACAGCGCGGCTTGGTAAATCGAATGAACTCGTATCCCGCACCAACCAGCGCATACGGCTGGAACTCCGCCGTCGAACGCTGAAGGACGAGCGAGATCGTCGGAGTGAACGTGAACAATGGCGGTTTGTAATACGAGTTCAATTGCCGGCCGTAGCTCATCGCGAGTCCGCCCTCTATGGCGAACGAGCTTTTGATATGCGTCGCGAAAGTAGCGGCAGCCCCGAAAGCCGTGCGCGCGTCAGCTACACTGTACTCTTTCGAAAGAATCCTTCCGGTGGCGAAAATTCCGAACTCGCGCGCTCCGGCAAGGCTGCCGTCGTAAGCCGTGCTTACTAACTGGGCAGATACCGTATACGGCAGCGACGCCGATACGAAAAAAATCAGCGACGTGGTGAACAGGCGACGCATGTGGTTTCCTGAATTGGCGTGCGATAGCGATAAATAGAACAAATGCCCAACCTTGCTGGTTGGGCACGCTGGGCCGGCCCGTGAAACGATCAGCCGATTACGCGGAGCAGATGCCCTGTAAAAGCAAATGCCGGGGGCGAAACCGCGCAAGCAGGAAATTGCCCGCGCTCGCAACCACCCCCTTGCCACACGAAGTTTATCGCTGCACCCCAAACCATCCGATCGCTGCAATCGCGAGAACTACGAGCACAAGCAGTCCCATCATCATCTTCTGTCCCGAGCCCGCCGCCGGCGCCGGTGGCGGCACCAGCAGTTCCCGCGTCATCACCGCCATCACCTCGCGAGCGGATTCAGGCCGCTTTGACGGATCCTTCGAGAGACACCTCATGATCAGGCGCGTCACCGCCGACGGCGCACCGGCCGGACCGGTCGAGAGCTGAGCGGGCTCCTCGTCAATGTGAGCCGCCATCATCTGCCGCGGTGTATTGCGTCCGGCGAACGGATGCCGTCCGCTCAGCAACTCGTAGCCAATCACACCCCACGCATAGACGTCGGAGCGTGCATCCGATTTCGCGCCGCCCGCCTGTTCCGGCGATGCGTAGCGCAGCGAATCTCCAGCTGTCTGTGCGCCAGGACGCACGCCCACTCCCCGGCTCCTCAGTGCCGCGAACACCTCGGCAATGCCAAGATCGGATATCAGTGCCGAGCCACCGCTGATGTGAATGCTGTCCGGACTGAGTCCACCATGCACCACGCCATGCAAATGCGCATGAGTCAGCGCCGCAGATACGTCGCGCAATACCGTCAAGGCATCCTTCAGCTCCATCCTTCCGCCGCGCGAGAGTCGTGCGCTCAACGTTCGCGCATCGATCGACGGAGCAACCCAGAAGAAGGTGTCGCCATACCGGCCGGCCCGCAGAACGGGAAGGATGTTGGGGTGCTGAACCCGGCGCGCCGCAAGTTCGGCATCACTGATCGACGCCAATCCGGCGAGGTTGCTCGCCGGCACCGCCTTTACCTCTACACGGGCTCCGTCCCTCCCAGCGCGGGCCTCGAAGGTGCTGAAGCCGGCGGAATGCGGAGTCTCTCGTACAATTTCGTACTCGCCGGCGAGGGCCGCCTCGAGATCGTTGCGGGCATTCGAATCGCTCATCTCGGGAAAGGTACTTGCGACTACGTTCGAGCGGCTAGAACCTGGCCGTGATGGTCAAGCGAGCCGCGCGCGGCGAACCGGGGCTGATATTGTTGTTGTTGTGCGCAGTCGCATAATACTTATCGTCGAGAATGTTTTCTACGTTGACCTGCGCGCGCAGGCCCCAGCCAATGCCCGCGAACAAGGCGCCGTCAAATCGAGTGAACCCAGGCAGCGTCACCTTGTTGTCAATGGCGGCAAAGGTCGCGGACTGACTGACTGCACCAAGCGCGACACCGAACCGGCTGGTGATTGAGTACTTGTTCCAGAGTGAAAAACTGTTGAGCGGTACCAGAGGAACCCGCGCCCCGGCAGGCGACGTGGCAGTTGCGCTGATAATCTTTGCGCTCTGGCGGGCGAGGCCTGCCGCTATCTCCCACCCGGCAGTAACATTTCCGAAAGCGCTGAACTCGAAGCCCTCGCTCCGCTGCGCTCCGGTTTGAACACGCCGTTCCGGCTCGGCGGGATCGACAGCGCGCGTATTGGTTCTGTCCAGACGGTAAACCGCAGCGCTCAGGGCGAGCCGGTCGAGCACGTCCCACTTCACGCCCGCTTCGTAATTCGCGAACCGCTCCGGACGAAGTGCGCGCGTTACCTCCGTGAGCGAAGCAAATTGATCGCCCGACCCGGGAAGAAATGACAGACTGTAGTTCGCGTATATCGACGCCAGCCGACTCGGCTTGACGACAAACCCGATCCTCGGCGATACGAGACCGTCCGTGCGGCTTCGCTCCGCGACCGCGCGCTTGTCGTTGAATCGAATAGCGAACGCCTCATAGCGCACGCCACCCAGCAGTCGAACCCGGGGCGAAAGCGATACTTGATCCTGAACGTAAAGAGAGCCAGTGCCAACCACCGTCCCGTTGTCGGCATCCGCAGCGGACTGCCTGTATGCTATCTGCTCCCTGACTGTGGGACGGGCGACAGGAACGAGAACCGAAGTCGCCGTGCCGCCGAAGTATCCGGTCAGGCGGAGATTGTCCGTCGCCTGGCGCCCCAACTCGGCGCCGAGAAGGAGATCGTGCGAGATGCCGTTTGTCGCAGTTGAGAAGGTGACGTCCGTCTGATTGAAGAAGTTGCTCCTGCCAGTCGCCTGATTGTACGCCGAGAGACTTACCTGTGAGCCCGAAGCATTGACCGAACCGGGAAACACGTTCTGGTAGAACTTGTCGTAGTAGCCGAACCGCGAGTGATTGCGTATCTGGAGCCGGCCCGCATCGTGAGAAAGGGTCGCCGTCGCCGAGTTCACCGTTGTGCGCGAAAAACTCTGACCGGGGTCGCCAAAGAAAATGGCGGGGTCGGCATCTACCGGCTTGCCCTGAAAGGAAGGGATGCCCCGGTCTGCCGTGCGACGATCGCGGAAATATTCGTAGCCGAAAGAGAGGCTCGTGCTTCGAGAATCGTTCGAGAGAGCGAACACAGGACTGAATCCCGAGCGAGCGAGAGTGACGCCGTCGCGAAAGAGGCGGGAGTTTTCGTAAAGACTATTCAGCCGGGCAGCGAAATGTGGCGAGACGATCTGCTGAAGGTCGGTCGAGACGCGGCGGCCGCCGAATGTGCCCGCTTCGGCGATCGCATCGTGGCGCGATATCCAGTGTGCCTCTTTAGTCACGCGATTGAGGACACCTCCACCCCCGCCACGACCGAAGACCATCGCGTTCGAGCCTTTCAGCGCCTCGAGGCGTTCAAGATTGTAGACGTCGCGGAAGTATTGAGCGTCGTCGCGGACTCCATCGACAAAAAAATCCGCGGTAGTCCCGTTACCACGAATCGTGGGCTGATCGCGATTGCCCTCTCCCTGCCCCATCGATATACCGGGGATGTAACGAACGATCTCGGCCATGCTGTGCATTCCCTGGTCACGAACCAGAGCGCTGTTCACGATGACAAGCGATTGCGGAACGTCGCGCGCGAGTGAGGGGCTTTTTGTCGCCGAGCGAGTAAACCCGGATGAATACCCCGATGAATCACGGCGAGCGCCGATGCGCACAGGCTTGAGCGTTTGAGCTCCTGCCATCGCCGAGTCGCCGGGCGTTGCAAGTGAATCACTTCTGGCCGAATCGCGCGGAGGCGAAGGAGCCTCCTGGGCGTCGCCGGGGCCAGCAAGAAAGACTAATACGACACATGCGGCAAGGGTTAAAAGGGCGGTGCTCCCGAGCGGCTTAAGCATTACGAGGTATGAGCTTAGGTGAATCCCGATGATTTCTGTCTGGAATAGCAATCCTAGCGACGTCGCCATGACAGGTCAAGTCGGGTCTTCCGCGCCCGAATCGTCAGGAGAATCACCACGCCGGTACCTCCCAACGCCCGACAGTTTCCCGTTTCCGGCCGGCTTAAACTGCAGCAACAGGTTTGGCAATAATCTCTGGCCCTCGAACAACCGGGCCCGCCGAATTCCATCCATTGGAGAATGAGAATGACTTCAGTTGCTTCCTTCCCGACAATCATTCAGGGAGGGATGGGCGTCGCCGTTTCGAACTGGAAGCTGGCGCGAGCGGTCTCCCTGAGAGGTCAGCTTGGAGTGGTATCCGGCACCGCGCTCGACACAGTGATGGTCAGGCGCCTGCAGGACGGCGATCCGGGCGGCCACATGCGTCGCGCGATAGCGCGTTTTCCGCTTCCCGATTTCGCATCGAGCACGCTCGAGCTGTTCTTTCGTCCGGATGGCAGGGCACCTGGAGAACCATATCGGCTGCTCCCCATGTACAGGCAGCACGTCAGCCGCGACCGGCAACAGCTTACGATGCTCGCCAATTTTGTCGAAGTCTTTCTCGCAAAAGAAGGACATGAAGGAGTGGTCGGACTGAATCTCCTGACCAAGGTCCAGATGCCGACTCTCCCGTCGCTCTACGGCGCGATGCTCGCCGGAGTTGACTACGTGCTCATGGGTGCGGGAATACCGCGCGAAATTCCGGGTGCCCTCGACGCATTGTCAGAGCATCGCCTGGCCTCGCTCAAGTTCGATGTCGATTCACTCCCGCCCAGCGACGCGCTTCTCCTCACACTCGATCCCCAGGAGCTGGGTGCGGATACCGGGGCGCCGCTTAAGCGCCCCCGCTTTCTCCCCATCATCTCGGCGAGCTCGCTGGCGACAACGCTTGCGCGAAAGGCAAACGGCTCTGTTGAGGGATTCATCGTCGAAGGACCGACTGCGGGAGGACACAACGCACCCCCGCGTGGAGAGCCCCGATTCAACGATCGTGGAGAGCCGGTTTACGGGGACCGCGACGCGGTTGACCTGGATAAGCTGCGCGACATTGGCCTCCCCTTCTGGCTCGCGGGCGGCACTGGTTCTCCAGCTGGTCTCGCTGAGGCACTTGCGACAGGCGCAGCAGGGATTCAGGTGGGAACCTTGTTCGCGTTTTGTGAAGAATCCGGCTTCGCCGATCATCTGAAGCGTGATGTGCTCGATCACGCGTCTCGCGGCGAGGTCGATGTGATCACCGATCCGCGCGCATCACCAACCGGTTATCCGTTCAAGGTCGTGACCTGGGCTGGTGACGAAACGGCGCATCTCACGCGCGAGCGCAAGTGCGACCTCGGATATCTCCGCATTGCCTACAAGCGCGAGGATGGACGGATCGATTATCGGTGTGCCGCCGAGCCGGTTGCGGATTACGTGCGAAAGGGTGGAGTAGAATCTGATACGGTTGGTCGCCGCTGCCTGTGCAACGCGCTGACTGCAAATGTCGGTCAGGCGCAACCGCGGAGCGGGGGCGAGGATGAGCCGCCGTTGCTCACCAGTGGAGATGACCTGTTGTCGATCGCCGGGTTTCTGCGGGGCCGCACGACTTATACAGCCGACGACGTGATCGACTACCTTCTTGGGCCGCACGTTGCGGCAGTGAGCGCAGCGGAGATCGCGGAGTCACGCGCCTGACCACCCGGCATCACGACGCCCGGAGCGCTGCCAGGATCCTCTCCTGTCCTCCGTCCAGCACATAGGTGATCCTGCCGTTCGGTCCGATGACGTACACGACCGATGGGTGCACGAGGTCGCCGGTTTTCACGTTTCGGACACGAGGAACACGCCAGGCATTCAGCACTCTATCCACGACTTCAGGCTCACCGCTCAGGACGTGCGTGTCCCCGGAGGCGCCCCATTGACGTGCCATTGACGGCAGGCGGCTGGGCACATCGCGCCAGGGGTCGAGCGTAACAATCAGGACCACCGGATTGACGTTTCGTGCCGCTCTCGCCGCGCTCAGAACGTCATGCACCAGCAGCGGGCATACCGTCTCACAATGGGCGTACGCGAAAGTTACCACTACCGGCCGTCCGCGAAACTGCTCGAGGTTGACCGTGCTGCCCGACTGGTCAACGAGCGAAAGCGAAGCCGGCTTGTCGTCAATGCGCGTCAGACCGCTCACCGTTGCTTCTGTCGGCGAAGCGGCGAACGGTTGTGCGCCGGCGTTGCGCACGCGCACAACGACGCTGATCGCCCCCACCGTCAGGAGAGCGAGTATTCCTCCTATCGCCAGCTGGCCGCTGACGCGCTCGGAGAATCGCCGGAGGCCAATGCGAATCTCGGCGCCCCACGCGGCGAAGAGAACGAGAAGCATGCCGAGCGGCTGACCAATCAGCAGCAGCCACCCGCCGGCATTCGGCAGCCCGTCGCTGTACGCGCCGAAGCATACCGCGCGAGTACGCATCAGCCAATCCGGCGCGGTCGAACTGTCCACCGGCCAGAGAGCCAGCGCCCACCACGCCACCGTGATCGTGAGGATCGCGAATAGCGCGGAGAGTGCCGGCCTTGCCCTTGCTTCGACGGTCATCGTCAGCCGATTTTCCACACGAACGATAGAATCTTCCAGTTCACGAAGAAGTAGAGAATGAACGCTGCAAGGAAAACGAACACGAGCACTATCGTGCCCGGCGCCGGTCCCATGATTCCACGCGCTGCATTGTGCAGGTCCGCGTTGCGCTGGTCGACATCCGGAGCGTGAGTCGGCGGATGGGTGAGGCCGCGGGGCACTCCAACCATCGCGACGCCCGGCGTGATGTTGCCCAGCGCGTCACCAAAGAAGACCGACTTCACGCAGATGGCGATGAAGATGAACGCGCCTGTCGCCGCCATGATACCCCCAAGCGCGACCACTGCGAGAATCAGATCGACCGCCGGATTGAACTGCACGTCGAACGGCGCCTGGCTGAACGTGATGTCCCAGTGCCGGCGCGGCACGCCAAAGCTTCCCGCAAACGTCATGGACATCGTGAAGATGAACATCCCGCCCGCGAAAAGATAAGGCTGTATCTTCGCAAGTTTCCAGAACGCGACCTTCTTCTGGAAGATCAAGGGGATCAGGTAGTAGGTAACGCCCATGAATGCCATCGTCGTGCCGCTCACGACTGTGGCGTGGAAATGCCCGGGCACGCGCAGCGTGTTGTGCACGATGATGTTGATCTGCTCGGTCCCGATCGTGACGCCCGTGATCCCGCCCACGAACCCGAACACGACTATCGAGAAAACAAGCGAGCTGTACCCGGGGTCTCCCCACGGCGCCTTCGTCAACCACTCGAACATTCCGTTCGTATAGCCGCGCAGGCGCATCCCGAGCTCCATTCCCGCAGGCACGGTAAATCCGTGGATCATCGATGCGAGCACCGCCATGTACATGAAGTAGCTCGTGTTCACGACCTTCCACGCGGGCCCCATTCCGGGGTCCACCAGAAGGTGATGAGCCGACGCCATCGAGATGAACAATACATAGAGCACGAAAGCGGAGCGGCTGATTTTCTCGTTGAGAACGACCGCGCCGATGGTCAGGCCACCGAGCAGGTACCAGATCGCAACCATCGCGGCGACGTTTATCTGCTGGGACGAATGGCCCAGTCCCCACCAGACCATTCGGTACACCTGGGGATCTACCTTCATCAGATCCAGCGACCACAGGAAGGTCGGGATATAGATGAGCGCTCCATGGAGAAGCGTTATCACCGCGATGATCGCCGCAGTCACCGCCCCGTACAC
>JBKJRW010000182.1:0-16819 GCA_046593165.1 Gemmatimonadaceae bacterium
TCGCTTCATCAATCACTTCATCAAGAATCATCTGGGCCGCAGGCAGATTCCCACGCGCACTCTGAGTATTCGCGGTACCGACACGCACTGTCAAACCCGACACCTTGTCACCAACACTGTCGGCAAAATAAGCAGCTTCGGCGTAGCCTTCGGCCGACCTGTCCCAGTCGCCCGAGCGCCGGGCAGCGCCACCCAGAGCCGTCGTCGCTTCAATTACGATCTCAGCGGCACGCTCGCCGCGCGCCAGATCTGCCGCCATACCCAGAACATCGACCGCAAGGTTCCAGCTTCCCTCGAGATCGAGCGTCCGTCCATAGCCAAGAACATGAGTCGCAATCGCGCGCCAGTCGCGGTCGTCGTCCCGCAATTGATCCACGATGCGCATCATGGGCCGACGGAGGAGGCTTCCTTCGGGCAACCCCGACACCCGGTCAACAACCGCACGGACACCCGCCCAGTCGGCAGAGACTATGGAGCTATCGTCACGCAAAGCGTCCACCAGACGCAGCACAGCCAGCCCGGCGAGCGAAGTTGCCCAAAGGGCGGAGTCCTGCTCCGCGGATGCCAAAGTGTCGTAAAAAGGCTGATGTCGTACCATTGATTCCAGTGGATGGAGTAAGTCTGATGCTAAAATGGGCTATTGAAAGGGATTGGTAAATGCCGTTTCTCTATCACGAGCACCCCTTTCTCTACAGTTCTGTGCCCTAACCGTATCACCGGCGGGTTTGGGACTCTCCTGGAGGGGCATCCCGGGGAAGGCGCTCGGATGGTGGTATCGACCAGCTTCCGATGTCGAGCCACCAGGCGTTCGGCCGCATCGGCGTTGTCCGAATCCGCCTGTCGATGGCCAGAACGGTCTTCGGCTCGTAGAGCCAGATGGCGGGCGCGTCGTCCACGATTTCCTGATTTGCTCGCCGGAAATAGTCCCGCGAGGACGCCAGGGAGCTGGACTCGAGGGCGCTGTCCACGAGCGCATCGAACCGGGGATTTCTGTAGCTCCCGTAGTTCATGCCGCTTTTCGATGTGGCCTGGGACGTCCAGGTGACACGTATCGCTCCGGGGCTCGACCCCAGGTGCCATGCGCCGAGTGTCGCTTCGAAGTTGCGGGCATTCTGGCGGGTGACGAGGGCGGGGTAGTCCATCGTCTCGATCTGCATGCCAACCCCCGCCTGTCGCAATGCTTCCTGAATGAGCACGGCGATCTTCATTCGCGACGCGCTCGATACCGGGACGATGAGCGTGAA
Source organism: Gemmatimonadaceae bacterium (assembly GCA_046593165.1). Lineage (GTDB taxonomy): Bacteria > Gemmatimonadota > Gemmatimonadetes > Gemmatimonadales > Gemmatimonadaceae > UBA4720. The sequence continues at coordinate 1,245 of JBKJRW010000182.1, forward strand.
CGAGAGCGGCTTCCCATTCTTCACTCGAATGGCGGTTGGGGTGCTTCGCTTCCATCCAAGAGAGTCGAGCAGGCGGCCTGCGCCAGGGGGATCGTGAGGGATCTGCTTCAACGAAGTATCGGTGGTCGGAAGCGCACGCACTGCGGGACCGATGCTCACGGTAGCCAGCGTGTCGAACAGGCTCTGCACCATCGCCTTCCTGTCGAGCGCCATGGTCAATGCCCGACGCAGTGCACGCGATGAGAACAGAGCGTGTGGCCGCGCGGGATTAGCCGGATCTCTGAGGTTGAACTGCAGGAATGCGTAATCCATCCCTGGGAGCGTCACGATGTTGAACCGCGACTTGCCCGCCAGTGCGGAGATTGTCTCGGGGCGGAGATTCGAGAGCACGTCGGCTTCACCGCCCACGAGACGCGTCACAGCCGACTGATACTCGGGTGTAATGGTCCATACGATGCGATCGGGTCCGGGTCTTCCGCGATGGTGTCGCGGCACCGCGCGAAGCTCAAGACGGGTTCCGTGGTCCCATCGCTCGAACATGTACCTGCCGCTGCCGGTAGGATTCATTCGTGCGGACACAGCGCGCAATGAATCGACAGGCAATGCCCCAAGGAGATGCTTCGGCAGAATGAGCATCTTGGCTGCGGCATCGAAGAACTGATGCGGTGTCCGTTTCGAGAACCAGAACACGACTGTCAATGAGTCGCGCGCCGTCACCGAATCGATGTCGGCAAGGTCTGATGCATCGGCAGCACCCACTGCGGAATCCGTATAAATCGCGTGCGAAAACACGACGTCGGACGCTAGTACCGGAACATCGTCGTGCCATCGGGCTGCTGGATCGATGGTGAACGCAATCGACAGCGAGTCGCCCGCCCATTTCCAGTGAGACGCGAGCTCCTTCACGAAGCCTGCATCGCCAATCGTGTTCATGGCCGGCCCAACATCGGCGAGATACTCGTAGATCAACTCGGTGGCCTGGCGCGCTTCGATATTGAGCGTTGCGGGTGGGAAAAGCGCATCCGGGTCCGATGTCGCGGCGATGATGATTGTGCCTCCGCCGGGACCGGGGATCAGCGGGGGAACGGTATCACGGCATCCCCCGATGAAGATGGTCGCGAGCAGCGCGAGGATCAGTCGAGATAGCGTTGCAGGAAGGCATTTCACGGTACTCAACGAATAGGGGGAAACGGGAGTTAGAGCCAGCACATTCTTTGTTTACCGCTGTAATCGAGGCTTAATGATAGAGAATCGTACATCCGTGATAGAGAAGCGGCATTGTCGTTTACGCTCTTGCCGTGAGTATTTCGAGACTACACTCTAATCGCGGGCAGAAGCCGGCCCCTGGAAAACCAGATTGACGAAGTCGATTCCGCTGGTTGGTCGCCACGATGTGCTCCCACAGATCCGACGGACGTTCTGGCTGGGTGCTACGGCACTGATAGTTGTGGTGCTGACTCTTGTCGCAGTGTACTGGATCGACATCCGGAACGGCAACGATGTTCTCCACAGCGAGACGGCGTTCAGGATAGCGCGTGAGGCGCGCAGCCTTGCGATAGGGCGCGAGAACGCCATACGGGGGTACCTGCTGTCGGGCAGCGAGGAATTTCGCTCGCCGCAGGACGGTGCCCGCAAGAGTCTCGACACCATGCTCGATTCTCTTGTTCTGGTCACGGCCACCGACACCGAGCAGAATGAGCGCGCCCGCGCCGTGAGAACCGCAGCAAAGCGGTGGGATCGAGTGCGAGCGGCGACGGCACTCTCAATCACAGACCCCGGCGCACGCGCCGACCGCGCGCGCAACGACTTGGTGGACAGGGAGCTCTTCGATTCTCTTCGATCGTCGTTCGAGGTTTTTCTTGCGGGAGAACAGCGGGCCTTTGCCACGCGAGTCAACCTGCAATCGTCTGCTCAGCGCCTCGCTCTGATCGTCATCGCGATCGAGGTTCTGGCGCTGATGGCGATTCTCGCTCTTTTTGGCCAGCGCGTTCTGGGACAGGCGGAAGCGCTGCTTGCGCAGCGGGATCAGCTCGAAGACCAGGCAGCCGAGCTGGAGGAACAGACCGTGGAGCTCGAGGTGCAGGCCGACGAGGCGGCGCGAGTCTCCAACGCGTTACAGGTGATGAACGAAAATCTCGAGGGGACTGTCAAGCGGCTCGAGACAACGCAGACCATCGCGGACACGGCGCGGTCGCAGCACCAGGAGGCGGAGTCGCTGCTTGACTTCGTGCTGAACAACTCGCCGGTGGGTTTCTGTCTGCACGATCGAAACCTTCGTCTGGTCAGAATCAACGAAGCGGGGGCGGCGATGAGTGCATTGCCTGCCGCGGCGCATATGGGCAAGACGCTCGAAGAGGTAATGCCGTCGGACTATGCAGACGCGGTCGAGCCCGTGATGCAGGAGGTGCTCAGGTTGGGAGAGCCGGTGCTGAGCTACCCGATTGTCAGTGCCCACCTGGCCGATCCGACGCAGGACCGGCACTACATTGGAAGCTTCTTCCCGGTAAGCCTTTCCCGTGGCAACGCCGGCGTCGGCTCTGTGATTCTCGAAACGACCCAGTACCGGCATCTCGAAGAGCAACTGCTCCAGGCGCAAAAGATGGAGGCTGTAGGCCGCCTTGCGGGGGGAGTCGCGCACGACTTCAACAACATGCTGACGGCTATCAAGAGCTACAGCGAGTTGCTCCTCGCCGACGTCGATCCCGCCAGCTCGCAGGCGGCTGATCTCCAGGAAATCACCAAGGCGGCCGACCGTGCATCGGCCCTCACGCGACAGTTGCTCGCGTTCAGTCGGCAGCAGGTTCTCCAGCCACGTGTGGTCAATCTCAATGATATCGTCGCCGACGTTCGAAAACTGCTGACGCGCTTGACGCCTGAAAAGATCGAGATAGTCTCGAATCTCGAGCCGGGTCTGTGGACGGTAACGGCGGACCCGACCGAGATAGAGCGCGTGATAACGAACCTCGTGTTGAACGCGCGCGATGCAATGCCGGATGGTGGGCGGCTGCTGCTTGAAACGTCGAACATCGACATCGACGAGGAGTATGCGAGCAGCCACGCAGGCATGAAGCCCGGGCCGTACGTGATGCTTGCCGTTACGGATACGGGATCCGGAATGTCGCGCGATGTTCGGGAGCGCCTTTTCGAGCCGTTCTTCACGACTAAGGAAAAGGGCAAGGGAACGGGGCTCGGCCTGTCGAGCGTGTACGGTATCGTCAGACAATCGGGGGGGTTCGTCTGGGTGTACAGTGAGCCCGGCCGGGGAACCACTTTCAAGGTGTACCTGCCGCGCGCCATCGAAGCCGCCACCCGGCTGCCGGTTCGCACGCCGCGCCAGAACCCGCGCATCGATTCGGAGACGATTCTGATTGTCGAGGACGACGACGAGGTGCGCAACGTTGCGACGCGCATACTCCGCCGCAACGGATATCGAGTGCTCGAGGCCGCGAATGGGGCTGAGGCGCTTCGCGTATGTGAATCGGAGCTCGTGCCTGTTGACTTGATCGTGACGGACATAGTGATGCCGGAGATGGGCGGGCCGGAGCTGGCCGGCCGGATTCGGGAGACTCAGCCCGACGCCCGGATTCTGTTCACATCCGGTTACACCGAGGATGCGGCGGTGCGACAAAGTTTCCTTGGCGAGGGTGAAGCGTTTATTGAGAAACCGTTCTCTCCGTCATCATTGGCGAAGAAAGCGCGGGAAATGCTGGACGAAGGCAACGAAGAGGAGGAGGGGCCCTGAGCCAGCCAACTGACCTGATGACTTCGGCGCGGATTCTCGTGGTTGACGACGAGGAGATGAATCTTCGTCTTCTGCGGCGTATTCTCGAGCGCGATGGCTACACGAACATCAGGACCACGTCAGTCGGGCAAGAGGTGCTTCAGATCGTCGCGGAATACAATCCCGACCTGGTGCTTCTCGATCTGCACATGCCTCCGCCGGACGGCTTCGCGATTCTGCGATCGCTTGCTCCGCGGCTGACGGGCGCGGGGTATCTGCCGGTTCTGGTCCTCACCGGCGACGGCAGCTCGGAGTCGAAGCGTGGAGCTCTCTCGACGGGCGCGCGTGATTTTCTCTCTAAGCCGTTTGACGGAACGGAGGTTTTGCTTCGTATTCGCAATCTTCTCGAGACGCGTTTTCTGTATCAGACGCTCGAGACTCAGAACGCTCTGCTCGAGACGAGAGTGGAGGCGCGAATGAGCGAGCTCCAGCGGTCCCAGGCGGAGATACTGGAGCGGCTGGCGCGCGCGGCAGAGATACGCGATGACGACACCGGGCGCCACACGCAGCGCGTAGGTGACCTCTCGGCTCTGTTGGCGCAGACGCTGGACATGGGCTCGCGGACAACGGACCTGGTAAAGCGTGCCTCGCCGCTCCACGATGTCGGCAAGATTGGCATTCCCGACAGCATCCTACTCAAGCCCGGCGCGCTTACCGAAGACGAAACCCTGATCATGCGAACGCACACAGTGATCGGTGCGCAGATTCTCTCGGGTGGACAATCAGAGCTGATGATCGTTGCAGAGAGGATTGCACTGAACCATCATGAGCGGTGGGACGGGAAGGGGTATCCCAACAACATTGCCGGCAGCGCCATTCCTGTCGAAGCACGCATCGTTGCGGTGGCCGATTGTGTCGATGCCTTGACGCATGCCAGGCCGTACCGCCCCGCGTGGTTGGTGCCTGATGTGCTCGAAAAGGTGCAAAGCGAGGGCGGAACGCATTTCGATCCTGAGATTGTAGACGCACTGCTGCGAAGTGGATTTTTGCGCAACCTGACGGTGACGCCCCCATTTCCAGTACCGGCAATCGACGAGCAGCGCCGCCAGATGTCCGATATCCGGGGTCGCGGGATAGTCGGCAGCCAGCGAGGCCGTGACAAGATTCCACCGCGCGCCCTAGATTTGCCGTAGTCTCATCACAGGCGGCAGGGCGGATGTTCTCAGCGCAGGAAAGAGCCAGGGTTTCACCATGACGACTTCTCCCGTCAGCGCGGCTCCGTCGCTGAGCCGCTTGCTGCTGACGACCGCGAGTGTCGTAGCGATTCTCGCTGGCATGCGCGTCGCGGGCCCGATTTTCGGTCCGGTTCTCGTCGCTCTGGTGATCACTATCGCCTGGAGCCCGGGGTCGGAGTGGCTCAGGAAGCGGGGATGGCATCCCAGTCTCGCGGCGCTCACTGGAATAGTGCTCGGCGTGCTGGTCATCGGCTTGTTCGTTGCGCTCGTCTGGTCTTCGCTGGTGCAACTTCAGGACAAGCTGCCCGGTTATCAGCCGCGCATCGAGGCGATTCAGCTTCTCATCAAGGAAAAGCTCGCCGATCTCCCGATCGATACTTCGCGGCTTTTCTCGAGTGAGGTACTGCGGCCGAGCAGTATCGTTGGATACGCGCTCGGATTGATTCGAAATCTTACGCAGACGGCGGGGAATCTTTTCCTGCTGCTCCTGTTGATGGCGTTCATGATGCTCGAGGCGGTGCGGTACCCCGGGAAGCTTCGGGTTGCGCTATCCCACAGGCGCGGCGCGATCGAGCGCTTCGATGGGTTTGCGCGGAGCATCCGAAGCTATGTGGTGATCAATGCGACTTTCGGCATGGTCGTCGCCGTGCTCCAGACGATTCTGCTTCTCGCCCTTGGCGTTGACTACGCGATTCTCTGGGGGGTGATGTCGTTCCTCCTGAGTTTCGTTCCGAATGTTGGATTCCTGATCGCGCTGGTGCCGCCTACGCTGCTTGCTCTTGTGGAGTTTGGGTTCGGGCGAGCGTTGACTGTGCTCGTGGGATACGTGGTCGTCAACTCGATCGTGGACAATGCGATCAAACCCAGGTTCGTTGGAGAATCGCTCGATCTTTCGCCGATTGTGGTGGTGATGTCGCTGCTTTTCTGGGGATGGCTGATCGGGCCGCTCGGGGCGCTGGTGGCGGTGCCGTTGTCGATAGCGTTGAAGTTCTTTTTCGAGAGTTTCGAGGAGTCGAGGTGGATTGCACACCTGATGAGCGATGCCGGGCCTCGGCCTGTCGTGGTCGTTCCTGATCCGTTCCATCCGCGTGATCCGTGATCCAAGTCGTTTCCTATAGTTCAAGGACGAGTTGGACACGGATTCGGCGGATGCAACGGATCAGAGACGGATAACGGAAGGAGAAATGAAAAAAAAGCACGACTATCGATCCAGATTGACCTGGAACGGGCAGCACGCCGATTCATCATCTGCCGGCGATAATGATCGCCTCTCACCTCTCGGGAATGGCGCGGCTCGAAACGTGACGGATGCGCAACGGCTCGAGACGATTTCGGAAATCGATTCCGCCGAGTGGGACGTACTTGCGAGTGACGATTCGCTTGCCAGCCACCGGTGGCTCACTCTCGTGGAAGAACAGAGCCAGCCACCCACCAGGTCTCTGTATTTTGTGGTGCGCGACGGCCGAAAGATTGTTGGCGCAGCGGCTTGCCAGGCGACCTACGATGTTGCCGAGTCGACGTCTCTCGATCAAATGCTCTATGGCAAATTCGCTCCGCTGGCGCATCTCGCCGGGCTCGGCGCGACCCCAGCCCTGACTGTCGGATCGAGGTTCGGGATTTCTGAGCCATTTCTCCTCGACCAGTCGCTTTCCCCCGGGCAGCGTGAGGAGGTGGCGAACGAGCTGGTGCGCGGAATCCTTGCGGAATCGCGGCAAGCGGGAGCTACAGTGATCGTCCGCAACACAACCGCCGTTTCTCCAGTTGGTTCGCTCCTCGATGCCAGGTTTCAGTCGAGTCCGGAGATGCCGACGACGTATCTCGACATTCGCTGGCCGACATTTGCGGCGTTCCGCTTTCATTTGAAGAAGATTCATTTCGCCACCGAGAGTGCGATGCGGCAGCAGAACAACCGCGCCAGTCGCGGCGGTCTTGTGATCGAGAGGATCTCCGAAGCGTCGCGCATACCGGAGGACGTGTACGGGCTTCTCGACAAGCATTACCGCCGGCTCAATGGCGTGCCACTTCCGTTCGTGGAGGGTTTTCTCGAGCGGGCGCTCGACGGGGCTGGTGACCAGGCGCTGTTGATCGTTGCGCGGGACGGTTCAAAAACTCTGGGGGCGATCTTTGGCTTGCGTCACGGCGGCTGTTCGCGATGCATGTTGATTGGAATAGATTCCGAAAAGGGACGCGATCTCGCCGCTTATTTCGTGCTGCTGAACGACGCTATCGCGCGCTCGATCGAAGCCGGTGATCGCCGTCTTTATTACGGGCGGTTGCTGTACGACGTGAAATTGCGTCGCGGGTGCTCGCTTGCCCACTCGACGATGTGGATACGCGGGCGCTCACCGTTTCAGCGGGCGTTGTTGCGGTCGTTCATTCGGATGCGCACGCGAAAAATTGAGCGCGACATGCGCGAATACGTGGAAATGGCGGAGTCAAACGCGGCTGCGTTCGATCGCTTGCGGCGGTGAGCAAACAGCGCGTTCTCGTCACCAGCCCAACCAGCGACGCTGGCCTTTCGGCAGTCCGTTCGCTTGCGATCGCAGGATACGATGTCGTGACTGCCGACGTGCGCGCGATGCCCTTCGGGGTCAGATCGCGCTTCGCGAAGTCTCACCACGTTCTCGAGAATGGCAGCCCCGAAAATCTCGGTCGGTCCCTGCTTGAGCTCGCGCAGGAAATTCGCGCGGACGTTCTCCTCCCAATCGGCTCGGCTTCCGTGGTTGCGGTTTCGCTCGCACGCGAAGCGCTCGGCGACACTACCCAGGTGAACCTGCCGAGTGACGCGGCCCTTTTTGTTGCGAACGACAAGGCAGCGTCGATTGCGTGTTGCGAGTCGCTCGGAATTCCCTGCGCCAGAGTATATGGGCGCTCGGAGGCGGAAGATATTCTCGCCCGACGGGATGGTATGGTTGTGGTGAAGCCGGTGGCAAATCTCGGCGCCGCCCGTGGCGTGAGCTATGTCGCCAGGCCGGAGGATCTGGGCGGGGCGATCAGCGCGTGTCGCGAGCGCTTCGGGCCGGAGCTGCTGCAGGATTTCGTTCCAGGCGGACCGGAGGCGATGAAGACTGTGGTGGTGCTTTTCTCCAGCGAAAGCCGGCTCGTCGCCGCGTTCACCACCAGCAAGCGGCGGCAATGGCCATCCAGCGGCGGACTTACTGTAGTGAGTCAAAGCACCTGTGAACCCGGCATCGTGGAGCAGGTGCTTCCGTTTTTCGAGCGATGGGAGTGGAAGGGACCTGCCGAGGTGGAACTCAAGTGGGACAGCCGTACAGGTACCGACAAAGTCATCGAGATCAATCCGCGGTTCCCCGCTTATCTCCGGTTCGCTGGGCGTTGCGGGCTCGACCTGCCTACGCTCGCCGTGCGTTTGGCGTCGCGAGCGCTGCAGATGCCTCGTGATTATCCGGACTATTCAGTGGGTGTGACGTACATGAATCCGGGACTTCTGCTGAAGAGCTGCGTCGGGGAGATGAAGAAATCGGGCTTGTCCGAGTTTCGGCCGGCGATCGCGGATTTCAGGGCGGGGTTTCCATTTCTTCTCGACATGTTGCGTGATCCCGTTCCATTTTTCGGCCGTGTCATGGAGGATTTTCGGGGGACTTCCTAGGGGGCAGAACTACAGGAAACGACCTGGATCACGGATCACACGGATGCAACGGATCAGGGACGTATGACGGCGCGGTATTGGAAACGGCGGCGTTCGGATGTACTGACGACCACCGATACGGATCGCCTCAAGCTGACCGAACGCTTTCATCTCAACCTGCCTTTAATGGGTGGAGGCCGCATTGCACGCGGACCTGTGTCACTCAACGCCCGATGAAGAGGCAAGTATGATCTCATCTCAGGCAAGTCCCGCCCGGCTATCGCAAGCCGAGCTCGACTCCCTGCTGGCTAAACGAAACCATCTGAGCGCGTGATTGTACAATCAGCTCGGCCAGTTTCGCCGCCGCGCGCTGAGTCGCTTCGCCAATCGCGGTTTCACGAATATTATCTGTCTTCCCGCCGCCGCCGCCCAGGCCCCAGGATCCCATTCCGCCGACAGAGATCCCGCCGCCCTTGCGCGATTCACCTCTGCCGGTATAGCTGGCGATGATTTCGCCGGTCTCGATATCGACGAGGCGCGCTGTTAGATGAACTTCGGTCTTTTTCTTCTTCACGTTCAATCCGTACAGAAAGACGTTAGAGGCAAGCTGTCCGGCAACGCCGCCCAGCTGCTTATCCTCGAAGCCAAGTCGTGTCACCGAACCGGTGATGATGTAGCGAGCGCGCAGGAAGCGAGCGGCAGGTTCGCTGGCCGTTAAGCTGCGCAGTGCAGCGCCCGAGTCTTCAGCAGGAGATGCGATTCCCTGTTCCTGCCGAATCGATGCGAGCCTCTTCCGCTCGACTACTCTGAACACTCCGGCTGCGAGCAGTTTTTCGACGAGCATGTCGGTGGCGCCGACACCAAGGGCAGCCGCAAGAGCCTGCGAGTCCCCGATTCCCATTTTTGAGAGTTGCTTCCGCGTATTCTTGTCGGTCGTGAATTGCGAGGCAACGGTGCCGTACTCGAAATCACCGACGGTTATGATCGGACGAGCGGGCGCTTCCTGCGCAATCGCTGGCAGGGCGGCTGCGAGAAGGCTGAGTACGGCAGGCAGATATTTATTGCGCATCGTGAATCTCCGTGGGTCGTCAGGTAAGCATCGTGGGGCTGAGAGCACGATACCTGTGCCGGGCGTGCGACCAAATACGTCGGGTGACGTAGAGTCCCGATTGCTGATCTATCCCTAACAAGCGTTCGGCAACTCTCAAACCCCAGGACGCGTAGCGGTGGCAACTTCTTGCTTCGGTATTTGTTCGGTAGTACCATTAAGACCTGATGTCTTACACCGAGCTTCGAGCCCATACCGCGTTTTCCTTCAGCGACGGGGCCGTTACCCCTGAGGCGCTGGTCAAGCGGGCAGCCGAGCTCGGGTTCACTACTATAGGTATGGCCGACACCGCCGATCTGGGTGGTGTCGTGCGTTTCGCTCTCGAGTGCCGGCGCCAGGGCTTGAGGCCGGTGGTGGGTGTGGAGCTGAACGTGGATGGCCGGCCTGCCGCGTTTTATGCCCGGAACGCCGAGGGCATGCGGAATATCGGTGCGCTGGTGACGCGGGCGCGGGTGGGCTCGCTTCGTGGATGGATTAAGGGCCAGAGTGCCGATAAGCGCGGCCGACCGCGGGTGACCTGGGCCGATGTGGCGGAGCGGAGCGCGGGGATTTTTGCATTGACCGGTCCTGCCTCAGGCCCCCTCGGCGCGAAGATCCAGGCGTGCGAGTATTCGGCTGCGGCGCGGATGCTTGCCGAGTGGAGAGAAGTGTTCGGGGAGCAGCTCGCGGTGGAGGTGCAGCTTCATCACACCGGCGGATGTGAGGCAGCGCTTGCTGCGGCACTGATCGAACTCGCGAGTAAGCAGAATGTTGCGTGGGTGGTTCAGCAGGATCCGCGGTATATCGATGGGCCGAGCAGGTTGGTGCATGACGTGCTGACCGCGTTGAGGTATGACACGACTATAGAGAAGGCGATGTCGCGTGGGTTGCTGCATCCCAATGGAGAGTGGCGGCTGCTTTCTCCGGGTGAGATGGCGGAGCGGTGGAAGGGTCGCGAGGAGGGGTTGGAGGAGTCGGGGCGTATCGCGAGCGAGTGTGATTTCGAATTGAGCTGGCTGCGGCCCCCCTTACCTAAGTTCCCGCATCCGCCGGGCACGAGCGACACCGAATTTTTGCGTGAGAGAGTGTTTGAGGGCGCGCGTGAGCGGTGGGGCGAGAATCTCTCAGGCGCACAGACCAGCCAGATCGAGCACGAGCTGCGCGTGATCGCCAATCTAGGCTTCTCCGGATTTTTTCTGGTGATGTGGGATGCCGTGCGGTTCGCGAGGTCTCGCAACATTCTCTGTCAGGGCCGCGGGAGCGCGGCCAACTCTGCCGTGGCGTACTGTCTTGCCGTAACTGCAGTCGATCCAGTCGCGAACGGTTTGTTGTTCGAGAGGTTTTTGTCGGAGAAGCGTGTCGATGGACAGACCGAGGCGCCCGACATCGACGTTGATATCGAGCATGACCGGCGCGAGGAAGTGCTGGACTACATGTACGAACACTACGAGCGATCGCACTCGGCCATTGCGTGCATTGTGCAGACGTATAGAGGGCCCAATGCGCTCCGCGATTCGATGCGTGCGTTCGGGTATCCGATCGAGCTCGTCAACGAGATGTCGAAGCGGATGCATTACGACGAGCCGAAAGAGGGCGCGGAGAAAGTGCGAACGAGTCTCGGTGCGAAATTCGGCCTGGTGACCGATGATGCGCGCGCTCGCGCGATGCTCACTGCGATGGCTGCGTTCGAGGATCTCCCACGCCTTCGTGCGACGCATGTGGGCGGGTTTGTTTTGTCGTCGCAGCCGCTTGGTCATTACATGCCAATCGAGCATACGACGATGGGGCGTACCATCGTGCAGTTCGACAAGGATGATCTCGATGCGGTGGGGGTTCCCAAGTTCGATTTTCTCGGGCTGGGCGCGATGTCGCTTGTGCGGCGTGCGTTCGACTACATCGAGGTGCGTACGGGTGAGCGGCCCGAGATGTACAAGCTGCCTCAGGGGGACGAGAAGACATACGATCTGATTTGTCGCGGTGAGACCATTGGCACGTTCCAGATCGAGAGTCGGGCGCAGATTGCGTCGATACTGCACACGCTGCCTGACAGACTGTATGACATTGTCGTGCAGGTGGCCTTGATCAGGCCGGGTCCCATTCAGGCCAGGTTCGTTCATCCGTATACAGCGCGTCGCCGGGGGATGGAGCCGGTGACATATCCGCATCCGCTATTGGAGCCGATTCTCAAACGGACGCAGGGGATTCCCATCTTCCAGGAGCAGGCCATGTCGATCGCCATGGTGCTCGGCGGATATACTGCGGCCGAGGCGGATGAGTTGAGGCGGACTATGGGTCATGTGCGGAAGATTTCGCGGTTGATGGAGACGCTTGGGCGGTTGCGGGACCGGATGGTGGGGCGTGGAGTCGAGGAGAAAGTGGCGACCGGGATTGTCGAGGATCTGATGAGCTTCGCGAACTACGGATTTCCCGAGAGTCATGCGTGGAGCTTTGCGCTCATCGCGTATGCGACTGCGTGGTTGAAGGCGCATTATCCGGCGGAGTTTTTTGCGGCGTTGTTGAATTCGTGGCCGATGGGATTCTATCCGCCTTCGACTTTGATTCATGATGCTCAGCGGCATGGTGTGGTGGTGCGTCCGCCGTGCATGCGTGACGGGGAGTGGGAGTGTACTACAGAGTCATTGGATCGTGACGGAGTCGATCGTTGCAACGAGACAGTTCGCATGGAGTCGGTGATGTCGTCGGGAATGGAGAACGGCAAGAACGGATATCAGGGAGAATGTGGAGACTGGGGAGATCAGGGAGAGAATCGCGGGGGGATCGATCCCGGGGGGCCAGCTCTACGTGTTGGTTGGCGTCACATCAGGGGGCTTGGCGAGAAGACGCTGGATGTTCTGCGTTTACCGACGCGCCCGTTCACTTCGATAGAGGACGTTGTTTTGCGGGGGAAGCTCAAGCGTGCGGATGCGTTGCATCTTGCGAGGAGTGGTGCGTTTGCGGCGTGGGAGCCCGATCGGCGGCAGGCTGCGTGGGAGGCGTTGCGGGTCTGTGGGGATTCGCTCCCGCTGGCGCCCGCGACCAGGGAGATGCATTCACCGCGTGCGTTGACGCCGACTGAATTGATTTATCTGGACTACTTCGCCACGGGAGTCAGTATCAATGGGCATCCCATGCAGCACATGCGGGAGCGGCTACGGTTGGCAGGTGTAGTGGACAGCTGCGGGCTCAAGGATTTGCGGGGTGGGGAGAAGATCATGGTGGCGGGGCTGGTAACGATTCGTCAGCGGCCTGCTTCGGCCAGGGGGACGATCTTTTTGCTGCTCGAGGATGAGTGGGGGTTTATCAATGTCGTTGTGCCGGGTTTTCTTGTTGAGGAGAATAGCGAGGTGGTAAAGTTCGCGACGTTCGTGCTTGTGCAGGGGAGGTTCGAGAAGGACGGGAATGTGTTGAATCTGGTGGGGAAGAGATTCAAGGAGCTGGACGTGAAGAGATTGGAGCATAGGGCGCGGAGTTTTAGATAGCAGGCAAAAGGTTTTCAAGCGATGAGGAGCCGGCAGGACTGGCCTTGATGTTGACTCCCATCGCTACTGGTCGTATTGTCGGTCGACAAGGAGGAAACCCTGCCAGAATTGTCCAATGTGCCACGACTGCATGCGGCGATGCTCATCGCGGTTCTGGCGGCCGCGGCCCGCACCCCGCAACGTACGATGCCGGCCGCGCCGGGCGATTTCGCGCCTGACTGGTTTCGTGTGGACCGCTTCGACCGACACCGCGCGCAAGGCTGCGTTTCTCGCCGTGCTCGACTTGCGCGACGGCTCCCCAACCCAGGGTAAGGTTGTCGGGGCCACAGCCCAACGCGTTACTCCGGTATATGCGTTCGAGGGCAAAAACTGTGCAGTTCCAGTCGTAATGGGAAAGTATTGGCTGCAAACGGTGCCCGACGCTCACGCGGTGGTTGTTCTGGATATCTCGAACCCCATGGCTCCGCGTGAAGTATCACGTGTCGATATGGGGACGATCGGTCTTCACTGGCTCGCGAGCGATGCGTCCGGACGGCACCTCGTCACCAACAGCGGCTCTAATCGGGATAGCAATCTTCTCCCGGTAAACGCGACCATTGTGGCTGACACATGAACAGAAGGGCATTCATTGGCGCAGGGGCGGCCGTGTTCGCGGGCGGCACCGGTCTGCTTGGCTACACGACGCTGGTCGAGCCTCACTGGCTCGAACTCGTGAAGCGCGATCTCACCATCGCGAATCTGCCACCGGCACTGAACGGCTCAACGCTCGCCCATATCAGTGACCTCCATGCGTGCAGTTACGTGGACGAGAACTATCTCACTCGGTCTCTCGATCGGGTCAGAGCACTATCTCCCGACATCGTGGTGTCTACGGGCGACTTCGTCACATGGGAAAGCGACCGGTCGCCGGAAGTAAAACTGGCTCAGCTTCGCCGTGTACTCGCTCACTTGCCTCATGGACGACTGGGCACGGCGGGAATTCTGGGCAATCACGACTATGGCGAGGGATGGAAGAATGGTGAGGTAGCCGATCGCATCGCGTCTGTCGTCACCACCCATGGAATGCACGTACTCCGTAACCAGGTCGCTAATGTGGGGGGACTGGATATCATTGGAATCGACGACCTTTGGTCGGGAAGGGGCGACACACGCCTCGCGCTCGGCAGGAGAGTCAGTGCGGCGGCGATCGCGCTCTGCCATAATCCTGATGGACTCGACGAAATGCCATGGGATGGATACGCCGGATGGGTCCTCGCTGGTCACACGCACGGCGGTCAGTGCAAGCCACCGTTCCTGCCTCCGCCTATACTTCCAGTGAAGAACCGGCGCTACACGGCTGGTGAGATCGCGGTTGACGCGACTCGCACTCTATACATCAGCCGCGGCATCGGCCATTTATACCAGGTAAGGTTCAACGTGCGTCCGGAGATAACTCTCTTTACGCTGCGAAATGAAAACCCCGCGACCGGATAGAGGAGGCATTCTGCTGGATCGACCCGATTCATCACCGTCCGACGTGACGCGCCTCCTCCGTCAACGCGCCGAGGAATATGTGAGCAACTACACGGGATCGATCGAAAGCGCGACACTGAACAATCCGTTCTTTCGCCAGGTACTGTTTACCGGAAAACACAGTCAACTGGTTGTCATGTGCCTGCAGGGCGGCGAGGAGATTGGCGCCGAGGTTCACGAGGCTGTAGACCAGTTTTTCCGCCTCGAGGAAGGTGAGGCGACGTTCGTTCTGGATGGAACGGAGTACACGGCTGGCGATGGCGACGCGGTGGTTGTATCCGCCGGCACCCGTCACAACGTTATCAATCGCTCGGTCACCGCGCCATTGCGGCTCTACACCATTTACACCCCACCGCAGCATCCCGATGGCACCATTCACAGGACAAAGGCTGATGCCGATGCGGCGGAGCATCATGAATGAATGACCTGCCTCGCGCGGCGCAATCAGTCGCGCAGGCCGGCGATGCAGCTGCACTCGACGCGCTCTTAAAACCCTCCTCGATCGCGGTGATCGGGGCGTCACGCCAGGCGAACACAATCGGCCATCAGATCGTGACCAATCTGGTCGCGCATGGATTCACCGGTGCTGTGTACCCTGTGAACCCGCGCGCGGCGTCGATCAACTCGATGCATGCATGGCCGAGTCTTTCGGCGGTTCCCGCTCCTGTCGACTGCGCGATCATATGCGTGCCTAAAGAACTGGTGAACGATGTCGCCGAGGAATGCGGTGCCAGTGGAGTGAAGGGTCTTGTGGTGATCTCTGCCGGGTTTCGTGAGGTGGGAGGTGCCGGCATTGAAAGGGAACGGCAGCTGATGGAGACAATCCGTCGCCACGGCATGCGAATGATCGGTCCAAACTGCATGGGGGTAATCAACACCGACGCGAAATTCAGCATGAACGGCACATTCGCGCCGCTTATGCCACCTGCCGGGAAGGCTGCGTTTGTGCCGC
>JBKJRW010000183.1:0-7884 GCA_046593165.1 Gemmatimonadaceae bacterium
ATGATGGACGCGCTCAACGCCGCAAAGCTTGCCGGTGCCAGTTACGCAGACGTCCGAATCGGCCGCTACCTCCAGAACTTTGTCTCCACCCGCGAACAGCAGATCACCAACGTTGTCGATACCGATTCGATGGGCGCCGGAGTTCGTGCCCTCGTTGATGGCACGTGGGGTTTTTCTGCAACTCGCACGATGACGAAGGATGGTGTCGTCGGCGCGGCCCGAAAGGCAGTCGCGGTGGCAAAAGCGACGCGCATCGGCCGCGACAAGTCAGTCGAACTCGCGCTCGCGCCCGCGTTCAAGGATGTGTCGTGGAAGAACGCTTACACCATCGATCCGTGGACTATCCCGATCGAGCAGAAGGCCGACCTTCTCCTCAAGGCGAACGCGGCCGCGATGAAAGCGACAAATGTGAAGTTCGTCTTCAGCGGTCTCTTCTTCCGGAAGACCGAGCGCAACTACGCCGACACAAACGGCTCGGTGATCACGCAGACCATCATTCATAGCTGGGCACCGATGCAGATCACGGCGATCGCGCCCGATCAGTCGGACTTCCAGAATCGCGGATCGGTCTCGCCACCGATGGGACGCGGGTACGAATACATTCTCTCCGAGGACCTCGTCGGCAACGCCGCGAAATGGGGAGAAGAAGCATCGCAGAAACTCAAGGCGAAGCCTGTGGATGTCGGTCGCTACGATCTCGTGCTGCATCCGTCTCATCTCTGGCTCACCATTCACGAGTCAATCGGACATCCGACCGAACTCGACCGTGCCAACGGATACGAAGCCAACTACGCCGGCACCAGCTTCCTCGCCCCGCCGGAAAAAGTTCTCGGCAAGCTCAAGTACGGGCCTGAGTTCATGAACGTGCAGGGCGACCGCTCGCAGGAAGGCGGACTCTCGACGATAGGTTACGACGACGAAGGCGTGAAGCCGGACGATTTCCTCATCGTCAAGAAGGGGATGTTCAACGACTACCAGACCACGCGAGAGCAGGCCAACTGGCTCAAATGGTGGTACGACGCCAACGGTCAGCCGACGCGCTCCCACGGCTGCTCGTATGGCGACTCGTGGTCGAGCATCCAGTTCCAGCGTATGCCCAACGTCTCGCTCATGCCGGGCGAAAAAGAACAGAGCTACGAAGATCTGATCGCCGCGACCGACAAGGGAATCGCGATCGTCGGCGATGGCTCATTCTCGATCGATCAGCAGCGCTACAACGCCCAGTTCGGCGGCCAGGTGTTCCACGAAATCAAGGGTGGCAAGATTGTCGGCATGCTGAAGGACGTTGCCTACCAGATGCGCACGCCCGACTTCTGGAACTCGATGGACATGATCGGCGGCAAGAAGAGCTACATGCTCGGCGGAAGTTTCTTCGACGGAAAGGGACAGCCGCCGCAGATCAACGCGGTGAGTCATGGCTCGCCGCCGGCGCGGTTCCGCAATATCAACGTCATCAATACCGGGAGAAAAGCATGAGATCCCCAAGGCGATTGATCCCGGTTGTGTCGGCCGACGGAGACATTTTCTCGCGCGAACAATCCCAGGCGCTGATCGAGAAGGTAGTGAAGATGTCTTCGGCCGATTCGATCACCGTGAACGTGAACAGCGGGGTGACCAACAACATTCGGTTCGCGGCAAATCAGGTTTCTACCGCGGGTAGTGTCGCTGACGCGACAGTCTCGGTCACTAGCTCGTTCGGTCCCAAGCGGGCGTCCGTTGTAACCAACAACCTGAGCGATGAGGCGCTTCGCGCTGCGGTGCGTCAATCCGAGGCGCTGGCCAGGCTCTCTCCCGATGATCCCGAGGCGATGCCCAACCTCGGCCCGCAGAACATCAAGATTGTAAATGCTGATTTCCAGGCGACCGAGTCTCTCGACGCGGCAGCGCTGGCGAAGGCGGCGTTAACCGCGCTCGAGCCGGCGCGCAAGGCGGGTGACCTGACCGCTGCGGGATACCTCGTGGTGAACACCAACACCAACGCGCTTGGCAACAGCGACAAGCTGTTCGCCTATCACAAGAACACCAATGCGAACTACACCCTCACAGTCCGCACGGCGGATGGGACCGGTTCGGGCTGGGCCGGCGCGGAGCATCCCGACTGGACCAGGCTCGATGTGAATGCGGTGAGTGCGCGGGCGATCGGGAAGGCGCGCTTGTCGCGGAATCCAGTCGCGATAGAGCCGGGGCGATATACGGTGATTCTCGAGCCGCAGGCAGTGGGCGACCTCGTCCAGCTCATCGGGGCTTACGGCGATGCTCGCTCGTCCGACGAGGGGCGCAGTCCGTTCACCAAACAGGGTGGTGGCAATAAGATCGGCGAGAAGATCGTCGATCCGCGGATATCCATCTCGGCCGATCCGTTCGATCCGATGGTGCTCGCGCAGCCGTGGGATGGCGATGGACTTCCGTTAGGGCGGCAGACGTTCGTGGACAAGGGAGTGTTGAAGGAACTCTATTATTCGCGCTTCTGGGCGAAGAAGCAGGGCAAGCAGCCGACTGGCGCGCCGACGTCGTTCATCATGAGCGGAGGCACCACGTCGATAGAGGACATGATCAAGTCCACGCCTCGTGGCATTCTCGTGACGCGTCTCTGGTATCTGCGCGAAGTCGATCCGCGGACGATTCTGTATACGGGACTCACGCGCGACGGCACTTTCCTGATCGAGAACGGCAAGATCTCGAAGGCGATCAAGAACTTCCGGTTCAACGATTCACCGTTGTTCATGCTGAACAACCTCGAGGCGATGGGTCCGCCGGTTCGGCTTGCGGGCACCGAGGCAGGTGGCGCCGTGGTCGTTCCGCCGATCAAGGTGAGGGACTTCAACTTCACTTCATTGTCCGACGCCGTGTAGATCGACTGCATCGCGTTACGAGAGGGGCTGCGTCTTCGGATGCGGCCTTTTTTTTCCGACAGAAAGGCCTTTCCCCCGCTGTTATCGATGCCTTCAACGGTGCGGAATATGCTTTGACGCGAGAAGGCAGCACCATGAAACAGGAGTTGGGATCTGACTAAACCAAAGAGAGTCGGCAGTATCGAGATATCGCAGGACATCGATTTCCAGAAACGGAGCTGGAAGGTTCAGCGCGTTGCGTGGATGGTGATGCTGGGAATCAGCGTTGCAGCATTGTCCGGCGTATTCGGCGAGGGTCCTCTCGCAAACGCGCACGCGGGGTCGGACAGTTCGGGCCTGCGCATCGATTACGAGCGATTTCTCCGTCAGGAGGCTCCCGGTACACTCACGGTTTACCTGGGAGCGGCGGCGGTGCGACCCGACTCAATGACTGAACTCTGGCTGGACAGAAAATGGCTGGCTGAAATGGAAGTCAAGGGCATCACTCCCGAGCCCGAGGCGTCAAGAGTGGAAACCGACAGGATCGTGTACACATTTCGGCTTAATCCGGCGTCCACTCCTGCGCGCGTAACATGGTATCTCGAAACCCACTTGCTCGGCCGCAGCACCGGGCGAGTTGGGATAATCGGCGGTCCGTCCTATTCCTTCTCTCAGTTCGCGTATCCCTGATCAGGAGATCCTGTGGATTCAGTCATTCGCGCAGCGGCCGTGTATTTCATTCTCCTCGTGGTGTTCCGGCTCGCAGGAAATCGATCGATCGGGCAGATCACGGCATTTGATTTCATTCTGCTGCTGATCATCAGCGAAGCTATTCAGCAGGCGTTGATAACGAGCGACTTCTCGCTTACAAACGCTTTTCTCGTCGTGGTGACTCTGGTCGGGCTCGACATCATGATGTCACTATGGAAGCAGCGCTCCGAGCGGGTGGAGAAAATTCTCGATGGAGTTCCTGTAATGTTGATCGAGAATGGCAACCTCAAACCGCATGTAATGATGATGGAGCGGGTGGATGAGAGCGACATTCTCGCTGCGGCGCGGGAGAAGCAGGGCCTCGAGAGGCTCGATCAGATAAAGCACGCGATCGTCGAGGCGAGCGGGGGGATCACGATCATACCGAAGGAGAGGTAAGCCTTCGGGACTGTGGATGTCATTGCTCGCACCGCGGAACCGGGGAACGGAACGTCCAACTGTCAGCGCATTTGTCAAACTTGCACCTTTTATGCCAAATGGGGTATACTATTTGGCAAGTCATCTGACAGGGGTAGGAGTGGTCGGACAATATCCACACATGATGTTCAAGCAGAACTGGGACAGCGACGCCGCGCACTACGAGCTGGGGCAATGCGAGGCGCTTATCAAGGCTATCTCAAATACGCCCATTCTGCCGGCGTACCACCAGGAGCTGAAGCGGATCTCGTTGAAAAAAGGCGCCCAGGCCACTACAGCGATAGAGGGCAACACGCTGACCGACGCGGAAATCGAACAGATCTCAGTCGGTGAGCAACTTCCACCGAGCAAGGAATACCAGCAACGCGAAATTGAGAACATTCTCGACGCCCTGAACGAGCTCCTCACTGAGGTCGTGGCCGAGAGGATCGAGAAGATAAGCGCTCCCCTTCTGCTCCGGTTCCATCAGATGATCGGGAAAGATCTGGGAGAGCATTTCGACGCTGTTCCGGGCCAGTTTCGTCGCGACGCCCGCGTCGTTGGCCCATACCGGGCGCCGCACCCGGACGATGTTCCAGATCTCGTCAATCGTCTATGCGAGTTCATGGAGCGTCAGTTCCATTACGACCGAGGCCAAAGCTTCGGAGCAGGAATAGTTCAGGCGATCGTTGCTCATGTGTATGTCGAGTGGATTCATCCGTTCGGCGATGGTAACGGCAGAACAGGACGACTCGTCGAATTCTATCTCCTGTTGAGGGCCGGCAATCCTGACATTGCTTCGCATATCCTCTCGAATTTCTACAATGAGACTCGGAGCGAGTACTACCGCCAGCTTCACCGTGCCAACAAGAAGCGGGACCTTACTGAGTTTATCCATTACGCTGTTCGCGGTTTCCGTGATGGGTTATTGAAGACGCTTGAGCGCGTACAGAAAAATCAATTCGAGATCACCTGGCTGAAGCACATCTACGACCTGTTCGCGGAGCGAACGATCACAAAGACCTCCGTTTTCAAGCGACAGCGGAAGCTAGCAATGGAATTTCCTATGGAAGGGGAGCTTACCTTCGAAGATGTCGCCGGTCTCCTGCCCAGCACGGTGCGCAATTACGCCGCCCTCTCTCCGAGAACCTTGTATCGAGATCTCGAGCTGCTTGAGGAGATGGATATCCTCATCCGCGCCGGCGACAAGTGGGTCGCGAATACGGGCGTCCTGGTAACGCAGACTGCGCTTCGGCTCGAGCCGCGAACGAGGAAGTAACGCGGGGGGCTTAGCTTAAACGATGCGCCCGGAGGGGCTCGAACCCCCAACCTTCTGATCCGAAGTCAGATGCTCTATCCAATTGAGCTACGGGCGCGCTACTCCACCGTCACGGTTCCCTTCATGCCGGGGTGCGGTTGGCAATGATAAGCGAATGCACCCGCCGCCGCGAACTCACGCGTATACGTCGCACCCGCTGCAAGCAGCGGTGAGTTCCACGAGTTCGCGTCCGCAGTGCTTGTATGCGATTCGGATCCCACCGCCCCGCAGTGCCCGACGGCACCCCGGGTCCCAAGCGGATCTTGGCGCGGGCGCGAAAAGTGCAAACTGACCCAACGTGCCTCACGAACCCACTGCCCCATTCCCGGCAAGCCACAGGACACCACGATGATCGCGCATCTGCACCCCGGGGCTACGCCTCGAAGCCGGCCCTCCACAACACTTGCTCCCATCGACCGCGAGCTGATCAGGCGCCTGGTCTCGGGCGACGGCGAGGCGATCGGAGAATTGGTGGACCGCTGGTCAGGGCCGCTTTTCGCGTTCACCGATGCGATGCGCCTATATGGACGCGAGGCAGACGACGTCATCGAAGAGGTTTTCCGCCGGTTGACCCTCGATGCCCCCCGGTTTGTTGCGCGGCCAGAGCGGTTCGGCGAATGGATCCAACGGACGGCACGGGAGTGCGCGACAGCGGTACTCGCAAGGAGATCGTTGCTCGCTAGTGAAGCAACTCCACCTCGCAAGGCGACCGGACACGTGATGCCCGTTGCCCCGCCATCTCCGGTGGTCGTGCGGTTTCGATCGCTACTCGAAGAGGGACGGCTTGCCGACGCACTCGGCTGCCTCAACGCAGAGACGCCGTTCCGGTTTACTGGCGTTTACAGGTTCGACGGCTTGACGCTGACCAATCTCTTTCTATTCGATCGAGAAAACGGGTTTGCTAGCGGTGGAACGGCCACAAGACTCGCTGACACCTATTGCCTCTGGATTCACGAAACATTGTCGGTAGTCCAGATGTCCGACTCGTCGATCGATCCGCGCGCAATTGGTCACTCGAAACGCGAACTGGTGAGATCCTATTGCGGTGGACCGATCCGCGACGAAGATGGGAATCTCTTTGGCACAATCTGTCACTTCGATTTTGCGCCTCATGCGGGATCGTCGAGCGACACGCTGCCAATTCTCGCCGAGGTGGGGCCGCTCCTCGCTCGTGCGATAGTGAACTAGTGTGTGTTCCAATTTCGCACTCCGGCGGGTGTCGGACGACCTCGTCACTCTGCAAAATTGCCTGAACTCCATACGTCGAGGATTCCTTGATCTCTAAAGGTGAGATTGCTCCCGATTTCGATCTCGAAACCGACGAAGGAACGCGTGTGTCGCTCGCGTCCCTTCGCGGCCGCAAAGTGGTTCTCTTTTTCTATCCCAAAGACAACACCTCTGGCTGAACGCGTGAGGCGTGCGATTTTCGCGACGCCTTTCCCCGGTTCGGGGAACTCGACGCAACAGTGCTCGGCATCAATCCCGACAGCGCCAGATCCCACCGGAAGTTCCGGGAGAAGTACGCGCTGCCGTACAATCTTCTTGTCGATGAAGGTCATGCCGTAGCTGACGCATTCGGAGTCTGGAAGGAGAAGAAATTGTACGGTGTTACCTACATGGGAGTGGAGCGCACGACGGTCGTGATCGGGGCCGACGGCCGCGTCGCGCGCATTTTTCCAAAGGTAAAGCTCGATGGTCATGTGGCCGAGGTAGAGCAGGCGGTGGCCGGGCTGGGGTGAGCATCCGGCGGAGGGTGTCCCGATCAGTTATATTTGGGGGACGCGGAGCGCGACACGGTGTCGTCGGAGGTGTGAGTTCAGCCCACCTCGAGCTGCCCGCAAGTTTACTTCGACGATCCAACATGAGCGCCTACAAGAACCAGCAGCACCGAGTCACCTGCGGCGGCCGGCACTTCCACTTTGTTTCGTACGAAGCGAGAGCCGCGAACGAGAAGCGGGGCGAGATCGCGATCGGACCGATGTGGTACCTCATGGGGCCAGGCAAGCGCTGGCCCGCCGTGCCACACGACATGGGCCGCAGTGAGGCGGAAATCGCCAACGACCTTCTCCGTTGGATTAAAGCTCAGGGGATGGACGGGGCGGCTAGTAACTGAGGCAGGACAGCCTTAGAACCACCCCCCCCGTTTTTCGGTTCCACAGTTTGGTCCCGATTATGCCCAAATGAGTGTCGGCGCAATTACCCGTAGACTCATTCACAAGGGGGCAGGATGGGAATTTTCGACAAGATCGACGATGGAATCTTCGGCAAGCCCGACAAGGACGACGCGGACAAGAGCGCGTCCCCAAGCTTCTCCGACACAACCTCTGGGGCGTCGTCGGTTTCGGGATCGACGCCAAAAGCCGATTTCTCCGACGTAACAGCCGGTGAGTCGTCAACCGCACCAGCGATTGGTAGCCAGACCTACACGGTCAAGAGCGGCGACTCGCTAAGCAAGATCGCGAAGAGCATTTACGGCGACGCCAACGCATGGCATCGCATCTACGACGCCAATCGCGACAAGATCAAGAATCCCGACCTGATCCATCCCGGCCAGGAATTCACGATTCC
>JBKJRW010000105.1:0-17995 GCA_046593165.1 Gemmatimonadaceae bacterium
AACAGTCGCGTATCGGTGGCCGCACGACATGAACCCTGTTGCCGAGATCGTCTCGCGCCGCATCATTGATTTGATCCCCGGCGCGCGCGTTGGATCCAGCGCACCCGTTGCCCTCGCGCGGGCGCAATTCCACTCCATCAGTCACAGGCGGCGGTACATCCCGCTCGGCGGCGCTGTTCCCCTGGGCGTTCTCGGGCACGTCAACGCTGCGCTTGAGCTTGCATCGCAGATAGGTCGCGGTGAGATCCCCATTCCCCGGCGCGTGATTCTTCCACTCGGCAGCGGTGGAACCGTCGCTGGGCTGCTACTCGGCTTCGCTGTTGCTGGCCTCGATATCGAGGTCATTGGCGCACGGGTTGGACCGCGCCTGTTCGTCAATCGCCGCCGGGTTCTTGGAATCGTGCGGCGAACGTCGGCGTTCATTGGCCGATACACGGGCGCGGATGTCGCCACGATCGATCCCTCGCGACTTCGCATCGTCCACGACTTTTATGGCGGCGCCTATGGCAGGCAGCTCGCGGAAGCGGGCGGGGCGGCGGATATCTTGCACGCTGCCATCGGGGTTCGCCTCGACGATACGTATAGCGCCAAGGCCTGGGCAGCGGCCTTGAAGGAGTGCGGGACCGCAGGGGGTCCTGTCCTGTTCTGGTTAACTTTCGACCCAACATGTCTGACGAACTGAAGATGCATATCTACCCCAGCGACTGCGACAGCGCGGGACACGTTAATCACGCGAGCATGCTGATGCTGCTCGAGCGCGCGCGATGGGCCGCGCTCGAGAAGCGCTTGAGCTTCGCCGATTACGTTCGACGGGCGCAGTGGGCCGTCGTGCGGCATATCGAGGCGACATACAGTACGCCATTGATGCCGGGTGACGACTTCGTGATCCGCACCGGCCTCGAGGCAATCGGTAACACCAGCTTCACCGTGAAGCAGGTTGCGAAGAACCAGCGTGGCGACACCGTTTGCGAAGGGAAAGTCGTCTATGTGACCTTGGGCCCCGAGGGTCGCCCGATGCCAGTACCCCCGGAATGGCGCGAGATATTCACCCCGTGGGAGGATTGATGGCGGGCATACCGGATCTGCCCAGCGAAGTGACATTCAGCGATGAGAAGGATCCGGTCCCGCCAAAGCAGGAAATAAGCGCGGCGGAGCTCACCCCGTCGGCGCGTATCGGAGCGATCCTTTTCAGGAACCGGGGTTGGCTGCCGATTCTGTTTCTGGGAATTCCGTTGGTGTCGCGTGGTACGATGTCGCCAAGCGGGTGGGTGATCGGGCTTTTGCTGATCGCAGCCGGTGAGTATTTCCGCCTGGCGGGAGTGGCGGCTGCGGGGACGAAGACGCGTCGGCGGTCGCGCGGTGTTCAGCGGCTTGTGACGTACGGAATATTTTCGTGGAGCCGCAATCCGCTTTACAACGGAAACTTTCTTGTATGGATCGGCTTTTGTGTGCTTTCAGGAGTGATCTGGTTTTTGCCGGTGGCGGTGCTGCTGTTCGCGGCGGAGTACAGCTTGATCGTGCGTTACGAGGAGGGGGTGCTCGAGTCCACGTTCGGCCGGGAGTATCTCGACTACAAGAACTGTGTTCCGAGGTGGCTGCCGAACAAGCCTGATGAGCCGGCAGTGGGGGAGCATGACTGGCGCCAGGCGTGGCGGAGCGAGTTGAGCACCTTCATGCAGTACGCCGTGCTGATTGTCGCGTTCATCGTAAAGGATCGACTACTGGTCTAGGCAGTTAGCGCTGGGGCTTCCCCGGCGGATCCGCACTCTTGAACACATCCCGATTGATCTGGATGTACTCCTTGAGATTGGCGGGTACGTCCTCTTCCGGGAAGATTGCCGTCACCGGGCATTCCGGTTCGCACGCGCCGCAGTCGATGCACTCATCGGGGTGGATGTACAGCTGCTCCGGCCCCTCGTAGATGCAATCCACGGGGCACACGTCAACACATGCTCTATCCTTCGTATCCTTGCAGGCTTCTGTTATTACGTAGGGCATTTATCCGCTCTGAATTCCAATGAAACGTATGCGAAAAATAGACCCCGAAGGTCGAATATCAACCGCGTGACCGCACCTCCGGGACTTTCCGGTGTATCCACGACAAGGCCCGAGGCTATTCGGCCAGGCCGACACCATGGAGACTACAATGAGAAAGGTCTGGTCAGTCAGCCTCGCGGTCGCTGCACTTGCCGTTCTCTCCAGCTGCAGCGCGATCGACGCAATCGGCAGTGCTGGGAGAATGAGCGGTACTTTCGAACTTAGAACTGTAAACGGAAGCCGTATTCCGGCGACCATTTATTCCGAGCCCGGCTACAGAGTCGAGGTTCTCAACGCGAACTTCACGCTCGAGGATGACGGGAGTTACTCCGAAGCGGGAATCATCAGGGAGACCGTGAACGGAAACTCGTCTACCAGCTCCAGCTCGAGTTACGGCAGGTACGATTCCTACGGCGATGAGATCACGTTCACGGAGAGCAGCGGTCGCCGGTATTACGGCCGTATGCAGGGTTCAACTCTGATCGTCGAGGATCAGGGCGTCACCCTCGAATACTTGCGCTACTAGGCGGCGACAGGAGGCGAAGCCATGCGCTTCGTCTTCGGCCTGCTTGCATTCTTGTGGAGCGGCAAAGCCACCTGCTTTTGCGCGTCCTGCCGGTACTGGTTCAAAAGCATCTCGAGATCGCTACGCACCTTGGTCCTCAGGCTCCCTTGCTGGAAGATCGACCAGGCAGTCAGGGAGCCGAACGTCATCGCATGAACCGTTTGCGCGAGTCGCGCCGGGTCGGGACAACTTTCGCTCAGCTCCCCTGCCTGGATCGCATCTTCGATCATGCGCTTGTAGCGCTCAATGGCCCTGTTCGACCAATCGAGAGCCATGGCGTGGAATTCAGGGTCGTCGAGCTGGGACAGCATGAACGCGAGACGGTTCGACAGGGTAGCTGGGCCCTCTCTGGCTTCGATCCGATCCATGGCGGCGACAAACAGCGCCTCGAGCGGTGACTCGTTGCTCGTCATGGCGTTCGTGAATCGGGAGTCGGCCGCTTCGGCTCCGTGGCGGAACAGGCGGAGCATCATCTCGCGCTTCGATCCGAACCGTTGAACCAGAGTGGCCGCCGAGAGTCCGGCTTCGGCCCCGACGCCAGCGAGAGTCAGCCGTTCGGGGCCGACCCGCCTGAGAACACGCAAGGCAGCTTCGAGAATGGTGCAGTCATCGACTGTGCGGGGGCGTGGGGACATTTGTAAACCGTGATTAGGTAACCGACGGTGCTCCGGAAAACGTGCGCCCGGACGTGGCTACTCTAATCAACATCCATTCCCGCACACATGTTTATTTAACCAGCGGGGCGTGCCCAAGTCAACCGGGGAAACCGAGCCCAGCCGCGGGAGCTATCTTGAGGTACCCATTACTCGGTCCCGCTATCGAACCCTCCGCCATAAGCAAGGCAACACCTCGTCGCGCGCCGGAGAACCCCATCGTAACTCCAGCGATGGTCCGCCCTTCGAGGCCGGACCTCGAAGTAGTGGGGGCCTTCAATCCTGCTGCGATCCGCCACGAGAACGAAATCGTTCTCCTCTTGCGGGTTGCCGAAGCCCCGCCGCCTTCAGCCGGCGAGATCGCTGCGCCGATTTACAACGCCGACTCCGGCCGCATCGAGATCAGGAAGTGGTCTCGCGACGCAGGCGGCGTCGACGCCAGTGATCCGAGGGTCATCGTCGCCAACGGCCGGACCTGGCTGACGTCGATCTCACACCTGCGACTTGCGCGCTCAACAGACGGCATCCACTTCGGTGTCGATCCCGAGCCTGCTCTCTCACCAGAAACGGCATACGAAACGTTCGGGATCGAAGACCCGCGCATCACGCTCCTCGACGGCACATACTGGATCAACTACTCGGCCGTGTCGCCCTACGGGGTCTCGACAGCACTCGCCTCGACGCGAGACTTCAGGACATTCGAGCGGCACGGGATCATCTTTCCGCCTTCCAACAAGAACGTCACGATCTTTCCCGAAAAGATCGGCGGCCGCTATGCTGCGCTGCATCGTCCGATGCTGGATGGCTTCGAGCGGCCCGCGATATGGACGGCATCGTCGCCTGACCTGTTGTCGTGGGGCGGGCATCGGTTCGTTGCCGCAGCGCGTGACGACAGTTGGGACAATGCGAAAATCGGTGGCGGCGCTGTTCCGTTCCGAGTGCGCGCAGGAAGTCGCGACGGGTGGCTGGCCGTCTATCACGGAGTTACAGGCTCGCCACCAGCCTACTCTCTTGGTGCCCTGCTGCTGGATGCAAAGGATCCTTCACATGTGCTCGCGCGCTCGCGAGAACCCATTCTCAGGCCCGAAGCAGCGTATGAGCGCGATGGTTTCTTTAACGGCGTCGTGTTCACCTGCGGACTGCTGGCCGAGGACGATCTCGTCCGCATCTACTACGGCGCAGCCGATGGTGTCACCGCTGTCGCCGATCTTTCGCTCGACGAGATTCTCGCCGGGTTGTCCGACCCGTGACCTTCGAGCTCGGAGTCAATTACTGGCCGCGGCGAAGCGCGATGTGGATGTGGCGTGAGTTCGACATCGGCGAAGTGCGCGACGACATGGCTCAGATCGCGAGCATCGGGTTCGACGTGGTGAGGTTTTTCGCGCTCACTCGGGACTTCCTCCCCGCGCCAATGTCGGTTGCACCGGAGATGATCGCTCGCCTCGAGCAGGTTGCCCTCGCGGCGAAGGATGCCGGTCTCAAGTCGATACCGACTCTCATCACGATCAACATGAGCGGCCGGTTCTGGTGGCCGGACTGGATGGTGGACGCTCACGGAATTCCCGCCGACCTCTTCTCGGATCCCGCGATCCTCCGCTCTCAGGCGCTTCTCGTGGAGACATGCGCACGCGCTCTTTCGCGGGACACGTCAATCAGAGCGTTCGACTTGTCAAATGAGATCGACGATTCCCAGCGTCCGCGGTCCAGGGACGCAGGATGGCTCTGGGCTTCATTGCTCGCCAATACAGTCCGGCGGGTTGCTCCCGGGACACCGGTGCAGATAGGCGCGCACCTGCCGTCACTGACCACGCCGAACTACATGCGCATCGACGATATCGCCGGCGTGGCCGACGAGGATGTGATGCATGCCTACCCATTGTATTGCAGGACCGCGCGCTCATTCCTGGATCCGGAACTGGTGCCGTTTTCGTGCGCGCTCACGGCGGGCCTCGCGGGCAGCGGCAGGCCGACGCTGATGCAGGAGTTCGGGTTGTGCACCGCTCCCCCCGGATCGGCGGGCTACACGATCACCGATGATTTTCTAGGGAAGCCGCTGTCGCAGTATCTCGCGTCGGAGGAAGAGGCGGCGACGTATTACAGCGAGGTGCTCGAGAGATTGTTCAGGACGGGTGCGGCCGGTGCGTATGCGTGGTGCCTCGGTGACTACGATGCGCGGCTCTTCGACCGCGCACCAATCTCCACCGCCGTGCGCGAACGGACCTTCGGACTCGTACGATCGGATGGAAGCGAGAAGCCCGCGGCGGCTGTCTTTCGCAAATTCAGGCAGCGGCGCGATGCCGGTATGCTCGATCAGTCGACGGCAGTAATCCCTCGTGTACTCGATATCAATCCCGATGAGTATTACAGCGCCCCGCAAGCTCACTTCGATCGGCTGTATGCCGGTTGGCCATCCCGAATCCAGTCGTGATCGCAGCCCTGCAGCGTCTTGCCACGAACCCGCTGGTAAGCCCGTCCGATATCTCCTTCACGACGGCGACCGGCACGTTCAATCCGGGAGCAGCGATCGATCGCGCAAGCGGTCGCGTCGTTCTGCTCGTACGCGTGTTCGAAAAAGAATCGAACCGATCGTGCCTCGCACTCGCTCTCTCATCTGATGGTGAAAACATCGACGAGATACGGGATCGGCCCGCCGTTGCGCGCGCGGAGCCCTACGAGGAATGGGGGGCCGAGGACGCGCGCATCACGTGGATCGAGGACGACGGACTTTACGCGATTACGTACACCGGGTATTCACCGGCCGGTCCGCGCGTCTGCCTGATCACGACCGGCGATCTGCTTGCTCCCGAAGGCTACCGGCGTCATGGGCCACGCATCGCCGGCGACAACAAGAACTGCGTCGTGTTTCCGGAGAAGATCGACGGTCAGTACGTCATTCTTCATCGCCCGATGCCGCGCATCGAATGCGTCAGAGTGTCGTCGCTTGACGATGAATGGCCGCTGAAGGGTGTGACAATATTGGGACCGCGTCCGGATACATGGCGAAGCTCACGCGTTGGCGCGGGCTCGCCGCCGATTCGCACTCGCATCGGATGGCTGCTTGCGTTTCACGGAGCGACGACCATCAAGGAGGGCAATGTGTATTCGATGGGCTGGTGCGTTCTCGACCTGAAGAACCCCGAGACCGTTCTCTACGTGTCGGATACGCCGGCGCTCACGCCTGAAGCGCCATATGAAATCGAGATGGGACCCATCCCTCAACTCGATCACGCAAACTTCATCACCGGAGTGCGAGTTGTATTCGCGCAGGGCCTTGTCGAGGTGGGAGACGATCTCATCGTCTACTACGGCGCTGCGGATGTCACGGTAGCCGCCGCACGCGTCAACAAGCGAGATCTGGTTGACTCTCTGGAGAGAGCCATCGAGCTCGGCCAGGGTGGTGTCCCATTCTAATCGACAGAGCTGCAAGGAGCCTGAGGCTTCTAGTCCCACTGACTGTCGCAGCTGCGATGGCTTCCGGATGTGGTCGGAAAACGGATCCCGTTCCGGCTGGACCCGCGCCGCTTGTAGTTAATCTCGATTACCTGCGACATCTGGGGCTCGACGCTGTTGTTGGCGGCAGACCTGTGCGCGTCGTAGCACTTTACGCTGAAGCGCCCGACTACCGCCCGACTGGATCGCCAGCACGCGACGGGTACGAGGGAATAGCGAGCCTCGATGATGCAGCGCGCGCGGCGGTCGCTTATCTGCGTGCATACGAACAGACCGGCGATGCACGCGCGCGGAACGAGGCACTCGGGCTGCTCGCGTTTGTCGTGTCGATGGAGCAAGGCGATGGCGAATTCGTCAATTTCATCGACGCCCGCGGGAGATTGAACCGCGATGCTCCGAGCAGTCGCAAGAGCATGTCGTTCTGGGCCGCCCGCAGTCTCTGGGCGCTCGCCGAAGCAGTGCGCGTGCTGGGCCCGCGTGATTCTGTTCAGCTCGCGGGCATGCGCCCTGTGCTCGATCGCACCGTGGCACGACTCGGACGCGAGGTCAGCGCCGGACGCCTCATAGGGGGATCAGCCACCGCAACCGCAGAGGCCCTGCTCGGCCTTCTGGCTCTCGAGCGTGCCGAGTCAACGCCGGCAATCGCGTCGCTCGCGACGAGTACCGCTGCGTTGCTCGTGTCGCTTGCGAACGGCAACGCGAATAGGGCCCCCTGGGGGGCACGCGTGGAGAGTTCGGATGCTGACTGGCACGCGTGGGGAACGCGCTCCACAGCGGCACTTGCAACGGCCGCAGTCGTGTTGAACCGTCCCGATTTCGCCGCGGCGGCCAGACAGGAAGCGGATGGGCTGTGGAGCCGGTTTCTGCTAGCCGGACAGGTCGCATCGTCCGTGTCGCCGAACGGAACCGCTGCGTGGTTTCCTCAGATCGCCTACGGCATCGGTCCAATCGTCGAAGGCTATCTCGCGTTGGCTGAGGCGACTGGTGAGTCACGATACGCTGTCTACGCGGGACTGACAGCGAGCTGGTTCTCCGGTGCAAATCCGGCGGGCGTTGCCATGTACGATGCCAGGACTGGTCGCACGTTCGATGGGATCGACGGACCATCGCCAATAAAGCTGAATCGAAATGCCGGCGCGGAATCGACAATCGAGTCGCTGCTGGCCCTGCAAGCCGTGACGGGCAATCCCGAGGCTGCGCAGTATATCAGCTATCGTCCCGCAGGCGCGCTCAGCCCTTCCTTATCGAGCCTGCCTGATCATCGTGAGTTCCGCGCCCCCGATGGCAAGCGAATCCTTCTCAGGCGCGGGAAGTCAGGGCTGGAAATTGCGCGAGCCATCGACAGCGCCGGTAGTCCGGGCTCCGCACCGTCGCCTCCCGTCCGAAAAGCGCCGATAACATTGACGTACTGGCCGGCAGCGAATCCGCCTGAAACGCGACTCGCTATGCGCCTCGCTGCACAGTGGAATCTCGAAAATCCGGACGTGCAGGTGCGCGTGCAGCCGTTGCCCGCAGGCCGGTCTACGGAAGAGGTACTGCTCGCGGCGATCGTTGCGAGAGCGACTCCTGACGTCAGCTCGAACGTTTCTTCGGCCCTGCTCGCGAGGCTCGTCCGCGCGAAGGGCGTTGTGCGTCTCGACAATCGCGTGGCTACGGCCGCCCGACTCCAGGAGCGCACGAGCCCGGCGATGCTCGCGTCGATTCGCCTTCCCGACGGCGGGATCTACGCGTTCCCGTGGAAGACGAATCCCATGATGCTGATGTACAACGTCGACTTGCTGAAAGCAGTTGGCGTTGCTCCACCACGCACGCATAGCGAGCTGCTCGAAGCCTGCCGACGACTCACGCGGGATACCGACGGGGATGGGCGAGCGGACAAATGGGCCTTATGGGCGACACTCAAGACAACGTGGTACGAGCGCTTCTACGATTTCTATCCGTTGTATCTCGCAAGCTCGGGCGGGCGAACATTGGTCAACAACGGGAAGGTTGTCTTCGAGAACGAAGCGGCCGTCGCGGCGCTCGACGTGTTGCGGCGCGGTTTCGATTCAGGAGTGCTTCCTCGCTCCAATTTCGCGCTGGGCCGCGATCCGTTCATGGATGGCACAGTCGCAATGAAAATCATCGGACCCTGGTTCGTGAAAGAGCTGGACGAGCTCAAGATCACGGGGCTCACGTACGATGTGACGCCCGTCCCCTCAGCTGATGGAAGTCCTGAAAGCGATCGCTTTGCATTCGCAGATCTCCGGAGCATCGCCATCTTCTCCACCACTCGCCATCCGGACGAGGCCGCACGCTTCGTCGCGTATCTGACGTCCCCGGCCGCCGATCGCCTTTTGATCGAGGAAGCCAGCCAGTTGCCATACCGCCGAGGTCTCGCATCCGACCGCCGGTTCTCGACATCCCTGAAGAAGTGGCCTACTCTGTCGACATACGCGACGTACGTCGAGAGGACCCGTGACATCGACCTCGATCCGGACGTAGTCGAGATGTTCGACCTTCTCTCGGAAGCGTACGAGGAAGCCGCCATTTACGGAAAGGTGCCGGTGCGGCAGGCGCTCGCGAAGGCTGCCGGCGAAGCGAGGGACATTCTCGATGCGCGCTGAGCAACGCTCAGGCTCGCTGATGGCGGCGCCATATGCCGCGTTCCTGCTTGTCTTCGCGGCGTATCCCATTGTGTTCGCGCTCGTTCTTGTCTTTCTCCAGTGGGATCTCGTAACGACACCCGAGTTCGCGGGCCTCGACAATGTGCGCCTGCTCGCGAACGACGGACGCTTCTGGCGCGCAGTTGCAAACACGTTTGTTTTTCTCAGCATCCACCTGCCGCTTCAGATCGTCACCGCGCTGACACTCGCGCTCGCTCTCAACCGCCCGCTGGCTTTCCGCTCCTTCTGGCGCGCGGCATTCTTTCTTCCGGTCGTCATTTCCGGCGCGGTGGTGGCGATTCTGTGGAGCAATCTCTACGCAACGGACGTTGGCCTGATCAACGGGCTTCTGGTTCGCATGGGAATGAATCCCGTACCGTGGCTTACCGACCCGTCCACCGCGATGCCGGCCATCGCCGCGATGGTGACGTGGAAGAACGTGGGCTTTTACGTGATCATATATCTGGCGGGGCTTCAGTATATCCCGCGCTCCTGCAAAGAGGCGATCGAGATTGAAGGCGCGACCGCATGGCAGCGCTTCAGGCACCTGACACTGCCGCTGCTGCTGCCCCAGACAATCCTCGTGGTAACCCTCTCCACGATCAACGGCTTTCAGCTCTTCATCGAGCCCTACGTGATGACCGGAGGCGGACCGCTGAGACGCACCTATTCGATCGTGCTGTATCTGTACACGAACGCCTTCGCCTACCAGAAGATGGGTTACGCGGCGACGATCGGTGTAGCGTTGGCACTCATCATCGGGACGGTAGTGTTCATTCAGCGCCGCGTGATCGGCAAGGCTGAGGCGCTGTGAAGCTGCTCGGGCGAATTGCCTTGTATGCGGCACTTACAGTTGCGGCGCTGACGTTCATCTATCCGTTCCTCTGGATGGCGTCCGCCACGTTCAAGCCGCTCACTGAAGTAGGCACGCTGGCGCTCTTTCCCGAGAACCCCACGCTCGACAACTACCGGACCATGTGGGCGCGCGCACCAGTCGGGCGCGCGCTTCTCAACAGCGTGTTCGTCGCCGGAACAATCACGCTGTCAGTGCTGGTGTTCGGCTCGATTACGGCGTATGCAATGGCGCGGCTGCGTTTCCGTGGTCGCCCCGTGCTGAACGCCGCGACGATGGGCGTCTTGCTGGTCCCTGGCCAACTGACGCTGATTCCGATGTACACCCTGATCGTGCAGCTCGGCTTGATCGACAGCTACGCCGCACTCATCCTGCCGTACCTGTTCAACGCTACCGCTATTCTGATGATGCGGCAGTTCTTCCTCCAGATTCCGCAATCTCTCATCGACTCGGCACGCATGGACGGCATGGGAGAACTGCGCATTCTCTTCACCATCTTCTGGCCGCTATCCAGGCCGGTGCTATCCATCGTCGCGATCTTCACGTTCATGGGGTCGTGGAACGAAGTGCTCTGGCCACTGCTGGTCGTGCGCGAGCAACAGCTCATGACACTCCCGCAGCTTCTCACCGTGTTCACCCTCGGCGGCGGAGCTGGATCGGTCGGCGTGTCGCTCGCGGCTGCGATGGTGCTCGTGGTGCCAGTCGTGATAGCTTACGCGATTCTTCAGCGAAACTTCATCGAGAGCATGGCGAGCTCCGGAGTCAAAGGATAACCGATGCCCTCCGTTCATTTCGAGCACGTCAGCAAGCGCTTCGGCGCAACGACCGTCGTCGACGATTTCAATCTCGACGTGGTCGATGGAGAGCTACTGGTGCTGGTCGGCGGCTCCGGCTCGGGCAAGACGACGATCTTGCGAATGCTGGCCGGGCTCGAGGAAGTTACGGAAGGGACAATTCGCATCGACCAGCATGATGTGACGACGCTGCCGCCGCGAGACCGGGACGTCGCGATGGTATTCCAGGACTACGGGCTTTATCCGCACATGACAGTACGCGAGAATCTCTCGCTTGGCCTCCGCCTCAGGAAAGTAGCTCGCGCCGAGATAGACAGGCGGGTGACGTGGGCCGGCGAGATGCTGCGTCTCGAACCGCTCCTCGATCGCAAACCGAAGCAGCTCTCCGGAGGGCAGCAGCAGCGTGTCGCCATGGGGCGCGCGATGGTGCGCGAGCCGCTCGTCTTTCTGTTCGATGAGCCACTGTCGAATCTCGACGCCGGTCTTCGAGCCCAGATGCGCATCGAGATCGGCGGCCTGCAGCGCCGCCTCAATACTACAACGGTGTACGTGACGCACGATCAGGTGGAGGCGATGACACTTGGCGACCGAATCGTCGTGCTCGCCGACGGGCGCATTCAGCAAATCGGAAAGCCGATCGACCTCTATCGCGCGCCCGTGAATCGATTCGTCGCCGGTTTCGTCGGAACTCCGCCGATGAACTTCGTGAGTGGAGGAGTGGCGGCGGAGAACGGCCTGGTCATATTCACGGCCGAGGGTGTCCACTTCACGCTGCTTCCGGGACGAATGCCGTCAGCGATGCCGCCGGGGCCGGTGACGCTGGGCATCCGTCCCGAGGACATCGAAGTCGATGTTGGTGAAGGTCAACCGGATGGCACGGCGATAGATGGGGTGCAGGGGCGCGTCGTACTCGTCGAGCGATTGGGTGGGACGAGCCATATCCACTTCGATGCTGGTCCCCACCGCCTGCTCGCATCGGTTTCGAACGAGCGACTTCCCGAAGTCGGCGATGCGATCACCGTTCGGCTACGCAGCGAGCGAGTTCACCTGTTCGTCGATGATCGTCGGGTTTCCTCCGTGACTTGACCTCGGACCTCCTCGACATTTACAAATCAAAAGCCACCCTGACTGGGTGGCTTTTGATTTGCTGCTCATTTCCGCACTCGCGTCAGCTCATGCGTGAAATTAATACCCGGGGTTCTGCGTGATGCTTCCGCCGGATTTATCTATCTCACCCTGAGGAATCGGATACAGATAGTGGCGGTCCTGGAAATTCTTTCCAAGGGCAGTCAGCACCTGCTTGGCGATGCCCCATCGCTTGAGGTCGTTGAATCTTTGCGATTCGAAGCCAAGCTCTACCCTTCTCTCATGCATCAGCCAGGTCTTGATCTGGGCCTTGTCAGTGGAAGCAATATTCCTGTCAGGCAAAGTTCCGGCGGGGGCAATGCTTCCGCTCACTGTCACCCCGGTGCGCGCGCGCTGCCTGATTCTGTTGATCAGGGCAATCGCCTGCGAGGAACTTCCCGTCTCATTGTAGGCTTCGGCCTTCCAGAGCAGCACATCCGCCAGACGGATATAGATCTTGTTAGCCGGGGCGTCGTCGTTCCCTTTGTATCCGGTATTTGTCGCGCCCAGCAGTTTGTAGACAGCCTTGTCGGCCACCCTGACGGTGTACAACAACCGCGGGTCATTCGCCTCGAATTGGGCTAGAAAGTTGGCGGTTGGAGCAATGAAACCCCAATCGAGCGGCGCCGATATTCCGTTGCCATTTCTTGGATTGGCGCCGGACCGGTGATCGTAGGAGAAGATCACTTCGTTCTCGGCGAACTCGCTGGCTACGCTGAAATTGTCGAAGTAGTTCGCATTCAGGCTGTAGTAGCCGAGTGCCTCGAGCTCACTGACACTGGTGATGACCTCGGCCCATTTCTGGTTGTAGAGTGCCACCTTCGCCTGCATCGCAATGGCAGCTCCCCTTGAAGCTCTCCACTTGTCAGTTGCGTCGGAGAACTTGCTCGCCGGCAACAGCGTCCGCGCCTGGGCGAGGTCGGCGCTGATCTGAGTGTAGACTGCAGTTTTTGCTTCACGCTTGGCGACGCCGTAAGCTTCGTCGAAGTTCTTGAGTGGCTTCAGCAACAGTGGTACATCGCCGAAGTTATTGACGAGATCGAAATAGTAGAAAGCTCTCAGGAAATAAG
This sequence comes from Gemmatimonadaceae bacterium, assembly GCA_046593165.1. Classification (GTDB taxonomy): domain Bacteria; phylum Gemmatimonadota; class Gemmatimonadetes; order Gemmatimonadales; family Gemmatimonadaceae; genus UBA4720. The sequence goes on from JBKJRW010000105.1 coordinate 13,193, forward strand.
CCTCGCCCAGCAGCCTGTTTTTCAACGCGGGGTCGAGGCTGATCTTGGCCATAACCGCCGCATCCGTCAGATAGCTGATGGCGAGGTTGGCGCGCGATATCCCTTCGTAGTCGTAACTCCACAGGCCACCGAAGGCCTGATTGGACGACGTGAAGTTGAAGCTGACGACCTGGTCCATCCACGACTGATCACCGTCGGGACTCCACTTTTTGGACACATCATCCGACGCCATGTCCGAAACGATCAGGTCATTTCTGAACACCGTGCCGAGGTCCCATCGCCATTCGTTGAGCAGATTCAGTGTGTTCGCGAGCATTTGATACGACGACGTAACGGAGTTCGTGACCGTGCTCAACGTCGGGTCCGTGCTGACCTGGTCTGGCGTGAGCAAGCCGACGGGATCCTTGTGCAGATCCGTGCAGCTCAAGACCGTGATGAATGGAATCAATGCCAGAACCTTGCGTAGCTGCTTCATGCTTCCCGCCTTTTTATGATTTGTCGGCATCGAATCAGAATTTGACATTGGTTCCAAACAGGAATGCTCTCGACGAGGGATACGTTCCCCGGTCAAGAATGTCGGTGGACTCCGGGTCCAGTCCCGTGTACTTCGTTTTCGTAAACAGGTTCTGCCCCGAGACGTACACGCGCACGTTCTGGACTCCGAGCCTCGAGCTCGAGCGCAGCGCGCCGAGGGAGTAGCCTAGCTCCATGTTCTTCAGCCGGAGGTAGGAGGCGTCCTCAACGAAGATGCTCGACTTCTTGCTGCTTCCGTTGTCGTTGAACGTCGTGCGCGGCATGGTGTTGCTTGTGCCTTCCCCGCGCCACGCGCCCAGTACTGCGGTCGTATGGTTGAAGGGACGGCTGTCATAATCCGTTATCTGTTTCGCGTCATTGTACTTGTCGACGCCCCTTACGCCCTGGACCAGGGCGGAAAGATCGAATCCACGAAAGTCGGCAGCCAGGTTGAGACCGTATGAAAGCCTTGGAATCGGATTGCCGATGAATGTGCGGTCGTTATCGTTGATGACCCCGTCTCCATTCAGATCCTTGAACCGGATGTCACCCGGTTTGTCCGCTGGGTTCAACGTGCCTTTCAGGTGTGCCTTGATCTCGGCCACGTTCTGATAGATGCCTTCCATCTGATATCCATAGAAGGAGCCAAGCGCCTGACCGACTTCGGTCTTGTACACGTCGCCGGAGATGTTCGGGAGATTCGGGTGCAGCTTTTCCACGTTGTTCCTCACCGTGGCGGCATTCGCGTTGATGCTGTACTTGAAAGCGCCCGCTCTGTTCCTGTAATCGAGAGCGACTTCAAATCCCTTGTTGCTGACTTCTCCAGCGTTCACGATCGTGGGAGAGACATTCCCTACTATGGAAGGCAGGGAGATGGGCAACAGGATGTCAGAGGTGAGCTTCGTGAAGTAGTCGACGGACAGATAGAGCTTGTTGCTCAGCATCCCCATGTCGACCCCGAAGTTCCTCTGGGTGGTGGTCTCCCATTTAAGGTCGGGATTGCCGTAACGCGAGATGAGGTACTGATCGCCCGATCTGCGGAGCAGAGTCAGGAACGCGTAGTTATCGATTTCCTGGTTCCCCAGCTTGCCGACGCTGGCTCTCACTTTCAGGTCAGACACAAAGCTCACATCCTTCATGAACTTCTCGTTCGAGACGTTCCAGCCGGCTGAAACCGACGGGAAGTAGCCCCACTGGTTGTTTTCCGCGAACCTGGAGGACGCGTCGGCTCTGACGGTCGCCGTCATCAGGTATCGGCTGTCGAACGAATAGGTCCCGGAAGTGAACAATGAGAAAAGGGCCCACTCTGAAGCAGACCCTCCGGTGTTCTGATTCCCTGTTCCGCCGTAGTTGAGATACTGGAACGGCGCTGTCGAGAAATCGTATCTCTGTCTCGATCCGCCGATGGACGAGGAATAGTTCGTGATGAACTCGCTTCCTGCCAGCGCGGTCAGTCCGTTCTTCGCCGTATTCCTTGCATAGTTCAGGGTGTTGTTCCAGGTGACCGTGGTTTCCTGTCCCCTGTCTTCGTTCAACCCCGTCGGACGATTCTGGCGCCCGAATCCGTCGGTCGCATTTCCTCCACCGCCGTTGTCGCCGAAGTTCTGGAGAAAGGCCTTGTTGTGCGTCAGGCTCAAGTCGAGTCCAAGGTTGCTCCTGAACTTGAGATCCTGACTCTTGAGAAGAGCGTATTCGGCGAACACGTTGCCGAACGTCTTGAAGTTGTTCCGCTTGTCGCTGGTATAGAAAGCCAGGGCGACAGGGTTCGAGCCGAACTCGAACCTGTTGTTCGAGTTGTCCCACGGCGTCGCATAGAACGGCAGGTCCGTAAACGGATCGGCTGCGGAGTATGTAGGATCTGTCGGGCTCTTATAAACGCCAATGATTGGCGGCCTGATCAGGGCGTGACGGATGATTCCCGGCGCGTCTCCCTTCGATGAAAGCTTGTCCTGCGCAGCATATGAGAGCTGAAGATTGGTACCCACGTTGAAGCGACTGCTCAGCCCTGCATTGATGTTCGTCCTGAAATTCAGCCGATTATATCTGTCGTTGTTGAAGACGACGATGCCATCCTGCTTGTACAGTCCGACCGAGCTCAGGAACTTGATCCTGTCCGTTCCTCCACTCGAGGTCAGCTGGACGTTCTGAGAGAGTCCCGTCTCGAATAGCTCGTCCAGCCAGCTCGTATTGGCGAGATCGGTGCGCTTCTTTGCAGCCGTGTACGGGTTGGCGCCGCTTATTCCGGAGTTGTTCCAGGCTTCCTCTACCTTGTCCAGATACTGAGTTGCATTCAGCATCGTTGGAAGGTTCACCGCCCGTTGGACGCCAGTGTAGTAGTTGATGTCCGACACTGTCTTCCCTGTTGTCCCACTCTTGGTGGTGATCACGATCACGCCGGCGGACGCCCTCGATCCATAGATCGAGGCAGCTGCGGCATCCTTGAGCACCGTCAGAGAGTTCATGTCGGCGGGATTCAGGAAGGAGATGTCCCGGGTAGGAATTCCGTCCACGATGAACAGTGGACTGTTATTGCCGATGGTTCCTTCACCACGGATCCGAATGCTGATATCCTCTCCGGGCGCTCCTGTGCTTTGCGTGATCTGTACGCCAGCAACCTGTCCCTGGAGAACCTGCGCTACGTCAGCGACTCTTCGCGACTCGAGGTCGGCGACGGCTACGGTAGATACTGCACCGGTGATATCCGATTTCCTCTGCGTCGAGTATCCGACGACAACCACCTGATCGAGAAACGCGGCGCTCGCGACGAGAGCGAACTCTACCGTCGCTGTAGCTCCAGCGCCGACGGAAATGCTGCGCAGTTGCGTGTTGTAGCCGATTCGACGGGCTCTGACGCTTTGGACTCCCGAGGGGACGTTGCTGAGGCGGAAGGCGCCGTCACTGCCAGTGACACTCCCGCTGCGTGTGCCTTCGATCAGCACTGTTACGCCGGCGAGCGGCTGTCGTGTAGTGCTGTCCACTGCACGACCGGTGATGGTACCTGTAGGTGCCTGGGCGCCAAGTGCGATTGCCCACAGCATGCTACCAATGAGCGCCGGTGACACGTAACGAAACGTTGCCATAGAGCTGCCCTCGTTTGGAGAGGAAGCTAACGGCCCAGGTTTTGGGGGTTCTCTTCGACTTTGGGGGGGGATACGTCGCCTATACTCCGCCTTTGGTAATGGGATGTCAAGAAAAATCGGAGCAGAAAATCGGAGCAGATCAAGAAAACTGATCGACGAAGTGCGCACATTCGTCTTCAGCCGCGTCGCCACTCGGTTGATGATCACGATGGCCGCGCGTCAAGCCAACCGGGGAAACCCTTCTATCGACGCCAGGGCGGCAGGTCGCTTTTCTTCCTTTTCAAGTCGGGATTTTCGCGGTAGAAAGTCGCGGTGTGGCCGATGACTTGAACGACCTCGGAGGCTGTGTCCAATGCCAGTTGTGTTGCGGCATCCTTCGCCTTCAAATCGACGTTTTTCCCGAGCTTCACCTTCACCAGCTCGTGCGTCCTGAGTGCGTCGTCGAGCGAGGTGACGAGATTCGGCGTGATCCCGTGCTGCCCCACATGCACCGTCGGGCTCAGATGGTGAGCCTCGGCCCTCAAGCTTGCGCGTTCGCTTCCTTTCATTCGCGGACCTGTCCCTTGATGATCATGAACGAACGCACGTCAACAGGCGTGCCGTTCCACCAGTCGCGCTGCCCCGGCTTGAGCCGCATCGCCTGAAAATGCAGGTGAGGAGTATCCGGCGGCGCGTTGCCGCTGGTGCCGACGTAGCCGATGACGAACCCCTGCCCTACCTCGAGCCCTTCGGTGATCGCGTCCGAATAGTGATCGAGATGGGCGTAATAGTAAACGTATCTCTTGTCTTCATCCACGAGGTAAGCCGTGACACCGCCGGCGGCGTTCTGGCGCAGGCGGAGTACTTGTCCGGCGATTGCTGCAACGACAGGCGTTCCGCGCGGGGCGAGGATGTCGGTTGCGCGGTGGGCGCGCCCCTCGCCGCGCGGATCATTGAAAGAATCACGCAGCTCCCGCGGCGATATCCCTTCTACCGGGATCATGAGCGGATGCGACTCGAAGTACTCGACATCCGCCGTTGTGCCCGCCGGTGCTCGCGGGATCGGCTCGGGAGCGGGAGCGGCTCTAGCGCACGCTGCCGCGAGAGCCGGGATAATGATTACGAAACGAGAAGACCGCCTCAGACCGACGCGAGCTCCTCTTTTTGCGCGCTCCCTTCCCTTTCTGCGAGCTCCGCGGCCATCGCCGCGATGCCATCCTCGATTGTGCGG
>JBKJRW010000197.1:0-10681 GCA_046593165.1 Gemmatimonadaceae bacterium
CGATCCTGCAACAGCCGCGCAATTCTGTAGATGTACTTGCCGCGATCCTTGCCCGACATCTTTCCCCAGACGTTGTCGTACGCTTTCTTCGCCGCCTGATACGCGGCATCGACATCGTCATGGTTGGCCAACGCAATCCGCGAAACGACTTTCTCTGTCGCAGGATTGATCGAATCGAAATATTTGCCCGACTTTGGAGCGACGAACTTGCCGCCGATGTACAGCTCGTACTGCGGCTTGATCCTGGGATCGGCAGTCTCGGGCGCCGGATCGTACTCCCACAGATCGCCGAAGATGAGAGATGGGATAGGTGCGCGACTCCCATGCCGCGAGCCGTTCTTCGACACCTGACGCGATCCCTTCATTACCGCGGGCTTCGCTACGGCCTTGGTGTTTGCCATCAGTAGCTCTCCGCCGCTTCAGTGAAATACCAGGGGGCCTGATACGACCCGGTCTTTTCCTTCTCAATCTGCCGCAGCAAATCATTCAACAGCGAACTCGCCCCAAACCGATACCGGCTCGAGTTGAGCCACGCGTCGCCGAGGGTCTCCTTCACCGCAACCAGATAGTGCAGTGCCTGCTTGGCGTTCTTGATTCCGCCCGCGGGCTTCATGCCGATCGCGGTGCCGGTCTCCATATAGAAATCGCGAATCGCCTCGAGCATCACCTGCGTGTTGGCGAGTGTGGCCGCGCTCGCGGCCTTGCCGGTTGATGTCTTGATGAAGTCGCCTTCGCGAATCACACGCATGGCGAGGAACGACGCCGCGCGAATCTTGTCGTAGCTCTCTAGCTCCGATACCTCGAGAATCACTTTCAACGTTGCATCGCCGCACGCCTCGACGACGGCCGCAATCTCATCCTGCACACGCTGGAACTCTCCGGCCAGGAATTCGCCGCGGTTGATCACCATGTCCACTTCGTCGGCACCATCGGCAACCGCCTGCTTCACCTCGACGAGCCGAACCTTCAACGGTGTCTGGCCCGCGGGAAATCCGGTGGCAACCGATGCAATCCTTATGGGCGAATCGCCGAGCAGCTTCGCCGCTCCCTTCACGAGTGAGGGATAAATACACACTGCCGCTACGGAAGGAACATCGGGATCCTCCGAAGGCCGGCGCGCCTTGGCAACCAGCGACGCAACCTTGCCGCGCGTGTCCTTTCCCTCGAGCGTCGTGAGGTCCACCATCGACACTGCCGTCGTGAGTCCCCAGAGCTTGGATTTCTTCTTTATGCTGCGCGTCTGGAACTTCGCGACGCGCTCCTCTATACCGACCTGATCGACGGGACCCGCGTCGTCAAGGAGACGCTTGAATGCTGCACGGTTAGATGGGGACATCCTGATCGAAATATCAGGGATGGGGGGAGAGGGCGCCACTCCGGGAAGCCATCCGGATCCCATCGAAGCAATCGAACGTGCTACCCGCTTGTTGCAGCCTGGCTCACAGCGACCAGCCCTTTGAAACCACGCTATTTTCTTTTGATGCCATCAAGACGTCCTTTCGCAGTCCTGTTCGACCTCGACGGAACTCTCATCGACACCATCGGGCTGCTCCTCGAGTGCGTCCACCACACCTTCGAAGGGCGAACTCCCGCTCCCACCGACGAAGAGTGGGTTGCCGGCATCGGCACTCCGCTCAGGAAACAACTCGCCCCCTACACGACGTCCGACGACGAGATCGAAGGCCTCGTCGACAGGTACCGGAGCTATCAACGGGAGCACCACGACCGGCTGACATGGGCCTTCCCGGGAGTGCTGGATACTCTCACGGAACTCGAACGCCGCGGACATCCCATGGGGGTCGTCACCAGCAAAAGCAACGAGATGATGGACAAGGGGCTCACGTACGTTGGGCTCGACCGCTTCATGCAAACGAGGATCGGAATGGATTCGTGCAGGATTCACAAGCCGGATCCCACTCCCGTCCGCCTGGCTTTGGAGGAATTGGGTTACTTGCCGAATGAATCGGTGTTTGTCGGCGATTCGCCACACGACATTCTTTCCGGAAATGGAGCGGGCGTAGTCTCTGTCGCGGCCCTGTGGGGGCCGTTCACCAGGGAGCAGCTCGAGCCGAGCCGACCCTCGGTTTACCTCGAACACGTTGAGGATCTTCCCGCGTTGCTCGATCGGCTGCAGACGATGGATTGAGAGAATCGGAAGGCCCAACACAAAGACTACCGTTGATAATTATACTACTAGGTGGTATAATACCCTATCCACTGGCGGGACACCCGAGGCGATTGCTCGATGATCGTAGGATTCAGCGACAGTGGGACCGAGGATGTTTTCAACAACGAAGATACGAAGGCCGCTCGCCGGACATGCCCGATGACAATCTGGTCAACTGCTCAGCGAAAGCTCTACTACTTGCAGGCCGCTCGAGATTTGAAGGATCTGATGAGGCCTCCCGCGAATCGACTCGAGAAGCTTCGCGGCGACCGCGAAGGGCAGCATAGCATTCGCATCAATGATCAGTACCGGATTTGCTTCGTCTGGACCGACAAAGGGGCGGACCAGGTGGAGATCGCCGACTACCATTGACCCACAAGAAGCAAACAGGATACAGACAATGATTCGCCTCCCAACTAACCGGGCACCAAGTCATCCCGGAGAAATTCTCCGCGAAGATTTCCTGATCCCGATGGAAATCACTCAGGTTGACCTCGCCGATCGTCTTGGAATCCCATTTCAGAGGGTGAACCAGATCGTGCGCGAGAAGCGCTCCGTTACGCCCGACACCGCCCTGCGGCTCGCCAGGCTGTTTGGTACTTCAGTTGACCTCTGGCTCAACCTCCAGCTCGCATGGGATCTCTATCATGCGGTCCATTCGCCCAAGGCGAAGGAGATCGGGCGAATAAGAAAGTTCGCAGCCGCAAGCTGAAGCAGACCGCAGGGCAGCATGGCTGCGGGTAGCAGGTAGCGCGTCAGATCGATAATGGCCTGCGGGGTCGCAATCTCCGCACCTAATGCCAACCGTTGGTGTATTATCCTGCCTGACCCCAAACACTGGAGTTGAATGATGGGAGTTTCCTTCCCAGCTGCAACCATAGTTCGCACCGGGGCCGAGCGCGCGACGCTCGTCCGGCGGACGTATTCGCTGGTCTTCGTGAGCGTGCTGGTCACCGTCGCGGGCTCGATGTTCGCGCTGTCGCAGCCGTCGATTCTTCAGGCCGTAGCAGCGCATCCGTTCATCTCGATGATCGCGATGTTCGCGCCGCTCTTCCTGGCGCTCAAAGCGCGCGACGCCTTCCCCGCCAACATCGGGCTGGTGCTCCTGTTCACTTTCGGAATGGGCGTCGTGATCTCGCCGGCGCTTTACGTCTATGGACAGCAGCAGCCGGGACTGATCACTCAGGCCGCAGTGCTCACCATCGGGGCATTCGGCGTTCTCACGGGCTACGCTTTCATCTCACGCCGCGATTTCAGCGCATGGGGAAGCTTCTTCATGGTGGGCCTGTGGGTGCTCATCGGCACGTCGCTGCTGAACATGTTCTTTCGCAATCCAGCGCTTGACCTCTGGCTCGCAGGCGTGACGGTACTCGTGTTCAGCGGGCTCCTGGTGTTCGATACATGGCGCATCCGCAACCTCTACGGTCCGGATGATTACGTGCCCGCGGCAGTCACGATTTATCTGGACCTGCTCAACCTCTTCATGGCGATACTTCGGATCGTCGGCGGACGTCGCAACTAGAGGCCAGGACTGCGGAACCTGCGGGACCTCGGGAACTGCAATCAGGGAGAACAGCGGGAGCCGGGGGAGAAGGGGGAGACATCTTTGCGAAGGCGCCAGTCTATCAGGGTTTTTTTTCTTAAACGACGGCACTACGGGTGGTTATCCCAGTCGGGGGGGCGACCACACCAAAAAGATGTAACCAGCGTACCGGAAAGTTTTCTTTCACTGGGGCAGACGTCTCCCTATCTCCCCCACCTCCCAAAACTCCCTGATTGCAGTTGCAGTTTGAAGTTGCAGTTGCAGTTGCAGTTGCAGTTTGCAGTTGCAGAACGACCTCAGGCCGGCGCCCCGCCTTCGTCCCCATTGGACACCGTCAACTCCCCATCCCGATCAATCGACTTCGCCAGGTCGAGATCGTTCTGCGTTATGCCGCCGGCATCGTGACTGCTCAACGAAAGCGTGACGCGCGAATAGCGAATGTCGATGTCAGGGTGATGATTCATACCCTCCGCAAGATCCGCCACGCGATTCACAAAACCGATCGCATCGACGAAACTCCGGAACGTGTACAACCTCGTCAGCAAGTCACCGCGGCGCGCCCAGCCGGGTAAACTGCCCAGCTCCCGCTGAATGGCGATATCGGATAAGAGCTCAGCCATGGCTACCCCTCAGGTTCTCAGTCATTGAACTCCATTCGAGCGGGAAGATAGCGCGTAAACTCGCAACTGGTCTGGTTTCGGGTTATGTTCGGGGACGATGCGGAGACCAGCAGGATGGTAACCAGGCAGCGCGCACTCTTCGGAGAAGCGTACGAGCGTGAATCGCGCATGCTCCCGGTGATCGGCCAACAGAAGGACATCCGCTACTACTCCTCCTTTGCGAAAAACGTACTCAACGGACCCGAAACCACGGGGATGGGCTTCTGGTCTATCAATCCATACGTCGGCTGCGCGTTCGGATGCGCGTACTGCTACGCACGCTACGCCCACCGCTTCGTCATGGAGCGCGCCGCGACGGGCGACCGCATGGAAAACGTTCTCTCCGAACGATACGAAGCGATGCCGCCATGGCTCGCATTCGAACGGAACATCTTCGTGAAGCAGAACGCGCCCGAGGTTCTCGCCCGTTCATTGCGCCAGGGAAGCGACAAGCACCTCGCGCTTCTCAAGGGCGAAACGATCGTCATCGGCACCGCGACCGATCCGTATCAACCCGCCGAAAGAAAATTCCGCGTCACGCGGCGCATCCTCGAAGTTCTCGCCGATCATCCCGGCCTTCGGATCTGCATCATCTCGAAGAGCCCGCTCATCACGCGCGACATCGACGTTCTCTCGCGCATCAACAGAATCTCCGAGCTCTCAATTCACATCTCGCTCATCACCTTGAGACGCGATCTCGCGCGTCGCCTCGAACCGCGCTCGCCGACGCCTGAAGCCCGAGTGCGTGGGCTTGCGAGACTTCGCGAAGCCGGAATAGACGCGGGGATCAACTGCATGCCGGTGCTTCCGGGCATCACAGACAATCCCTCCGACCTCGAAGCGCTCGTGAAGCGCGTATCCGAAGCGGGCGCCACCTACGTAGGCGCGTGCGCGCTTCGCCTCCGCTCCACAGCGCGAAACCGATATCTGCCGTTCATCGTGCAGGAGTTCCCTCATCTCGAGGAGCGCTACCGCAACACGTACGCTTACAGTCACAACGCGGGCGAAAAGTATCGCGAGGGTCTCGCGCGCTTCTTCGACAAAATCTGCGCGAAATACAGAATTCAAAGTCGCAGCCGCATGTCCGACAACGACGAAGGGGACGAAGCGCTCGAAAAGCGCCCCGCCCCCTCGGAGCAGCTCTCGCTGCCCCTTTCGTCGCAGACTTACTCTTCGGACCCGCCCGGCATGGTGACGTCACCAGCGCCGTAACCAACGTCCATCGCGACAAGAACCGCCGCCGCGTTATTCGCGACACCCATCTTCCGCGCGCAAACGCGAATCGCATTGCGTGTCCCCGCATCGAGACGGCCAGTCACATGCGCGCTTCCGCACTTGCGATCTCTCAGCTCCTGCTGAAGAGCGAGGAACTGCGGGCCACTGAGTCCAGCCGCACCCTTCGACGTCGGGCATCCCCACGGGCAGGTCATGCCATCCGATGGCGGAACCGGCCTCGCTTCGAGACTCGAATCCTTCGCGGCCTTCGCCGTCGGCGCGTCCTGCGCACCCGCTATCGCCGGCAGCATAACGAACCCGGCGGCTACAGCAAGCATCCTGAGCTTCATCATATTCCCCCTTTTGCGTGAGCCTAATGTCCGTCCTGACGCCGGGAAGAGTGCAAAGGGCAGGCCGGGAAAGCAAAAACACCAGTCTCGCTCGACCTCAGCAAAACTGGCGTCCAGACCATTTTCCCCCTGTATTCGCTAACGCACCATCATGAATCCGATTGCGGCGCCGAGCGCCAGAATCAACAGCCCGCCAGCTACCGCCACTCCGGTGTTGAGCTTGAACCCCTTCTCCTCCGGCGCCGCCGTCGGAGCTGGAGCTTCGGGAAGAGAGTTCAAAATCTTCGACTGAACGTGAATCGGCGTATGCCGCTTCCTCAGCGTCTCAGCCTCCGTGTTGATGCGCGCCCAGAGTTCCGCTGTCTCCTGCTCGTCGGCGGTCGCGAGCCCGTCGCGCGGCTGCTCGCCATCGAGCCACGCCTGCACAGCGGGCGTCGCAGGCGGAGTTTTTCTGTGAACCGGCTTCGGCGGTTCTGGCGTGTCCGGCAGTTCGTCGCTCATGCGTACTTCTCCTCGAGTAATGCCTGCAGCGCTTCGCGCGCACGATGCACGCGCATCTTGAGTGCGCCCACTGTGGTCTCGAGAAGAACCGCCATCTCCTCGTACGACCTGCCCTCGACATGCTTCATCACGAACGCTTCGCGAAGTGACTCGGGCAGACGCGCCAACGCGTACTCAAGATCGGTACGCAATTCGTTCCGATCCATTTCTTCTTCGGGCGTCGAGAACGAAGACGGTTGATCATCCTCTTCGTAACTGACATGCGTGCGGCGGATGTTCTTGAGCCAATCCTTGCAGGAGTTGGCGACGATTCGAAACACCCACGCATCGAACCGCCCGCGCACTTCACCCAGATGCTGGTACGCCTTAATAAAACTCGCCTGCAAAATATCCTCGGCAACATCGGGACTGCCTGTCATGCCAAGTGCATGGCGGTAAAGCGGATCGCTGTAACGCTGGATCAGAAGTCCGAAGGCGTCCTTTGAACCTGCAAGGACGCGGCTGATGATCTCCTGATCCGCATCGGCCTGATCGATGAGCGGGGCCGTGGGTGCGGTTGTAGTCACACGGCTAGTGTAATGTTTTATTGCGGATCACGATAGGCTCGCGTTGGCCCTGCCAACTATTCCGTCGGGGCGAAAGGCCGCCCATCCACGCAACCGGATATCCGAGCCATGCTCATCCAGCCTGGGAGGCACAAACCGGATCGTCCCCGGCACACTCGGCGCAATCCCCGTAAGCGGCGACGCGCTGGCCTCGGCTAACGATTCGAGTACAGTCTTGACGATACCACAGGGCACTCCCCCCGCATCGAGTACCATCATCCATTCCGCCGCCGAACGCTCACGCAGTTTTTCGGTAACAGCGGCGACGACACGATCACGCGAGGCCAGGCGCCCGGCATTAGTAGCAAGCGATGCATCATCGCGCAAAGCAAAAAGACCGGCAGCGGTGGCGAACGACTTCCATTGCGCGTCAGTTCCGACAGAGACAATCATCGGCCGGTCTGAAGCATGAAAGAGCTGATAAGGCACGAGATTTGGATGCTGATTCCCCCAGCGCTTCGCATCCTTGCCAGTTACAAGGGAGTTCTGCGCGACATTGATGAGCGCCGCTCTCGCACTCGCGGCAAGCGATACATGGATGCGCCGCTCGTCGACCGGAATGGGTGAAGCGGACAACCCGCGCGCAACAAGTGCCGCAAGTATCGCGATCGCCGCATCTTTTCCCGCTATGATGTCGGCCAGCGCGACCCCGACTCTCATCGGCTCACCGTCGGGCTCCCCGGTAATTGCCATCCAGCCACTCTCTGCCTGAACGACGAGGTCATAGCCGGGTCGCGCGCTCTCCTCCCCGAATCCCGTGATGGTGCACCAGATGAGGCGCGGCTTGGCGGCGAGAAACTTTCGCGGATCGATTCCCCGCCGCTCAAGGGTTCCGGGCTTGAAGTTGTCTACAACAACATCGGCGCCGGCGGCGAGCTCGAGGAGCGCACCCCTGTCGCGATGCTGATCGAGGTCCAGGGCGATGCTTTTCTTGTTGCGGTTGACGGAGAGATAGTAGGCGCTCTCGCCCCGGTCGTCGAAGGGTGGGCCCCATCCCCGAGTGTCGTCGCCGGTTCCGGGTTTCTCGACTTTGATGACATTGGCGCCGAGGTCACCCAACATCATTGTCGCGAGCGGCCCGGCGAGGACACGCGACAAATCGAGGATATTGATGGAATTGAGCATATGAAGGCGTTTTAGTGGCGCGTTACTGTCGTTGTTATTCGAAACTGAACGAGGAAAACACAAATGCAGCGCACCTGACGTTCCACCTTATCCTTACTTGTTTTAGTTACGGAAAATCATATACTTAGCGCCGTTTCCAGCCTCTTCCGCCCCGTATACTATAAAATGCGCGTCGAGGACGGGGACTTCCCCCCGATAATACAAAACGCCGACCGACAATAGATCAGGAGCGTGTGATGGCTGAGATCGCCAAAACGTCCGAGCCCGCAGCCCCGACCCCAACCCCTCCAGTGGACGGCGCCCCCCCGGTTCCGCCAAGGCGGAGCCCGGGTCACCGCGGCGCCGACGTCAAGGACACTGTCGCCGAAATGGCGGCCAAGGCTCATGAGATCAGCCTCGAAGCCGGCAGCAGGATGGCCGCAGCGATGAAAGACGTCGTCAACGCCGCCGCCGGTCTGAGTGGATTCGTGATCGAGAGCGCAAATGACCTCGTTCAATTTATGGTCCGGCGTGGCCAGATGACGCAGGAAGAAGCAGACAAACTCCTTCGTCAAGTCGAAGAGCATCAGCCGAAGCGGAAGCCCATAGTTCCTCCCGCTCCGCTAAAGTCGAGCGCTCCCTCTCACTCCACTCCCGCGCCGAAACCGGCCCACGCGCCGAGCCATGCTCCGCACGCGCCAAGTCACGCGAGCCGTGCTCCAGTAAAACACGCCCCCGCCAAGCCCGCGTCGAAGCCAGCTCCCAAAAAGCCCGCAGCGAAACCAGCAAAGTCGGCAAGCAAGGGAAAACCGGCGGTGAAAAAGGCCGGCAAGCCAGCACCAAAGAAAGCCACGGCCAAAAAGCCCGCCGCCAAAAAGCCCGCTTCGAAGAAAGTCGCTCCAAAAAAACCCGCCGCAAAGAAGCCCGCCCCGAAGAAGGCAGCCAAAGGCAAGCGCAAGTAGGAGCACTGGGGTCATAGCATCGACACTCCCCGCGGCGATGCGGTAGCGCTGACTCGTGCGCTCACCCGCATCGACTCACGCAACCCCACGCTCACCCCCGGCGCCGCCGGGGAATTGGCCGTCGCCCAGTCGCTCGCTACCACTCTCGAAGACTGGGGATTCGCAGTCGAACTAATCGACGCCGCACCGGGCCGCCCCAACGTCGTCGCCCGCATCGGCCCTCCCACGGCACCAGCCATGATGTTCGCGGGTCACCTCGACACTGTCGGCATCGACGGCATGACGCACGACCCATTTGCCGCCAACATCTCGCAGGGCAGGATCTACGGACGAGGCTCGGCCGACATGAAATCGGGTATCGCAGCGATGTGCGCCGGTGCAATCCGCGCGTACGGGTCATGCGCCGACCGCGCGCGACGACAGATTATCATCGCCGCCGTCACCGACGAGGAATACGAAAGCCTCGGCATGCGCGCCCTGATAGAAAGTGGAATCCCGGCGGAATGCGCGATAATAACGGAGCCAACACGTCTCGCGATCTGCCCTGCGCACCGGGGCTTCGTCTGGACGGAGATCGAATTCACCGGACGCGCCGCGCACGGTAGCCGCTACGACATCGGAATCGATGCGATCAGGCACGCGGGGCTCGTGCTCGCAGAACTCGACGAGCTCGACGCAACCACACTTCCCACCCACACTCATCCGCTGCTCGGCCGCGCATCCCTTCACGCATCGACGATCAGCGGCGGGGTCGGCCTTACCACCTATCCCGATCGATGCACGCTCACCGTTGAGCGACGAACGATTCCGGGCGAATCCACACGCGACGCCGTGGCCGAGGTGGAATTGGCGTGCGAGCGTGTGCGCGCGCGACGGCCCGACCTTTCTGCGACGGTTAGATTGATCGGGGCACAGTTGCCGAGCGATGTGGCCGTCCATTCGCCGGTGGTGAAGGCACTCGAACGCGCGCTCCGTGCGGAGAACATGGCCGTGTCAATTGAAGGTCTCAGCGCCTGGACGGATGCCGCGCTGCTCAACGCGGCCGGCATCCCTGCGATATGCTTCGGCCCGGGAGATATCGCTCTCGCGCACGCGGCGGAAGAGTACGTACCTGTAGATGAAATCGAACGGGCGACGTCGGTGCTCGCGCGAGTGGCAGGAGACTGGATGACGGAGATTTCGTGAAGCAGTTGAATCACAGACAGTACGACTCGCTCGAGAGCGCGATCACCCGCGGCAATCGTGTCTCGATCTTCAGGCGCGGCACCGAGTACGTGGGAGTTCCCAAGCGCATCTTCACCGATGGACGGCGCGAAGCAGTCATCATTCTGCATCCGACCACGGGTGAAGAAATCACGATTCACCTCGACGACATCGAGCGCCTGGAGATCGTCGCCCGTTGAACTTCGATTTGTTCGGAGATGATTCGAAGCCCGCGCGCGCCCGGAAGTCGTCGGCAATCCCTGCGCCGAAGCCAGCACGGAAGCGAGCGGCAAAACGCGAGGATGACGAGGGAGCGATCGTCGCGATCTTCGCCGACGAGTCGTGCATTGGCAATGGACGCGAGGGGGACAA
>JBKJRW010000234.1:0-14860 GCA_046593165.1 Gemmatimonadaceae bacterium
TCGTCGATCTGCGCCTTGGCAAGATGGTCGTGCATCTTCGCTCGATCCGGCGTTGCGAGCAGAGCACCGAGGCTGAAGAGGTCACGCTGGATGGGAACCAGCACCTCGTCTACGCGCGGCATCATCTCCACCGCGCGCGCGAGCCCGAGCGAAGCGTTGAGTTCATCGACGTCGCCGTAGGCCTCTACGCGAGGATCATCCTTGGAAACTCTGCCGCCACCGAACAAGCCTGTCTGCCCGGCATCGCCGGTCTTCGTGTAGATCTTCATCCCTGCAAATCTCGCTATATTCTCCCCGATGCACGAGATAACGGACATCACCATCATCGGGGGCGGTCCGACCGG
Source organism: Gemmatimonadaceae bacterium (assembly GCA_046593165.1). GTDB lineage: Bacteria > Gemmatimonadota > Gemmatimonadetes > Gemmatimonadales > Gemmatimonadaceae > UBA4720. The sequence goes on from JBKJRW010000234.1 coordinate 345, forward strand.
ACTTTTCGCCTCCTTTTATGCGGGCATGCGGGGCGCCACGGCGCAGATAGTAGACACTCTTCCGCAGCTTGGCGGGCAGCTCACCGCGCTCTATCCCGAAAAGTACATCTTTGATGTCGCGGGATTCACCAAGGTGCTGGCCAAGGACCTTGTGCACGACCTTGCCGCGCAAGCGAGTCAGTTCAACTTCCCCTCTTTCCTCGGCCAGCACGTGATGGACCTCGAGGAGGAGGATGGCCACTTCGTTCTCGTCACCGAGACAGACCGGTTTCCCACGCGGTCGGTTCTCGTCGCGGCCGGTATCGGCGCCTTCTCCCCCCGCCGGCTGCCGCAGCAGTGCGCTGACGCATGGTACGGCCGCGGGATTTTCGACAACGTCGTCGACCCGGAAAAATTCCGGGGCCAGAAGATCGTGATTATCGGCGGCGGCGATTCGGCTTTCGATTGGTGTCACCAGCTGCGTGACAGGGCCGAGTCGGTGACGCTCGTCCATCGCAGCGACAAGTACCGGGCGCATGGGGCGACGGTAGCCGAAGTGCATTCGGCAGTCGAGGGAGGGAAGACCGTGTTGTTGCCGTTTCACGAGCTTCACGAGGTGCTCGATGTCGAGGGCCGGCTCTCGGGCATCGTTATCCGCGACGTGAAGACGAAGGAGACAAGAAATCTCGAGGCTGACGCTGTGCTTCCGATGCTTGGATTCATCAGTGACATCGGACCGTTGGCGAACTGGGGACTGAATCTCGAGAAGCACGAGATCGTTGTGAACTCGCTGATGGAGACCGGCCGGCCGGGGATTTATGCGGCGGGCGACATCACGTCATATCCGGGAAAGCTCAAGCTCATCGCGACTGGTTTCGCCGAGGCCGCGACGGCAGTCAATCAGGCCTTCCACTGGATTTATCCCGAGAAGAAAGTGAATCCGGGGCACTCATCCAATCTGGCGGTGTTTGGGCAGAAGGACGACTAAAGGGCGGGAAAAGCTTTTCACACAAAGGCGGGAAAAGCTTTTAACACAGATGACACAGATGACACAGATGACACAGATGACACAGATGAACGAAGGAAATTTTATTGGGCGTTTCGGGCGTCATGTCGTCGCAGTTCCAGAAAAATGAAAGCCTGAATTCGCATCGGAGCCGCCAATCCGGGACGAAGCAGGCCGGGTTTCATCTTCTGTGCCATCTGTGACGTCTGTGTTAAAGCTGTTGCTCTTGCAGTGAGTTGATTGCCTATGAGTACGCCACTCTCGGATCAGCCTTGGCATAGGCGAGATCCGTGATCAAGTTGACAAGCACGAACACCGCCGAGAGGAATAGAACAGTCCCGTTGATCGCAGGCAGATCGCGGCGCGCGATCGCGTTCACCACGTATCGCCCGATTCCCGGCCACGAAAAAATAGTCTCGGTAAGAATCGACCCGGTGAGGTAGTACCCGAAGTCGAGTCCGAGCACCGTGATGATCGGGATGAGAGCATTACGGAGAGCATGACGCCCGACCACGACACTCTCGCGGAGCCCTTTCGCCCGCGCTGTGCGCACGAAATCGCTCCCCAGCACTTCGAGCATCGACGACCTCGTCACACGCGCGAGAAACGCGATCGATCGCGATCCAAGCGCAAGCGCTGGAAGAATCAGGTACTTGATTCCGCCATAGCCTGACGGCGGAAGCCACTTGAGATTCACCGCGAAAACCAGAATCAGGATCAATCCCACCCAGTAAACGGGAAACGAAATTCCGAGATACGCGAGACCGAGCCCCAGGCGGTCGAACCATCCACCGGGATTTCTCGCGCTCAGGACACCGATCGTGATCCCAAGCACCGACGCGAGAAGCATCGCCGACCCGGCCAGGAGCAGCGTCTTGGGGAAACGCTCCTTGATATCCTGGATTATTGGCCGCTGGGTGATGTACGAGTTTCCGAGGTCGCCCCTGAGAACTCCGCCCGCGTAGAGCATGAATTGCTTTGGCAGCGGCTCGTCGAGATGAAGTTCCTTTCTCAGTCGCGCTATTGTCTCGGCATCGGCCCGCTCGCCAACCATGTCCTGCACCGGATCTCCGGGTGCGACATAGAGCAGGAGAAACACGACCACCATCACGCCGATGAGCGTCGGAATCGAGAGAACCAGCCGGCGTATGATAAAGGCGAGCATGCGCGGCGATTATCTCTGGAATTGAATCTGAACGTCAGTCCACCGCTGGCCGGTGAAGATCGTCGGAACCTTGAAGTTTTTGATCCACGGCTGCACCGCGTAAAGTTCCTTGTAGAAAAAGAGGTAGATCATCGGTGCGTCCCTGTACTCCATTTCGTCAGCCTGCCGGTACATCGCCACGCGCTTCACTTCATCCTGCTCACGCCGGGCATCAGACACAAGCTTGTCGAACTGCGGGTTCGAGTAGAATGACACGTTGCCTCCGACTCCCTTGTTGGCGCTGTGAAGCAGCGGATACAGGAAGTTTTCGGCATCGGGATAATCGGCGAACCAGTCCTTGAGCGCCATGTCGGTCTTGCCGGCACGCGCTGCCTCGCGCATCGATGATGCGTCACGCTGCACCAGTGTTACGCGAACATTGATGTCCTTGAGGTTCGCCTGCACGGCTTGCGCGATGCGCGGAAACGGGGGCGTCTGCGACGACCAGAGCTCGACGTCGATTCCATTCGGGTAGCCCGCTTCAGCAAGGAGCTGCTTTGCCTTTGCAACGTCGCGCGTGTAACCCTTCCGCGTGGAGTCGCCACCGGCGAGAGCGGGAGGAATCACTCCGGCCGCGAGGTTGCCGCGACCGCTGACGATTCCATTGAGAATGGCTTTCGAGTCGGTCGCGTAGTTCAGGGCCTGCCTGACGCGGATATCGGCGAGCGGACCACGGGTCGTGTTGATCGCGACGTAGAACACCCGGAGCGCCGGCGCTGACTCGAGCATTGCCTTCTTCTCGTCGGTCTGCTCCCAGTTACGCGTTTCGCCCTCGGGTACGTAGAGCACATCGACACGCCCTGTCTCGAACTCCGCCACCGCCGTGCTCGGCTCAGCGATGATCCGTGCGATGAGACTATCGGCCTTGGGCGGCGCCTCGAAGTAGTCTGGATTAGCGGCGAACTTCAGGTAGTCGTCGTGCTTCCACTCGACGAACTTCCACGGGCCGGTTCCAATTGGATGCTCACCGAAGTTAGCGGGCACCGAATCGGGCACGATGGCCGCTACTGGCATCGCGAGAAGCTTGGGAAAGATCGCGAACACTTCCTTGAGCCGGACTACGACGGTGGTATCATCGGGTGCGCTCAGCCCTGCAATGCTGCGGCCGCCTTTTCCGTCAGCGTATTCCCTGGCGCCGGCGATCGGATAAAGAGGCCATCCTCTGCCGCCCTTGGTTTTGGGGTCGAGAACTCTCTGCCAGCTGTTGATGACGTTCCTGGCCAGGAAGGGGCGTCCGTCGTGGAACTTTACGCCCTTTCGGAGGTGAAACGTATACGTCAATCCATCGACGGAGATGTCCCATGATCGGGCCAGGCCCGGCACGACCTGGGCGTCAGGAGTGAAGCGCACGAGGCCGTCGAAAACGTATCCGACCGCTCGGCCGGTCGGCACATCTGTGGAAAGGGCTGGGTCGAGCGAGCGCGGATCGTAGGTGTCGCGCGAGTCGATGAGCGTGCGGCGAGTCTGGGACGTTTCGCTCCCGGTGCATGCCATTGCCGCAAAAAGGGTTACAGTGATGATCCGCGATATGCGCATGATTGTACCGTTGACATTGTGGGGCAGGACGCGAGAACTTATCGGGCCATCGAGAAGGCGTCAAACTATGAGCGAAGACTACTATTATAGGCGCCAACTCGGAGCCGCTGACCTTCTACCCGCAATCGGGGTCGGAGTCGCCGTCGGTTTGGCCGGATTCTATCTGGTGCAACTCTTAATCCAGCGCACGCCGCTGGTTCCTTCGCCTGCGGTAGTCCGCGAGCCGCCATTGCCCGACGAGAAGAGTGGGCCGGCCGGCGCGTGGGATCGAAAGCGCGACGGTTGATGCAACCTGGGGTAGCGCGTGTCATCCTGATCTCCGGCTTTGCGCTATTCACCACCAGCTTTGCGAGACGAGCCGCGGCACAGGAGATCAATTGTGACGCAGGCGACCAGGAGGTGCGGAGACTTTCGTTCTCCGGCAATACGGTTTTTACCGACGCGGAGCTGTCGAAGATCATCGTCACCACCGCGTCTCCGTTTGCGCGCACTGTACTGCGCCTGCCGCTTACCGCGCGGCATTGTCTCGACCGCAACGAGCTTCCTAAAGACCGCGCGCGTCTGGTAATTTTTTACCGGCGCAGCGGGTTCGGCGATGCGACGGTAGACACGGCCATAAAGGCAGTTCGCGGCGGAGTCGAGGTGGACTTCGTGGTCCGTGAGGGACTTCCGACCAGGCTCCAGTCGCTCGTGATAGAGGGTCTCGACTCGGTCCGCAACAAGGCGAGGGTGATCAGCGGGCTGCCGCTCATGGCGGGGCAGCGGTTCGACCGCGTCAGCCTAGAAGCCACTCGCGACACTATCGCCCGCCGTCTCCGAAACAGTGGGTATCCGCGCGCCGAGGTGAACAACACCTTCGAAGTGGACGAGAGTACGAGACTCGCGTTCGACACCATCAGGGTTTCGCCGGGACCATTCACACGACTCGGGCGGGTGGACGTCGAGGTGGTGCCGTTCGAGACGAAGGGGCAACAGGTTCCGGACAGAGTTGTGCGTCGCATCATCGGGCTCGATTCAGGGCGGGTATACCGCGAGGACGAGTTGCTCAATGCGCAGCGCACGCTCTACCGCACCGAGGCTTACCAGCACGTGTCTCTCATTCCCGACACTGCTCTTGGCCCAACCGATTCGATCGTGCACATCAAGGCATTGCTGGCCGAGAATACGACGAGGTCGGCGAGACTGGGGGCGGGATATGGCACGCTGGATTGCTTTCGAGTCACCGGCGAGCTCTCCAACTACAACTTCCTGCGTACCGCACGGCGACTGGACCTCACGACGCGTGTCTCCAAGATCGGAATCGGAGACCCGCTTTCGGGTTTGAATGCGCTTTGTCCGCAGGCGCGTCGCGATCCGTTCAGCAGACAACTCAACTACTACGTGGGGGCAACGCTGCGACAGCCAGTGTTCTCCGGCCTCGCATTCCTGCCGACGATCACGGTGTTCAGCGAGCGCGTGTCCGAGTACAATGCCTATTTGCGAACGACTACGATTGGAGGTGTGGCTTCGCTTGAATGGCGGCGCTGGCAGAATCTTCCGGTGTCCTTTGCGTATTCGCTGGACCTCGGCCGCACCGAAGCGCAGCCGGCACTGTTCTGTGCCGTGTTCAATATCTGCGACCGCGAAGACCGGGAGCGTGTGCAGAAGACGCAGCGGCTGGCGGTAGCGAGTGTGGTGCTTTCCCGGGACAAGTCCAACAACTTTCTGTCGCCGACCCGCGGCTTTCAGTGGCGTCTCGAGGTGCGGCATGCGTCGCCATTGCTCGGCTCCGACACCGCTCTGCAATTCAGCAAGGTGGTCGGGGAGAGGTCGCATTACTGGGGTGTTCCGGGCGGTGCTGTTGTCGCGTTTCGCATGCGTGGCGGTGCCGTGTTCGGCCGGAGCTTCGGAACGACGACTGGGTTCATACCGCCGCAGGAGCGATTGTACGCAGGCGGGCCTACGAGTGTGCGGGGGTTTTCGCAGAATGAGCTTGGTTCCGCGATTTACATCGCGGATTCGTACCGTCTCGTTCTACCCGGGGTGCAATCCCGCGACACGCTCTTCGGCGTGAACCCGGACTCTGTGGGAGTTCGGCGGGCCGTGCCTGTCGGTGGGAATTCGCTGGTGGTGGCAAATCTCGAGCTTCGGATGGAGAGTCCTTTCCTACCCGAGTTTCTTCAGTGGACACTGTTTACGGATGCCGGCGACGTGTGGAACCGGGGAGGCAGCGCAAGCTTTCAGAAGTTTTCGATCAAGGTCACGCCCGGCGTCCAGCTGACTGCGTTTTCACCAGTCGGTCCCGTGCGGCTTGTTGTCGGGTACAATCCGTATCGCCGTCCGTTGGGGCCATTGTATTACGAAGTTCCAGGCGGCTCGCCGACTGATGAGTTCGGATCAGCCGCGGGTTCTCTTCCGTGTGTGACCCCAGGTAATACGCTTCCGGTGCGTACGGTGGACGGCGTTCTCAAGCAGGACGAAGGATCTTGCAGGGCTTCGTTCAGTCCGCGGTCATCGGGCGGATTCCTGAGCCGCCTGACGTTCGGTCTGGCAATCGGACAGGCGTTCTAGGCGAGCATGTCACGCCGCCGCCGAATCGTGTTCTGGAGCGCCACCGCGCTCCTTGTCATCCTCGCCGTCGTGGTGGGACTTGTCGCGTCACTAACGCAGACAGGGTTCGGACAGGGGCAGGTTCGGAGCTACGTGCAGTCGTGGGTTTCAGGCAAGGTGAAGGGAACGTTCTATGTGGGGCGTATCAGCGGTGGCCTGTTCAACGGCGTGACAATCGACTCGCTCGAAATCCGCGACGATCAGGATTCGCTGCTGCTTGCCACCGGCAAGGTCCGGGTGAGGTATGACGTGCGTGATCTCTTCGATCGGCGCGTCCTTCTCAGTCATGTGGACGTCGAGCATCCGCAGGTGCGGCTTCAGGAGCATGAGGACGGCAAGTGGAATTATCAGCGCATCTTCCCTTCAGGCCCGAAGAAGCCGCGTGGTGCAACCCGCAATTTCGGCGACTACATCGTCATGGATTCGGCCGATATCAGGAATGCGAACATCGTGGTTGGAATGCGGTGGCATCCGGCCGATTCGCTTCGCGGGTACAAGCGCGACAGTGCGATCACGAAGGCTCTGGGTGGACTCACCGCGCAGACGCAGGGGAACCAGTGGCGCACGGAGATTCGGCGTACGAGTGAAGGCTTCACTCACATCTACAGGTTCGCGAAGTTTCAGGCGAGCCTCGGCTACGCGCGAATTGCTGACCCCGACAGCGCTGGAAGGATGTTCAGGGTGTCGCGCGCCAGCTTCAAGTCATCGGATCCTCCCCTCGACGTAAAGCGCATCGCGGCCGACATCCGGCACGTGGGGGACTCTATCTGGATACAGTCGCCGGGTTTTGAGCTGACTTCATCGAAAGGGCGCATTCCTGCCGGCAAGCTCGTCTGGGGCGGCGGCGTTCCCCTCCGTTACGACATTCATGTCGTGGGCGATCAGGTTGCGATGAGCGACATCGCATGGGTGTATTCGACGCTGCCGACGACAGGCGGCGGGCGACTGGATCTCTATATAAACAATGTAGGCCACCCGCGGGTCATCGACTACGCGGTGAAGAACATGGATGTGCGTACTACACAGTCGCGACTGACAGGCGACATGACGTACGCCGTTGGCGGACCAATGCTCGTCGTGAAGGATGTCCGGCTCATTGGAGCACCGCTCGACTTCGCGCTCATTCGCGTGTTCAACGGCAAGCCGTTTCCATATCCATGGCGCGGCCAGTTGACGGGATACCTCAGGGGTTCGGGCGGGCCGCTCAATCGGTTCAGGGTGAACGAGACCAAATTCACATTCTCTGACGCGAATGTGCCGGGCGCGGTGTCACGTGCGTCGGCCGAAGGCGTGCTCGACATCTTCCAGCCCGCGTTCACCGTGTTTCACGGGTTCGGGTTGAACATCGAGACACTCGACCTCCGCACCTTGCAGTACGTCAATCCGATGTTCCCGCTGCTCAAGGGAACCGTGTCGGGGACGACGCGTCTCGATTCGCTCTGGCTGGATGTTCGCTTCTCGCAGGCGGACATCACCCACCACGATGGCGCCTTCCCAGTTTCCCGAATCACGGGCAGCGGGCGAATGACGTCGCATGACAAGTACATGTCGTACGATCTCGATCTCGAGGGGGCTCCTCTATCGATGACTACGCTCGCGCGATCGTACCCGGACATTCCGCTGCGCGGCAACTATGCCGGGCCGATGCGAATCAAGGGCGAGCCCGTGAACCTGAGTGTCGAAACCACGCTCACGGGTGCTGGTGGCGTGGTGTCATACAAGGGAACGGTCGATAGCGAACTGCCGACATATGGAGCGCACGGTATCGGCACGGTGGCCAACCTCGATCTGCGCGCGCTGCTGGAGAATCCCAAGGCACCGCGGACGATGCTTGCGGGTGACTACTTCATCGACTTCGTCGGCGATTCGCTCGTCGTGGGCACAGGCACTCTTGGCGGATCGTTCAATGGAACGGTCGAGAAGCTCAAGGTCGCATCCTCCAGGGCGAGCGTGCGGCTCGACCGGGGAATCGCTCGAATCGACACGCTCGTGGTGCGAAGTGATGTCGCGAATGCATCGGCGTCCGGTACGGTCGGACTGATCCCCGGCATTGAAGGACGACTCGCGTTCAATGTTTCAGTTGACTCGCTGGCAGACGTGAGGCGATACATCGGACGCAATACGTCGATCGCTGCTGATTCCCTTCGCGGGGCGCTTCGCGTCACCGGAGAGCTGCGCGGCACGACGAACCTGCTGGCGCTGGAAGGCACGATGTCGGGGCGCGAGTTGTTCGTCGAGGGGCGCGGTGTGGAGAGCATCAGTGGGAAGTTCTCGCTTGCGAACCTGCCGGAGGCGCCGACGGGGCAGGTGTCGTTCAGTGCCGACACAATAAAAGCGGGGCCGTTTGGTTTTACGTCGCTCATCGCCAGCGCGGACGTGACGTCTGTCAAGAGCGCCACGTTCAAGGCCAGGCTAACCAGCGAAGGCGGGGTAGTCTCCAACATCGGTGGCAGTGCACGCCAGGCGGGTGATACGACGCTCATCGCTGTGGACAGCGGAGCAGTGACCGTCTCGAGCGGCAGCAGCTATCGCATGGAAGCTCCTGCGCACGTGACTCTCGTGGGCGGCGGCGGATCGCTCGATTCGCTGATGCTCAGACATTCGAGCACTGCCCGACTGGCGATACGGGACGTCAGGCTCGATGGAGACTCGGTGCGCGGTAATCTGCGAACCGACAGCGTGGACCTTGGAGTCTTTGAAGCTTTCGTTCCCGGTTTTCAGCGAGCCCACGGATCGCTCGTCGCCAACGTGGATGTTCGCGGAACCGTGAAGCAGCCGATCATCGATGGCCAGTTCCGCATCAAGAACGGATCGGCGACTCTCACCAACGTCGGACTCACGCTCGACCGATTCAACGCGGATGTGCTGCTCGAGCGTGACACTGTATTCATCCAGCGCATGTCCGCGGAGACGGAACGCGACAGGCGCGGCACGCTCGGAGTTCAGGGTTTTGTGAGTCTGCAGGAGTACACCAACCCGGTGTTCGCGCTTCGCGCGCAGGCGAGGAATTTTCACATCATCGAGAAGCCGGGGCTGGCGTCGCTGGATATCTCGACGGATCAGGATTTGACGCTTACCGGCCCGTACAAGGGTGCCAGGGTGAGTGGGGCAGTTCGCGTGGACCGCGGTTCCATTTACATCCCCGAGCTGCTCACCAAGCAGATAGTCGATCTGAGTGACCCTGAATTCGCCGGAATCGTCGATACGTTGCTCTCCCGCGACCGGAAGCTCCTGCCCCAGACGCCGAGTGCGTTCACAAAAAATCTGACGCTGGAGAATGTCGCGGTGAATATCGGCGACGCGGTCTGGCTTCGCTCATCCGAGGCAAACGTAAAACTTGGCGGTTCGCTCAACGTCACGTTGGGGCGAAGCCCGCAGACAGGCGACCGCTCCGCTCTCGCGCTCGAGGGCACGCTCAACGCCGTGCGCGGGACCTACCGTCTCACGCTTGTCGATCCCTTTGTGCAGCCGACGTTCGACGTGGCAAGCGGGAGTCTGCGTTTCTTCGGGACGCCGGACCTCAACCCCACGCTCGACATTCGCGCGATTCACACCATCAGGCAGCCAAATCAACGGAGCGCGAACCGTCGAGACATCAGGGTTCGCGTCACTATCGGCGGGACGCTGTCGCAGCCGACGCTTGCTCTCGACAATCCCGACAATCTTCCCCTGTCCCAGTCGGATCTGTTGAGCTACCTGATCACCGGCGAGCCGGGAATCGCTCTCGACAATTCCAACGGGTTGTACCGGTCGCAACTCGCTTCGTTCGCTTTGCGCTACGGTGGCAATCTTCTCACGAGCGCCATTCCGCGCAATCTCGTGGATATAGTCGAGCTACAGACTGGTCGCATCGACGAAACGCGAGCCGCGCAGGCTTCGGACCCGTACCTTTACAGCCTCCTCAATTCACGTGCGATTGTCGGCAAGCAGATCGGCAGCAACTGGTTCCTTGGCCTCAGCACGGGACTATGTTTCGTCAACGCGAGCAATTTCAAGGACAACTTCGGCCTCAAGCTGGAGTACAGATTCAACTCGATCTACACGGCGCAAGCGGGCATCGAGCCGGGGTCGAGCGATGTAACTTGCGCGCGCAACGCTCCGCAGATTCAGCAGCAGACGCCTCGCCAGCTAGGATTCGATTTCTTCAGGACGTGGCGCTTCTAGCGTGAGCGAACTGCGCGAGAAGGACGCGATGCTTTGCCGGTCGTGCGGCAACGAGGAGCGGGCGTCCGAGGGGTACCCGTGCACAGGCTGCGGAACCTTCATTTGCGTGATCTGCAGTTTTCGTGGTGTGATGCTGTGTCGCAAGTGTTCTGACGAAGGCGGCAAAGATGCGCCGGCGCCATCCGCGCCGGAGATACCACTAATCGACTGGCCGGAGCATTGAGTCCACGATACATACGGGCCCGGACGCCGATCGCGCCTGTGCTGCGCGAGCCACGTGCGGCAGCATCACAGGAAACTCAAATCCTGTACGGACATTGCGCGGAGATTCGCGAAACGCAGGGAAAATGGCTGCGCGTTCGCGGCGCCGATTCCTACGAGGGCTGGATGCACGAAGGGTACTGCGAGGTAGCAGAGGGAGCCGATTGCACCGAGTGGGGCTGGGACGCGCCCGGAGAACTCTCGATGGGTTGCGGAATGCGTGACTCACGCGGCGTGACGATCGACCTGCCTCTTGGAGCAGTCATTCGGCACGGCAAGTGTGTAAGCGGCAGGTCGCTCGATCTGGCGCGGCGCCGCGAGGTGTTCCCGGCAAGCACGGATGCAATTGTCGCGTCCGCGACCGGCCTGTTTCAGGGAACCTACTATCAGTGGGGCGGCGTAACTCCATGGGGTGCCGACTGCTCCGGCATGGTGCAGACGGTGTTCGCACTTCACGGGATCAAACTGCTTCGCGACGCATGGCAGCAAGCCACTCAGGGCGTGCTCATAGAAAACGGACTTGACGGGTTCGACGCGGGCGACCTGTTGTTCTTCTCAGACAGGGAAGATGGTCAAATCACACACGTTGCACTGGGTGTTGCACCGCGCCGCATAGTCCATTTATCGCTTGGCCGCGGCGGACACTGCCTCGAGAGCTTCGACAGGCCAGACGAATACGTGCGCGGCCTTGTCGAGAATTTCCGCTTTGCGAGAAGGATCCTTGCGCGGGGCTGACGACAGAGTGCTCAGGCCACGAAGCTCAACTGAACATGCCTGAGGGCGGTGGCATCACCACCTGAGCCGTGCTCGATACGTGGAGCGGAACGTCCGCGGTCGGCGTGCCGTCGAGCGCGACCTGCATCGTGTAGAGCCCGGGCATGTTGAGCGGGAGATCGATCACCGCGATGATGGGCAGGTCCATCTCAAAAGCGGGATTGGGCCCCGGGGCGACATTCAACTCGCCATCCGATGACCAGAGCACTTCTCCCGCTGGATTCACCCAGTTGAAAGCAAGTCGATGGGCGCCCGTATCCTCAGCCGTTCCCTTGAGGCGCACCACGAAATGCGTGCGGGGATGGAGCGATGGGAAGCCGCCCACTGCCAGAGCGTCGAACACGCCGAGCACGTTGAGCTTTCCTTCCTGGGAAAGGTTGGCGCCGTCGGCGAATACAGCGAACGAGATGTGCATCGCCGGAAAGTAGCAGGGGCGAGCGAGGACTAGCTAGTTTACGCTCGATGACGACGAGCCAGACACCTGCCGGATTCGGAAAGACAGATGCGCTTCTGTTATTGATGGCGCTTATCTGGGGCGTCAACTTCAGCATAGTGAAGTTTGGAACCGAGGTGATGTCGCCTCTGGCATTTACCGGGCTGCGCGTGATGCTGGCCGCCGTCGTGCTGCTTGGGTTCGCGTTCACACGGGGGAAGAGGTTTCCGACCAGGCGTGAGATTCTGGCCCTCATGGCTCTGGGCATGCTTGGCAACGGCGTGTATCAGATTCTGTTTGTCGAGGGAATCTCCCGTACCAGCGTTGCCAACGCCGCACTCGTAGTAGCCGGCACTCCGGCACTGATCGCGATTCTGAGCCGCATCCGTGGCGTCGAGCGGGTGAATCGAAGGGTGGTTGGCGGTCTCGCTCTGTCACTGAGTGGGGTGGCGCTCGTCGTACTTGGAAGCGCTCGCGCTGCTCAGGGCGACAGCAAGTTACTGGGCACGACATTGGTTTTTTGCGGCACCCTGTGCTGGACAGCTTTTACGGTGATGCTTCAGCCATACGCGCGACGGCTCGACCCTGTTCATCTCTCGGCGTTCACGATGCTTGGCGGGTCGGTACCGATGCTGTTCATCGCGACTCCCGCGCTTGCCCTTACCGACTGGTCGGCTGTCGGGCCAGCCGCATGGGGAGCGGTGTTATATGCGAGCGTGATCTCGATGGGTGTGGCATATCTTTTCTGGTACCGGGGCTTGCGAGTGCTCGGTCCGACGCGCACTGCGATGTACGGCAACCTTCAACCCGTGATAGCGATCATCGTCGCGTGGATATTTCTCCACGAAGCGCCGACGATATGGCAGGGCGTAGGCACCGGCACGATCATGACTGGCCTTTTCCTGACACGAACTTGAGAGTAGTCCTTTTCGATATCGATGGCACGATTCTCCGTAGCGGCGGGGTTGGCCGTCTCGCGATGGAGCGGGCACTTACCGATGTATTCGGGTCGCCTGGCACCAGCGAGTATCACTACGACGGCAAGACCGACCGGCAAATAGTTCGGGATCTCATGAGGCTCGAAGGTTTCAGTGACGAAGAGATCGACGCGCAGATGGAGTCACTTCTCGCGGTGTACCTGACCGGACTCGAGGGGCAACTCGCCTCAGGAGAGCGAACGGTTCATGTCCATGCCGGTGTGCGCGAGCTGCTTGACGAACTGGAGAGCGAGGAGAACGTCGTCCTCGGGCTGCTCACCGGCAACATCGAACAGGGTGCGCGGGCAAAGTTGGGAGCTGCCGGAATCGATTTCTCGCGGTTCAAGGTGAACGCATTCGGATCCGACCACGAGGAGCGGCCCGAGTTGCCCGCCGTTGCCCAGCGACGTGCACGAGAAGTTGTCGGTGCAGACGTCCCAGGCGACAGGCTGATTGTCATTGGCGACACACCTGCCGACATTCGCTGTGGTGAATCGATCGGAGCGAGAGCGATCGGGGTGGCCACGGGGAGGTACACCGTCGAGCAGCTCCAGCAGCACGAGCCTTACGCTGTGTTCGAGACGCTCCGAGACACTGATGCCGTGATGCAGCGGATCATGAATGCGTGAAGTCGAGCTCAAGAGTGTGGTCGGCGACATTGACGCCGCTCGCGCCGCAGTCGAGCGGGCGGGAGGCAAGCTCGTGTTCGAGGGCGCGTTGATCGACCTTCGGTACGCGGATAGTGCCGGCGAGATGCTCAGCAGCGATCACGTGCTGAGACTGCGAGTGTACGACAGTGATGGGGCGCGCGAAGGTCATCTCGACTGGAAGGGCCCAACGCGTTACGAAGATGGGTACAAGGTGCGCGAGGAGCTTTCGACCAGCGCGGGGGATCCCGATGCTCTCGCCGTAATTCTCGCCAATCTCGGTTACGTCGTCGTCCGGGAGATTGAACGCCGCATCGTGCAGTACTCGCTCAATGGTGCGACGGTGCGATTCGAGGAATACCCGCGGATGGATGTGCTTGTCGAGATTGAGGGTGCCCCTGACGAGATAGAGAGAGCGATCGAGGCAACCGGGCTTTCGCGGTCTGAATTTAGTTCCGGGCGTCTCACCGATTTCGTTGCGCGCTTCGAGGCGCGAACCGGCCAGCGGGCAGCGCTTTCGTCGCGGGAGCTTGCCGGTGAGTACCGTTACCGAGCGGGCGAGGGCTAGCTGGTACGGTAACAGAACGACTTTGTCACGGATTTACGCGGATTGAACGGATCAGGAACGGATCGGGCGGGAAGACAAAAGAGCAATCGACTGAGGCAGGAACAAGAAGTTCGATGCCCATCCGTACAAATCCGTTCAATCCGTAAAATCCGTGGCTTTTCTCATCCGTGGCCCTTCAGTCTTTAAGGCACTGGCGGACCCGCAAACCCATAAGATCGGCATTCCTGTGCCCGAATCCGACGAACCTTCGGCGAAATCAGAATCAGGAGATTGCCCCGCAATGCTATCCTGATAGATTTACTCGGCAATGAGATCAGGGTCTTGGGCAGGCATGATGGCCGCCGTCTTTCTGGCGGTTTTTTCATCGGCTGGAGCCAC
>JBKJRW010000184.1:0-28159 GCA_046593165.1 Gemmatimonadaceae bacterium
CGTGACGTTCCCCAGAGATAACCTTTGCGAACGACAAAACGGAGACGGCACCTTGGCGCAACCTATCGATCGGCTGTCGGGCAACTCTGCAACAGAATCCATCCCCACCTTTCGCGAACGCCGCGGCTATGATCTTCCCAGCGACATTCCACCTGAAAAGGTCCAGGCAGTTTTGCGCGCCGACATCGAGAACAGGCTCCGTGATGTATGCGGCAATTGGTCAACGGGCGAGTTCGACCGGGTGGTTGCAGACGTCACCGCCACAGCGATGAAATTTCACACACCGAAAGAAAATCGCCAAATCCCGGACGCGGCTGGCGTCGAGACCACAGTAGTCCCGACTACAAGCGAAACAGCAGGCCTCCTGCGCTCAGCCATTGACTCGGTACAGCAGGTGCTGAAGCTGGAGATCGGCCTGCCACGAACCCGGTAGCCCCGCCGCCCGGAATCCGTTCCGGCCCTCCACTTGGCCGGGATCTCCCTTGGAATGATTCCAAGTGCCCGATCCAGCATCTGGTTGTACTTTATCGTCGATGCTGACCACCAGGTACCGTCGGCCTGCTGCGGCCTTCACCGCAATCTGGCTCGCTCTCGTTCTCGCAGAGCTGCCGGCGCTCCACGCGTGTTCAGTTCACAGCCTGGCCTCGGCACAAGCGACGGCCGCGCCCGCTTCAACAACGTCGGCGGCTCATGCCGAGCATTCACCACAGAAACAGTCCCACCAGCATGGGGAACAGTGTAGTTGCCTGGGCTCCGCCAATCACTCCCCGTCTGTAGCGATTCAGACCCGCGTCACGGTCCACGTCGCCGAACTGACTCTCGACCGAAGCCCACTCCATCTCCCCGCAGGGGACGAAACTCTCCCGCCGGCCCCTGAGTTCAGTCTTCCGTTCGCCAACGGACCTCCAGCCGTTCTCACCACTGGAGCGCGAACGGCTGTGTAGTAACGCACCACCCTCTCAGGCGGCTGCGCACTCGCAGCCGGTCGCATGACATCCACTCATTCGACTTCAATCTTTCCCGGGAGGGATTTTGACAAAGCATCTCCGTGCCCTGCGCGTAGTCGCAGGCATCTCCATAGTTGTGTTCGCTTCGATGGCCGTCACTCCGCTCAACGCAAGTGCGCAGGTTGGTCACGATGCCAGTGACGATCACCACAAGGCGCCACTCCACTTTTCACACCCGCTTTTCACCGAATCGCCGAGCCCCGATACCAAGATCCGGCTGGACTACCTCTACGCGAACCTCGCTCGTCGCGTTCACGAGAACACGTTTCAGGTGGAGGGGGAGTACGCATTCAGCCGCAACTTCAGTATCGAAGCGGCCCTGCCGATAACCTCCAGATCCGTGGACGGTCAAAGCACCTCCGCCACCGGCAGCGGCGAAATCGCGCTCAAGCTCGCCAGCTTCGCCGCCGCAAAGCAAGGATTCCTCCTCGGCGGCGGCCTCGCATTCGGCCTCCCGACTGGCGACGACGAAAAAGGAATTGGCAGCGGCCACATTGTCGAAGTCGAGCCCTTTGCCACGCTCGGCTTCCTGCGCAACGCGCTCGAGCTCGTTTCGATCGCTTCGTTTGGCACCGCCGTCAATCGCGATGAAGGAGAAGAGGAAGAGCAGGAGGTCGCCCTCGCGGTCTCCCTGCTGTATCATCTCGGTCCACGTCTGGAGTCACTGGTAGAGATGCAGGCAATACGGGCGGTCGCAGGTGAGGAATCGGGAGAGCAGGTAGTAAATGCCGGTATCGGCTTCAAGTATCGCGTTTCCCGCGTGCGAGCACTGGTCGTCGGCGTCGGTGGTCGCGTTCCTCTCACACACCATCGCCCGTTTCGCCGGGAGTTCATAGTTTCGGCGTTGTACCACTTCTAACTGTAGAGGGCTGGATCGATCGCTTCCGACACAACGCGTAATTCCAGGATCGATCCGCCCAACCTCCCGTTCACCGCGGCCGAGCGAAAGCTCGTCGAGCGTCTGCGAACGCCGGCCGCGGTGCAGCGGTGGCTCAACGAACTTCCCTACAACACCGAGCCCGCAGGCGATACCATGCGCGGCTTCCGCGGTGTCGTTCGCACCCGCACCGCCCATTGCCTCGAAGCCACCCTGTTCACGGCTGTCACGCTCGAACAGCACGGGTACACTCCGCTAATGCTGGGTTTCGAGTCGATCGACCTCCTCGACCACGTCATCTTCGTCTACAGAACACCGACGGGGTGGGGGTCGGTAGCACGTTCCCGCGACCCCGGCCTTCACGGTCGGAAGCCCGTTTTCCGCACCGCGCGCGCCCTCGCGCTGAGCTACACCGAGGGCTACATCGACTACACCGGTCGCATCAAGGGCTACGCCGTCGTCGACCTTCGCGTGCTCGATCCCTACGATTGGCGATTGAAGAGCGGCAATCTATGGAAAGTCGAACGCCTGTTGCGAGAGTGGCCACACCGACCGATCGCCTCATCGGACGCCAGAATCGACGCCATGCGCCGACGGTATCGTGAGTTTCGAAAGATTCACGCCCACAAGCCGTGGAAATACTTCGCGGGACGCCAAACGTGGACTCCCTTGCCGTCCGAATTCAAATCAGCTGTTCCGCCCTGACACCCATCCCTGACCCGACTTGCTAGTTTATACACGAGCAGCAATCCCACGGCCAATGAAATTTAAGAATCCCCTATCCAGCCTCGGCAAACGGCTCCAGCCGTCCAGACGCGACAAGATCGAAAAAGCCATCAGCATCACCGCAGGTACCGCAGCCGCGATCTGGGTCGTGCTGCGGTTGAAGCGGGATCTCTATGGGCCCGGCGGCAGCAGAATGTCCCGCTACGACAAGAAAGTCGACGAAGTCTGGGACGAACCCTGAGCCCCTCGGTCGGTTACGCCGTGCGCATCACAGGGTACATTATTGCCGCACGCGGAACCGGCACGTTAACCATGCGCCCGGCCAGTGCAAGATGCTACTACCATGATCGAGGTGTG
The DNA here is from genome assembly GCA_046593165.1 of Gemmatimonadaceae bacterium. GTDB lineage: Bacteria > Gemmatimonadota > Gemmatimonadetes > Gemmatimonadales > Gemmatimonadaceae > UBA4720. The sequence goes on from JBKJRW010000184.1 coordinate 2,968, forward strand.
ACCGAATGAGTCTGCCCCCGCAGGAATTCCCGGATAGAATCGGCTTCAAACCCGACGGTCCCACTCCGTTCACACCATACATCGCGGCCGGTACCAGCCTGCGTGAGCTGACTCCGCTTCCAGTCATCGTCGGCGCGATACTCGGCCTCATTTTCGGCGCGTCGTCGCTCTACCTGGTCCTCAAGGTCGGCCTCACGGTCAGCGCATCGATCCCCGTGGCGGTCATCTCGATCACGCTCTTTCGTCTCTTCTCACGGATGGGCGTGCGCGACGCAACGATACTCGAACACAACATCGTCCAGACGGCAGGTTCCGCCGGAGAGTCGATTGCTTTCGGCGTCGGCGTCACGATGCCCGCTATTCTCATCCTCGGATTCGACCTCGAGATCACCCGCGTCATGCTCGTAGCGGTACTCGGAGGCCTGCTCGGCATTCTGATGATGATTCCGCTGCGCCGCGCACTCATCGTCGCTCAACACGGCATCCTCAAGTATCCCGAGGGCACCGCATGCGCCGAGGTACTCAAGGCAGGCGCGTCTCCCGAGTCGCGTGCCGCGGCGTCCGACGATGCACGGCGCGCACAGGATAAACTCGGCGCCGGCACCAGCGCGAAAACAATCTTCACCGGCTTCGGCCTCGCGCTCGCATACAAGACGGTCATGGTCGCCTTCCGCGGATGGAAGGAAGTTCCGGAGAAAATATTCGGCGCGCCGTTCAAGTCCGCATCACTCTCGGCCGAGATTTCGCCCGAGCTTCTGGGCGTCGGCTACATCATCGGCCCGCGCATCGCGGCGATCATGTGCGCCGGCGGTGTGCTCGCATACCTGGTCCTCATTCCGATGATCAGCTTTTTCGGCCAGTCGCTGACGGTGCCTCTGTCGCCCGAGACGACAGTGCTGATCAAGGACATGGACCCAGGGGCAATCCGCAACGCGTATGTGCTGTACATCGGGGCAGGAGCGGTAGCGGCAGGCGGATTGATCAGCGTTTTCCGCTCGCTCCCAACAATCTGGCACGGCATCAAGGGAGGTCTCGCTGATTTCAACGCCTCCAAATCTGCAGGTGCCCCTACCTCTCTTCGAACTGACCGCGATCTCCCCTTGCGCGCCGTCCTCATCGGAATCGTCGCTCTAATCGTCGCGATCGTGTTCGCCAGCCCACTCTACATCGGCGGCACGTCTGTCATCACGAGAATCGCCGCAGCGTTTCTGATTGTTCTCTTCGGATTCCTCTTCGTCACCGTATCCTCACGCCTCACCGGAGAGATCGGGTCGTCGTCGAATCCGATCTCGGGGATGACCGTCGCTACCCTCCTTCTCACATGCCTCACATTCGTCATCCTGGGCTGGACCGGCAGTAATTATTACGTCACCGCGCTGTCGATCGGAGCGATCGTCTGCATCGCGGCATCGAACGGTGGAACTACGTCGCAGGATCTGAAGACCGGATACCTGGTGGGTGCGACACCCAGTTCGCAGCAGATCGCAATTCTCGTCGGTGCACTCGTTTCAGCACTCGTTCTCGGTCCCATTCTTCTCAAGCTCAACGCGGCGGGCTCAGTGTACGTGCCTGTCGGCACAACCATCCAGGGAATTCCAGCCGGCTCGGTTCAACCCGGTGAGAAGGCCGACGTCTCGAAGATCACGAGGAGAGAAGGAATCGAAGGCACGCTCGCCGCCGGTGCAGCCGACAGCCGCACGTATCTCGTTTGGCACAGACAGGACCCCGCCGGAGGCAACGCCGAGAAATATCTGGTGGACGATGCGGGTACGCCGGTCTACTTCGTGGACCGCGGCATCAACGGCTCCATCCGAACACTCCCCAACGGCCAGGACATTCCCAAGTTCGACGCGCCCAAGGCTACCCTGATGTCCTACATCATCAAGGGAATACTCGGCGGCAAACTGCCGTGGGCGCTGGTACTGCTCGGCGCGATGATCGCAATCGTGCTCGAGATGTCCGGCATTCCGTCCCTCGCGTTTGCAGTCGGGGTCTACCTCCCGCTGTCATCATCGTCTCCGATTCTTCTCGGGGGACTGATACGATGGGCAGTGGACAAGTGGATCGCGCGCAAGCACGCCGGCAACAATCTGACGAAAGATCAACTGATTGCCGAAGGCGACAAGAGCCCGGGAGTTCTGATGGCGTCCGGGTACATCGCCGGCGGAGCGATCGCCGGCATCATCATCGCGTTCCTTGCCGGAGTTCCGTCGATGGCCGGCTTCAACCGGTGGGTCGACGCCATGGGTGAAGCGAACCCCTTCAGAACAGGCCCCTCGGCCGATCTTTTCGCGATGATTCCGTTCGTCCTGCTGATGATCATCCTGTATCTCACGGGCCGCGAGAAGCTTCTTAAACCGAAGGGCGATCCAACGACCTAGCTTTTTGCCGGCTGCTACGCGCGATTCTCCGGAAGCCACGGCGCCAGCTCCTGGCGCAAGGTGCGCAGTGCCTTCCCCATCTGGGCCTCGACGGTCTTTATGGAAATTCCAAGCGCGGTCGCGATTTCCGAGTACTTGAGCCCGTGAGTGCGGCTAAGCTCGAACACTTCCCGGCAACGATCGGGTAACCCGTCAATAGCCTTTCGCACCGCCACGAGCATCTCCTCCTCGACAACTTGCGAATGCGCTGTGGAATCCACCGCTTCAGCCCGTGTCGCGTGCGGCTCGCCTTCACGCTCGATCCGCGCGTGGCGAATGTAGTTGAGTGAGCGGTTTCTCGTCGCCTGAAATAGATAGGCCTGCGGCGAGCTCTCTTCCGCCAGTGTCTCACGCCGCTTCCATAGCTCGAGCATCACGTCCTGCACGAGCTCTTCCGCCACCGCTCGCGAACGCACCAGAGACTCGGCCGCCCGCACCAATGAAGGATACCATTTTCGGAAAATCGTATCGAATGCCGCCTCATCTCCGCGACGAAGGCGCACGAGTAGCTCATTACGGTCCAGAATCAGCGCTCTTCGAATTGGCGGAGCCGGTCCGCGGAGATGGGGATACGGTAAACTCGACCCCAATTTACGGGGCTTGTCAGGGTATTGTTCCGCTGAGGTGTCTCGTTGAGTATATGACCGACACTGAAATCCGCCTCGACCCATCGAGTTCCGACCCGTTCGCGGACTGGGAGGCCATTGCGCGCTACCTGGCCGGCGAGAGCTCCACGCAGGAAACAGTCCTGATTGAGGCGCTTCTCGCTGAACGCCCGGCTGACAGGGATTTTCTTGCTGTGCTCGATCGGGCAATGTCTGAAATTGCCGAGGAAATGGCGTCGAGCGTGAAGGTGGAAGACGCGCTTGCACTCGTTAAAGCGAGGCGCGATTCCGCGGCAATTCAAAGATGGCGCGTGCCCTTCCCGGCGATGGCCGCCGCAGCGGTTGCCGTGGTGGGGCTCGCCGGATGGCTGGTGTTAGGCAGAAATCCGGCGCAACCGCTCGCACCGCTCACCCAGCGCATGCTTGCCACTGGCGTTGGCGTCCGCGACTCGCTGGATCTTCCCGATGGAACCCGGGTCGTCCTCGGACCGCTGAGTTCCGTGACGGTGGCGGCCGGATACGGCGGGACGGCGCGCGAGGTGAGTATCCGCGGCAATGCATGGTTCGACGTCGTGCACGACGCAGACAGGCCCTTCACCGTACACGCCGGTAGTGCCACAATCGTTGACGTCGGAACCAGGTTCGCTGTACGAAGCGATGCATCAGCGGGAGTCGCGGTAAGTGTGATGGAAGGCTCGGTTTCCCTGCGTGCGGTGAACACTCCGGCCCGGCAGGGTGTAATTCTTCAGGCGGGAGACAATGGCCTGCTGAAAACCGGCGGAGAGGTCGTGGCGCGACGGGGAACTGTCGTGGACGACGATGTCGCATGGCTCAGCGGTCGCCTCGTCCTGCGAGAAGCGACAATCAACGAAGTGAAGGCTGCGATGCGAAGTTGGTATGGTCTCGAACTCCGGGTTGCCGACCCGTCGCTCGCAAATCGGCACATCACCGCTACCTTCAAGGGTGAGTCTGCCGATCGCGTGCTCGACGTTCTTGGGCTGGTCCTTGGCGCCGAGATCGAAAGGCGGGGCGACACCGCGATAGTGCATCCAGCAAAGGGGAGTGTGCGATAGAGATAATGCGGCTCATGCTTCGCGCCGGCCCACTTACGCTGGCGCTCGCGATCGCTCCCGTTGTCGCATCTCAAACGGCCGGCGCACAGACGAAATGTGCGACGGCGACGCGTGTTGCAGGAATCGATGGACGGGATGTTTTGACGGGCCCCATGGGCCGTCGCGTGTCCCTTCGCGGAGGCAGCTTGTCACTCCGCGAGGCCCTCGATCGGCTTGCTGCGGCAGCGCACATTCGAATCTCATATTCAGTCGAGCAACTGGCGCTCAATCGCCGTGTGTGCATCAACTACGAGTCCGCGTCAGTCCGGCAGGTTCTCGCTGATCTCCTGGAAGGCGCCCCCGTTCAACCTGTAGTTGTAGGGCAAGATCAGGTCGTGCTTGCAGCAGCCGAGATGTCCGCGCCCGGCCGCGCGTCGCCGGAGCCCTCCATGATGAAGCGAGTCGGTGTTCTCGACCGTGTCGTCGTCACCGGGACCAGTGCCGGAACACCAGCCCGTTCACTGCCTGTCGCGCTCGACGTCATAGGGAAAGAACAGATTTCCGATCGCGGCGCTGCATCACTTTCGGGCGCGATCAACGGAACAGTCCCCGGGATCTGGCTCTGGGAGCAATCGCCCACAAGCCTCCTCGCCCGCTATGGGAGCATTCGCGGAGCAAGCTCGTTTGGCGTCAGCTACCCCAAGGTATATGTGGACGGGATCGAAGCGGCCAACTCGCTTCTCATCACGCATCTCGACCCCGACGCCATCTCGCGCATCGAAGTCATCCGGGGACCACAGGGCGCCGCGCTTTTCGGAGCTGATGCAATCAGCGGTGTGATGAACATCGTTACGAGGCAGGACGGGACCGGGAGCGGCTCGCCGCGCGTTGAGATTCGCGCCGGGGGCGGTACTTCCACCAGCGACTACGCCGCGGGCAGCGTGCTCTCGCAAAGCCATGGGCTCTCGTTTCATTCGGGAAACGACGTCCGATCAGCCCGCCTCGGAATGACACTCACTTCCATCGGCGCATTCATACCAGCCGCCTTCAGCCAACAATTGGGCTCGAGTGGCGGCATACGCTTCGTGCAATCCAGGAGCACGGTTACCGGGACTTACCGCTTCTTCGCCCAGGACACTCGCTCACCCTCCAACCCCGTTCTTGTCGGTCTCGGGCTGTCGCGACCGACAACTTCTGACTCAAGCGACAGGCAATCAGTGCGGCAGTATACTCTCGGGCTCACCGGCACATTTGCACAGAGCCACAACTGGACTCACACTGCAGTCGTCGGTGTCGACGGATACAGTCTTCAAAGCGCCGACCTCCTCGATGGTGGACTGTCATCGGCTGTCGATTCCGCACTGCGAGCGGCAACCGGAAGCGCCGTCAGGACAACGCTCAGAGGCAGCAGTGTCGGAAATTTCGGCGACCCTGAGCATACCGCCGCAGTGTTGACCCTGTCGGCCGAGCATTCATTGGTCCGCGATGAAACTGTAACGCGCGGTTCGCTGAAGGAGGTCGCGGGAGCGGCACTTGCGTTCGTCGAGATGCGCAGCAACGCAGGACTGATCGGGCACGTCAATGTGAGCTTCGCGGAGAAATTCTATCTTAGCGCCGGGCTCCGCGCCGAGAGAAATACTTCAATCGATGGACTCGGAGACATCGCTGTCCTTCCCGTGTTCGGTGCTACTACCAGCCGGACGTTCGGTCCAGCGACTATCAAGCTCCGGACGGCTTATGGAAGGGGAATTCGTCCTGCACAGAATTCAAGTCGAGCCGGAGCCCTCATCGGAAAGTGGGGTTCGTTTTCCGGAGCAACGCTTTCACCCGAAGTGCAGTCGGGAATTGAAGCGGGTGCAGATCTTTCATTCGGGAGGATTCTCTCGCTGCACGCGACACGTTTCGATCAACGCGCCTCCGGCTTGATTCAGCCCGTCACCATCTTCCAGGTTGCACCCGACTCCGTTCCATCGCTCAGACGTTATCTGTACGAGCTTCAGAATGTCGGCGAAGTGTCGAATCGTGGATGGGAACTTCAGGGATCCATGGGAGACGGACCGTGGTCAATCGGCGCGTCTTTCACTCAGGTTGATAGCAAGGTTCGCGAACTTGCCAGGAGCTACACCGGCGATCTCAGGGCGGGCGACAGAATGCTCGAGGTCCCCGCGCGCACTCTCGGCATGAGCGCGTCGTACATGCGAACGCGGTGGTCCACCATGTGGAACCTGTCGCGCGCTTCGGACTGGATCAACTACGACCGCATCGCGCTGTCACGCGCCTCTGCCACCGATAATCCGGGGCAGTTTGAATTGACCGGGCAGGCGCTGCGCTCTTACTGGCTGAACTACAAAGGTGTCACGCGACTCGGCGGCAAGTTCGGCCTTCTTATAAGCCCGGGCATGACATTCACTCTCGCGGGCGACAATCTCCTCGATGAGCAACGTGGCGAGCCCGACAATGTCACGGTGCTTCCGGGACGCACCGTCAGCGCCGGTCTGAAACTGAGCTTCTGAGCGTCAGCGCTCCTATTTCCAATCGGCGATAAAAAGATTCGTATCGTGGGGCTTGTCGTCGTTCCGGTTCGAGGCCCAGACAAGTTTCTTTCCGTCGGGACTGAACATCGGGAAACCGTCGAACGCTTCGTCGAAAGTGATCTGCTCCAGGTTTTTCCCGTCGGGGTCGATCAGGTAGATATCGAAGTTTCCGCTTCGCGGGCTCTTGTGGTTCGACGAGAACACGATGCGCTTTCCATCCGGAGTCCATGACGGGCCGAAGTTGGCTCCTCCGAGCGTTGTTATCTGACGCTGATTGGATCCGTCTGCGTTCATGATGAAAAGCTCCACCCTGCTGGGACGAACCAGTCGCTGGCCGAGGAGGTCGCGATACGCCTTCAGCTCCGTCGAGTCGGCGGGGTGATTGGCCCGGTAGACGATCTGTTTGCCGTCGGGCGACCACCATGCTCCCCCATCGTACCCCGGTGTATTGGTCAATCGCCGCACATCAGACCCGTCGGCGTTCATCGTGTAAATGTCCAGGTCGCCGTCCTTGAGCGACGTAAACACTATTCGCTTTCCATCCCGCGACAGAACACCTTCGGCCGTGTACACGTCGTAGTGTGTCAGCCGCTTCAGCCCGCTTCCGTCGCTATTCGCCGTATAGATGTCGTACCGGTCGAGCGGCCATACATATCCCTTCGACGGATCCGGCCGCGGCGGGCATGTTGAGTCGTGAGCCGAAGTAGACGCGAAAAAAAGGTGCTTGTCTCCGGGAAAAAACCAGCCGCATGTCGTCTTGCCACGACCATCGGAAATGCGGCGCGCATCCGAGCCGTCTATCCGCATCACGTATTGCTGATCGCAGGTTCGACCCTCGCGTGTGCTCTGGAGCGTCAGCCACTTCCCATCGTTGCTGAAGTATGCTTCGGCGTTTTCTCCCCCAAACGTGATCTGACGCACCGACCGGAAGTGTTTTTCGCCTGGCACTGCTGCGACTGAGCGCGCTGGTGACCCTCTGCCTGCCTGCCTGCCTTCGGCCGTAACCACCACAGAAGCCTGGCCCCGCGGCATACAGGCCATGGCCAGCATGGCGGCGGGAATGGCTACGAACGTCTTTATTGACATCGGAAGAAGATAACTGTCAGACCATGCGTTGCCGTAAGCAATTCTGAAACGGCAATGGATCATGGGTCGCAGGCTTCTACTCGAGAGAATGTTCGACTGCAGCGGTCAGCGGCAGGTCCAAAAGCATCTTTGATGGCTGCGGGTCAAGCGTCTGGTACACTGTGATTCTGTCGATGACAGCGGGCTCACGCACCCGCATCGCAAGCAGCTCCCTCGCCGTCTCGCGCGTCAATGTGGGATAGAGACTGAGCGTGCAGTGCGGACTGAACGTGAATCGCGCCCTCTGAAACACGAGGCCACAAGTGGTAATTCTGTCGTGAAGAACCCTCAGAGGCCCGTGTGGATCGAGCGGAAGGACGATGATCTCGGTCTGCATGAAGCGAAGCGGCGGTCCGAATCGCAGCGACAGCGGTGCTGTCGATGATGCGACTGGTGCTAGCTTCTCGAGCAACTGCGAAGCCGTGAACGAAGGGGGAATTGGCCCAGCACCTGAAGATCCGGTAAGTGTCACGTGTGGCGCCTTGTATCGCGCAAGGCGAGGGTCGAAGCGCTCGTTGATCTCCCGAATCAACCTGCCTGCTTCGCCACCGACCTCGGCGATGATGAAGATGCCGTTGGCCTGCAATTACCTCTGCACCATCGACATGATCGGCATCACCCCGCCGTTGTTCGACATCTGCACGCCTGCACGGAGAAAAAGCTTGTCGAGCCTGTTGTCGGGATGCGAGTGCTGATACCTGTATACTTTTATTCCGGTCAGCGTTCCGATTGCGGCGCCCGCGATTACGTCGCTCGCCCAGTGCGCGTTGTTATAGATGCGCGAAACTCCGGTGAGCGCCGCTCCCCCGTACACAATCGGACCGATTATCCACCTGCTTTCGGGCCACCAGTGGCTCGTCTCCGCCGAAACCAGCGAGGCGAACGCAAAAGCAGCTGTCGCATGGCCTGAAGGGAACGACCGGTAGTCATCATCCTTGAGGCCGCGCATCAACTGGAAGTTTGTGGCGCTGTCCGTATTTAGCCTCGGTCGCGCACGCCCGGCCGCCACCTTGATCACTCCCGTCACCGTAGCCCCAATCAGGATCGATTCGACCGTATGCAGTCCGATGTCCTCCATTCGACGGTTTCCACTGGCAAACCCCACCGCGTAAAAACCACCGCCTGTTATCAATCCTCCTGGCTGCCCAAGAAGACGAAATATCGTGGCGCCGCGATTCAGAAACCGGTTGGCCTGGCGGGCCGGGTCCTGAAGCTGGCGCGTGACGAGACGGTCTGCGGGTGCCGCCGCGATCGTGGCAAGCGTGAACGCCCCAACCAGCGCAGCGTCGCTGATGGTAAAAAGCGACCGCTTGGTGTATAAAGTGTCCGTCGTTTGTGCATGGGCGGAGGTGCCGATCACTATCGGTGCGAGCAGCGCCAGCAGGTAGATTCTTTTCAACAGGTGATACCTCGTGCAGTGTTCCGTCCGGCCCTCGATTCTACATAAATATTGGCACCGCTCCCCTTGCCGCAATTGCACGATTAAGACATATCCTGAACATGCTCAATATTGACCTCACCGGGCGCCGCGCGCTCGTTGCCGGCGTCGCCGATGACGGCGGTTTCGGCTTTGCGATCGCAAAAGCCCTCGCCGAAGCGGGCGCGTCGGTCCTTGTCGGCACCTGGCCCCCCGCACTCAACATCTTCACGAATCTCCTCGAGCGCGGCAAAATGGACGAGTCGCGCCTCATGTCGAACGGTGAATTGCTCGAGTTCGAGCGAGTCTACCCGCTTGACGCTGCATTCGATACTCTCGCCGATGCGCCCAAGGATGTTCGCTCGAGCAAACGCTACAAGGACACGGGCGACTTCTCGATCGACGGTATGGCGAATCGTATCCAGAGTGACTTCGGCGACAAGAGTCTCGACATCGTCGTGCACTCTCTGGCCAACGGCCCGGAAGTCAAGAAGCCCCTCCTCGAGACAAGCCGCAACGGATATCTATCCGCTGTCGGAGTAAGCGCATACTCGCTGGTCGGAATGGTGAGCCGCCTTGGCCCGATGATGCGCCCTGGCGGGTCATTCCTTTCCCTCACCTACATGGCCAGCGAGAGAGTAATTCCAGGCTATGGTGGCGGAATGTCCTCGGCCAAGGCCGCGCTTGAGAGCGACACCCGTACGCTCGCCTATGAGGCCGGACGAAAGTATGGTCTGCGAGTTAACACGATCTCCGCTGGCCCTTTTGCATCCCGCGCCGCGAGCGCCATCGGCATAATCAACCGAATGGTGGAGTATTGCGCCGCGAATTCTCCGCTCTCGGATCCGGTGACCGCTGACGAAGTCGGCGCCACTGCAGCGTTCCTCTCGAGCCCGCTTGGAAGTGGAATTACCGGCACCACCATCTACGTGGACAAGGGGTACCATGCCATGGGCATAGCCGTCAGCGCCTTCGATACAGGGAATCACTCGCAATCGTAGGCCCTTCCCGGATCTATCACTGACACCAATTCTCAACACGATTGCCGCCTGCGCCCTGCTCCTGAGCGCGCAGGGCTGCTTCATCATTCCACGACGCGGGCCAGAGCCCGCGCCGAAGCGCACGCCGTCGCAAGTCCGCGCCGACAGCATCGAGAAGGCCGATGCCACGGCCGGCGTCAAACCATACTCCAAAGTCGTAACGAAAACGGCGCGCACGCGTGTTGGGCTTTTCACGACACACCAACTCGGCGACACTCTTCTCTTCGAGATACCGCGCCGCGAGCTCGGCCGGGAGATGCTGCTCGTTGGAAGGTTCGCTCGAGCGTCTGGCGGGTCGGCGTATGGCGGCGACGAGTTCACCGAGCGCGTTCTGAGATGGGAACGACATCGAAACCGCATCCTGCTGCGAAGCGTGACTTTCGAGTTGACCGCCGACTCCACTCTCCCCGTTTACCACGCGGTCTCTCAGGCCAGCTACCCGCCAGTCGTCGCCGTGTTCAAGATCGAAGCGTATGGTCCCGACAGCTCGGCGGTCATCGACGTTACGCCACTGTACACGACAAACGTTCCTGAATTCGTCGCCGGCCGGGGGTCGTTCGACGACAAGCGGTCGTTCATCGAGCGGGTATCGTCGTTCCCGACGAATGTAGAGGTCGAAGCCACCCAGACATTCACTCCGGAGAGTCCGCCCGACACGCAACGCGGACTCGGACCACTCCCCGCCCAGAGCATTCTCGCGCACTGGAGCATGATCCGGCTCCCGATCCGTCCAATGATGCCGCGCATCGCCGACAGAAGAGTTGGGTTCTTCGAAGTACGACAGACCGACTTCGGAACCACTCAACACCGGTCGGTTACCAGGTCGTACATCACGCGCTGGCGCCTCGAGAAGAAATTTCCCGATTCTCTCGTCTCCGACCCCGTTCGTCCCCTCGCCTACTACGTAGATCCAGCAACTCCAGCGCAATGGATCCCATGGATCAAAAAAGGCATAGAAGACTGGCAGCCTGCGTTCGAGGCCGCGGGGTTTCGCCGCGCCATCGTTGCCATGAACGCGCCGTCCAGAACGGAAGATCCAGATTGGTCACCCGACGACGTTCGCAACACGGTCGTACGATGGCTTCCGTCTACCATCGAGAATGCAGAGGGGCCGCACGTTCACGATCCGCGCAGCGGAGAGATTCTGAACGGCTCGATACGTATGCATCACAACGTGCTCAACCTCGTGCGCAACTGGTACATGACTCAGGTTGCGCCGCTCGATCCGCGCACACATCGCCTGCCCCTGCCCGACTCGCTCATGGGTCGACTCGTGCAGTACATAGTCGCGCACGAAGTGGGACACACGCTCGGCTTTCAGCACAACATGAAAGCGAGTTCGACATATCCCACCGATAGCGTGCGAAGTGCAACGTGGGTCAGTCGAATGGGACACACGCCGACGCTGATGGACTATTCCCGTTTCAACTACGTCGCGCAACCTGAAGACAGTATCGCGCCTGAAAACCTGATACCAGTCATCGGACCCTATGACCTGTTCGCAACTCGATGGGGCTACGCTCCGATTCCCGGCGCGCGTACGCCAGACGATGAAAAACCCACGCTCAACAGCTGGGCCGAAGTACAGGACACGGTCCCGTGGTACCGCTTCAGCACTTTCGGCTCACGCAATTCGGACCCAGGCGACCAGACCGAAGCCGTAGGTGATGCAGATGCCGTGAGGTCGACCGCTCTCGGTCTCCGGAATATCAAACGCACAATGTCGATCCTCATGTCGGCGTCCCTGCGAAGGGGCGAAGACAATTCGGAACTGGTCGAGCTATACGACCGCCTGCTCGACCAGTGGAGCGAGGAAATGGAGCATGTCGTCAACGTTGTCGGAGCGTCCGATAGCCGCGAGAAATACGGCGGACAGCCGGGTCCTCGTTTTACTCCGGTGTCGGCGCAACGGCAGCGAGCGGCAGTGCGCTTCATCGCTGACAATGCGTTTCGCCCTCCGCTATACCTCATCGATGCCGATTTGCTGCGCCGCATCGAACCCGATGGCGCGCTTCGGCGCATCGGTTCTGTTCAGAGCAGAGTGCTCACGAGTCTGCTCGACTCGGATCGTCTCAACCGGCTCGCCGACTACGAAGTGCTGGCGCGATCGACCGGGGATGTTTATCCGCTCGGACAAATGCTCGGCGATGTTCGCCGCTCAATATGGAGTGAGCTCGCCGGTGGAACGGTAGCGATCGATCCTTACCGGCGAGGACTCCAGCGCGCGTGGCTCGCTCAGGCCGACTCGAAGCTCAATCCATCACCTGCGATAATCATCACTCCGGGGCCTGTTCGTGGACCGCGCGCCCGCAGCAGCACTGGACCCAATAATGATGTCCGCGCGCTCGTTCGTGGAGAACTCATGGAACTCGATGCGATTCTGCGCGAGGCCTCACCGCGCGCTGCGAATCGCACCGCCCGGCTTCACTTGCTCGACTCGAGGTCGGAGATCCGGCGTATCCTCGATCCCGGCAAATAAGCGGCAGATTCCGATCAGCCACATTACTCAGCGCACGCCAGAGGGGAGCCTGCCCCGAATCGCCGTCAATTCCTCTTTCGACAGTGCGCCACTCAGGATATAAGTCCGGCCGGTTGAATAATTGGTCCACTCTATCGACTCAATTCTCGCTCGTCGCGACGCCTCGGTCGCCTGAGGAGACAGAGAACCGCCGCTGATGTCCCTCCTGAGCTTGGCAGTTTCCCGGCTCGGCGTAGCGAATCCCGTTCGCCCAGTCTCATTGAGGGTTACCTCGACATCCGGTGCAACTGCGTAGACGGTAATGACGGTGGTTTCAGTCGTGTCTGATTTCACCACGCGCAACGGACTCTCCGTACTCGTCGCCACCGTACTCGTCGGCGATGCCCTTGCAGCGCCTGTTATTACGAGATTCGACTTTGCGGTTCCATCGCGCAAGTTCGAGGAATCGATCCGGGCCGGGGTCACCGGGTTCACCGCATCTGCAACAGGTGCCTGCGGCTTGAGCGAAGGCTGTGACTTGAGCGTCACTGCCTGGGACTGTCTGCTTCCCGCTGATGGCGGTGAGCTCTCGACCGACGCTTCCTTCAGGCTCTCCAATTTGCCGGCATTCACCGCACTATCCGGAACACTCTGATCCATGAGCCGGAGTAAAGACGGCTCGTCTTCCTGCCTCAGCGCAAGGAAGGAAGCTCCGGCCACTATCAGCACGGCAGCCGCGGCATGAAGCTGTGTGTTTGCATACCAGGCCCGTTTGCTCGGCCTCGACACGGGTATGACATCGGCCGGCACGACATCCAGCGCGCTGACTATTCGCGACGACGCTGCAATCAACCCGCGCCCTTCTGCCACCGCCGCCGCGCAATCGCTGCATTCCGCAACATGCGCCTCGAAAGCCAGAGCTTCGTCAGCCTGAAGCTCACCGTCGAGCCATGCGTGAATCGTTCCTTCCTCAAGATGCTGCATTCTTCTCCCTCGTCTCACGCGCCTTCTGCAGCGCCTCGTAACTCTCTACCAGTCTCCGCCTGGCGCGGGACAACGTCGTGCCTACCGAACCCGGCGACAGATCGAGAGCTTCGGCGATCTCCGCATAGTCCAGCCCCTCTTCCCGCATCAGCAATGCAAGCCTGTCACGCTCGGCCAAAGCATCCACCGCTTTCCTGGCCATCGCCGCTTCCTGCGCCCGTTCCAGAGTTGTGGCTTCCGGCTCCACCACGCTTTCTCGCTCTTCCTCGGCGAGCAACGCAAGGTGCCTGCGGCGCCGCGCGTCCTTTCTCGCTTCATCCCGCACGAGATTCGTCGCGACTGCGAACAGCCACGCCCTTTCATTGGTGATCGTTTCCTGCCGCAACGCGCGCACGAAAGTTTCCTGAGCAACCTCTTCCGCCCAATCACGGTCGCCGAGCCGGCGCGTCAGATATCTCACCAACGCGGTGTTGTAGGTTCGAAAAAGCCGCTCGACGTCGCTCAATCCGTTACCAGCGCGATCGAATAATCCTGAGCTCAGACTCGCTCAGCACTTCCTTGCCATCGGGTCCGGACTCGATCGTCACATCGCGCCCAGCAACGAGAACCCTGTCCCCCAGAGCGAACACTTCCTTCAGCTCGGGCAATGCGTCGATCAGCTTGAACCACGCCTCAGAGAATGCGCGGACCTTTACAACGTTCACCGAATTACCGCGACGCGAATCGACCCACCGCTCGCCATTCAGAGTGAACGATCTGTGTCCAACGCGACGCGTCGCCCCCGCGCCCCCGTCCCTGCGCGCATCTGCCTCGTCTGCAGCAGCGAGGCTTGTCGCTGCTCTCTGTTTGGACGCTGCACGCGCAGCTTCGAATTGCACCGAGCGGGCACTAATAGGTGGTGCCGCCGCGGCCGCTACGCCCGTCACGATGAGATTGTCGGTCATTGTCACTCCCGACGCGCGCGCACCGAGCACCCCCTGCATGCCCGGTTCGAGCACCAGGTATGAGGTGAACTCGGTGGGAATCGCGTACTTCTCGCCCAGTTGCCTGATCTCGTCGTCGATTTCGCGCGATCCGCCATTCTTCCGCTTCTCCGCGCTGAGGTAGCCGACACGCTGAGTTGCCCACAGTCGCGCCACGAATGAATTCTCGCGCGATTCCGCAGGGAACGCCACGCGCGAGCTCCACCTCACTGGCCCGTTGGCGGTCTGTCCCTCAAAACTGAGAGTCGTCGGCCCGCTCCCGGAGTACCGAGCGAGCAGAACGTAGTCCTGCCCCGCGAATATGTCCGCCGCCTCTGACGGATGAATCTTTTGCAGTCTTACACCGTCCGACCGCACTCGCATCGCGGTGACGACAGGATTCGTCAGCCGACTCGCCACAATGGATACCGCCCGTTCTACCGATTCTTCCGGCCGAACAAAATGCGCAGTGCCCCTGCCCTCTATGGCCAGTCTCTCTATCAATGCCGCATTCAGATCGGCGCCCACTCCGAACGAGAAGATGCGCCTGGATTTTCTCAGGCGCGCGACACGCGACGCAATCGCATCCGGGTTCCGCTCGCCTACTGTTGCCTCACCATCGGTCACGAAGAGCACGAGGCCAAGTCTTCCCGATGTCGGTTCCCCTTCGAGCGCCGCGTCGAGCGCACCTGAAATGTTCGTCGATCCCGAGGCATCAAGCGATTCGAGGTACCGCGATCCGTCGCGAATGTTCTCCGGAGTCGCGCGAATGAAACTCTCACGGAAGCTGCGCACGTCAGTGGAAAAATCGATCAGCCTGAACCGGTCCGACGGGCCCAGCGTAGCCAGTACCTGCTGTCCGGCCGCGCGCGCCTGCCGGATCTTCACACCCAACATCGATCCCGACACATCCAGCACAAGCGTGATGTCACGCGGCGTTACGCTCGACGCGACAGCGGGGGGAGTGAGCGTAATAAGTGCGAATCCGTCTTCGGCGCGAACCGCATGAGTCAGTGCCGATATCGAGGGCTCGCTCGAGCGCCGAACCGGAACGAGCAGGGTGATTTCGCCGGCGTTCCCCATGACCCTTACTTCTCGTCTGTTACCCTGCCGCACGGTCGTGAGAGAATGTGTCGGAGAGTAGGCGCTCCCGTACATTTCGCTGGCCGGATAAGTCAAAGTAAAAGATCCGCGCGGTGATTCTTCACGCCTGTTTTCAGCGGGAATGAATGGGCCGGCCTGCGATCGCCTGCCCTGGAAATAGTCCACGCGCAACGCGTCGCCTTCCCGTTCCGCTACCATCTGAAAACGGACTATTACTTTCTTCTCCTCGCCGGGTGCAATTGGAAATATTCGCGCCCGAAGCAACCCGTACCCGATCCATTCGACAAGCGCGGGATCGCGCTGCTGCCTGACGATTTGCTCGTAAATCGAGCGCGCTTGCGCCGCGTTCATGGTTTCGCCCGATACCATCTCCCCGTTGATCGACAGCTTGAGGTCCTGAAACGCAGCGCCCTTGGGCAACGGGAAGATGTAGTCCGCCTCGCCAACTCCCGACCCGCGGTTGACGAACGTCTCTGTCACTTCATAGCGCAGAACTTTGTCGGTCAAATCGGCACGTACGACGCTTGATTGCCTGACAACGACGGGTCCGCTGGTGCCGCATGGCGGGCACGGTCTGCCGGGTGGACAGGAGCGAACAATGCACGGCCTGGGAATCACAGTGCCCTGCGCGTGGATCAGGGTCGGCACTATGGCGAGGATGAGAAACGAAAAAAGAACGCGCATTGTGGGCTCGGGGTTTGATTACCTGTAAGACGTGCCCCGACTGCGATCTTGCACACTTACCCTTTTTTCGCCTCGCAAAACCTGTGAACTACGTATCCTCCGAGCCATCCTGCGCCTTCGGTGGTGTGCGCCGCGTGTAGGTGCCCGGCCGCCGCACCACGCGCACCTGGATCAGTTCGCCGTCGGCCCTGTTCACCGTCTCCTCGAGGCTTTCGCCCTTTTCTCTGGCCGCCCAGCCGAGCGAGAACGACACCGGCCCTCGCTCCTCACCCGCCTTCTCCAACCGCTCGGCTACACGCTCCGTCGCCGCCTGATCGGCGTCGAACAGCGCAATCAGGAACTCGTCACCACCCATTCGTACTACTGGCTCTTCTGCTCGCACGTGTCGCATCAGAAACCGGCTCATCTTCAAGAGCACCGCATCACCAGCGGCGTGTCCATGGATGTCGTTGTACTGCTTGAAGTGATCGATGTCCACGTATATGCATCCCCACGCTGCGTCGTCCGCGCGCGCCGCCACGTAGAGCGTAGAGAGATACCTTCGGTTGTAGCAGCCGGTGAGAGGATCGCGAATGCTCTGTTCCACGAGCTGCCTTTCGAGATTCTTGCGACCCGTGATGTCTACGAGAATGCCATGGAAAATCGACTCGCCGGTCTCAGGGTCGGTGTTGCTATACCAGGTGTCGAGCACCGTTCGTACAGCACCGTCGGGGCGCGTGATCTGCAGCTCCCTGTCGCGAATGGAACCCTCGCGCTCCAGGAGCCTCACCTCTTCCTTCCGGATCTCGGCATCGACAAAATCGCTCACCCTGTACTTCTGGAGCTCGTTGAGGCTCGTCACACCGAATATTTTGAGAAATGCCGGATTAGCGTCTAGAACCCGGCCATCCTCAGTCGTGATGTAGATCCCCTCGCCCAGGTTCTGCGCGAACGTGGCAAGGGTCTCGGGATCACTGAGGCTTCTGAATCGCGGGTAAGTTGTAGATGGGGATTTCTTGCTCAACGGACCAGCCCCCTGACATTCGGCATGTGCATTGCGCTGATATCACTCAACAGGAGGTAATGTATGACACAGCGAGACAGTAAGGAACAAACGAATACCGAGGAAGTCGACCCGGTTAAGCACTCAGGCGAAACCCATTCAGGAACGCCCAACCCGACAGACCCAAACAAGACCCGTTCTACAGAGCACAAGAGCGGTTACGGCGGAGAAGGGGGCGAGCCCAGAACAAGCTCCGACGACCGCGACGAGAATGGCAACTAGCACGACGTAGCGCAGTTCTTCGTTAATTTCCGGAACACGGAACCCCCTTCCAGATTCTGATGCCCGCCAAGACGAACTCGCTCGACCAGCTTTGCATCGACGCCATTCGCGTGCTTTCAATGGATGCGGTACAGAAGGCGGATTCAGGACACCCCGGCACAGCGATGGCGCTCGCCCCCCTCGCGTACGTCCTCTGGACCCGCCACCTCCGCTACAACCCGAAAAAGCCCCACTGGGTAGACCGCGATCGCTTCGTGCTCTCGGCCGGCCACGCATCGATGCTGCTCTATAGCGTGCTGTACCTCACGGGCTACGACCTCTCCCTGGACGACATCAAGCAATTCCGGCAGTGGGAGAGCAAAACACCTGGACATCCGGAATACGGGCATACCGCCGGAGTGGAAACCACCACCGGTCCGCTCGGCCAGGGTCTCGGCAACTCTGTGGGCATGGCCATCGCCGAAGCGCAGCTAGCTGCGACATTCAACCGCCCCGGTCACGATGTCATCGACCATCACACATACTTCATCGCTAGCGATGGAGACATGATGGAAGGCATCTCCCACGAGGTATCCTCGTATGCCGGTCATCTGAAACTCGGGAAGATTGTCGGATTCTACGATGACAATCACATCACCATCGAGGGCGACACCAGCCTCACGTTCAGCGACGATACCGCGAAACGCTTCGGAGCGTACGGCTGGCATGTGCAACGAGTAGAAGACGCAAACGACCTCGACGCGCTGGATGACGCGATCGTTGCGGCAAAGGAAGTCCGCGACCGTCCATCCCTTATCATTGTGCGCTCGCACATTGGATACGGGAGCCCCAACAAGTTGGACACTGCCGAGGCTCACGGATCACCTCTAGGTGTGGATGAGATCAAGCTTACAAAGGAAGCCCTCGGATACCCGTCCCAGGAGCCATTCTTCGTAGCGCCCGAAGCGCTCGCACATTGGCGCGAGATGTCCAATCGGGGCGCTCGCCTCGAAAGCGAGTGGCAGACCAGATACGACGCATGGAGTACAGCGCACCCCGACGGCGCGCCCGAACTCGAGCGCAGGTTTCGGGGCGAGCTCGCTGAGGGATGGGAAGCCCTTATTCCAGAGTTCACAGCCGATAACGGAAGCGTCGCCAGCCGGGCCGCATCTGGAATCGTTCTCAACGCGATTGCACCGAAAGTGCCTGAGCTCGTGGGCGGGTCGGCAGACCTGGCGTCATCTACAAACACGATCGTGAAAGGCGCCCCGAGTATCGGTCCGGACAACTACGCTGGCCGCAATTTTCATTTTGGAATCCGCGAGCACGGCATGGGCGCCGTCATGAACGGAATGTCGGTGCACGGTGGATTCATTCCGTACGGCGCTACGTTCCTCATCTTTTCGGATTACATGCGCCCTTCCGTCCGCCTGGCTGCGGTCATGAAACGGCACGTCATCTACGTCTATACACACGATTCGATCGGACTTGGAGAGGATGGTCCCACACATCAACCGATTGAGCAGCTCAGTACGCTTCGCGCTATTCCCGGACTGACGGTGATTCGTCCCGCCGATGCATCCGAAACGGCGGAAGCATGGCGCGCCGCCCTCAAGCATGATGGGCCGGTGGCTCTGGTTCTCACGCGACAGAAGCTGGGGTTAATCGATCGGACGAAATACGCTGGCGCCGGCGGTCTCGCACGTGGCGCCTACGTTCTTTCCGATGCGCCGGGAGGAGCCCCTCAGGTCGTCCTGATTTCGAGTGGATCCGAGGTCGCGCTGATACTGGAGGCACAGCAGAAACTCGCGGCCGGGGGAATCAGGGCACGTGCTGTTAGTATGCCGAGCCATGAATTATTTGCATCACAGAGCGATGAGTATCGCGACAGTGTGTTGCCAGTGGCGGTAAATCGAATCGCGATCGAGGCGGCTCACCCGATGTCCTGGCACCGGTGGGTTGGCTTGGATGGGGTCGTCATTGGCCTGGAACGATTCGGTGCGTCGGCCCCGTACAAGGAGCTCTATGAACACCTCGGCATCTCAGTAGCGAAGATCGTCGAGGCGGCGAAGCGCCTCGTCGGCGACGGCCCCGCTTAGCCGAAAACGGGCACCAGTGCGGCTTCGCGACATCAGCATGACGCTTTCGCCCGGAATCCCCGAATGGCCGGGCGACACTCCGTTCACGTGTGGCTGGACTTCGACGATGTCAGCCGGCTCGAGCGTCAACCTCTCCAGCATCAGTTCGAGTCCGCATGTCGGGACTCACGCCGACGCCCCTCTGCACGTGCGCGATGGATGGCCGGGATCTCACGAGCTGCCACTGGAAGCGTTCTATGGCCCTGTCCTGCTTGTTGACGTCACCGGCATAAAGGGCGAGGTGAGCTTCGCTTCACTCGAGCCACACATTGCTGCACAACCCTTCGAGCGGCTCATACTCAAGACCGGCTGCACTATTGCGTCGGGAATGTTCCCCGAGGAGTGGCCGACGCTGTCCGAATCCTGCGCTCGGTCGCTCCTCGGTCTCGGCTTGCGTCTACTCGGGGTGGACGCCCCGTCGGTAGATGCAAGGGACTCGAAATCGCTCCCCGTTCACAAGATGCTATTCTCGGGCAACGCCTTCATCCTCGAGAATCTCGATCTTCGCCGCACGCCAGTTGGCGCATACGACATCATCGCCTTCCCCATCAAGATGATGTCTCTCGACGCAGCACCCGTGCGCGCCATTCTCCTCGAGAAGTAGCCCTGCGCTCGCGAGCCCTACCAGCGACTGCGCGTGCTGCGCCTTCGCGGAGCCCCCAGCAACGCACCCATCAGTCCACGCGTGATCGCACCAGCCACCGTCCGGGCAACCGGTGACTTCATTATCTGCTCAAACGCTCCCGCCGGCTCCTTCCCGCGACGGGCGGACGGTGAGGCTGGCACAGGAGGAGCACCCGACACGCCCGAATCACGGGCCGATGTTTCCTGCTGCGGCATCGATGCCGGATTCACGCGCGCGGCAAGCTTCTCGCGCGCGCTCTCTCGGTCGATCGCCTGCGCATACCCTTTAACCTGTGCCGACCTTGCAACGGCCGCGTCGAAATCCGGAAGCGGGCCCATCGTCGATGCAGGGGGAATCAGTCTCGTCGCGAACGGCTGCGTCGGAACGCCCTTGGGCGTGAGGACAGTCACCAGCGCCTCACCAATTCCGAGCGTAGTCAGTGTCTCCTCGATATCATAGAACGTCGTCTTCGGAAAAGTCCGCGCAGCAGCGCGCAGCGCCTTGTCATCATCGGGGGTGAACGCCCGCAAAGCATGCTGCACGCGATGGCCAAGCTGGCCTAGCACTTCTTCGGGAATGTCCTTGGGACTCTGGGTGATAAAATAGACGCCCACTCCCTTCGATCGAATCAACCGCACTACCTGCTGTATCTGGTCGAGCAGAGCCTTGCTCGCGTTGTCGAACAGGAGATGCGCCTCATCAAAGAAAAATGCGAGCTTGGGCTTGTCGATGTCACCAACTTCCGGCAGCTCGTGATAGAGTGTTGCCAGCATCCACAGCATGAACGTGCTGAACAGTTGCGGCTTGTCCTGCACGTCGGATAATTCGAGAACACTGACGAGGCCGCGACCATCGCGTTCAACCACGAGCAGGTCGTCGAGCTCGAACTCAGGTTCGCCGAAAAACTTCTCGGCACCCTGCGTCTCCAGCTCGATCATTTCCCGCAGCAGTACCCCAACGGTCGCCTTCGACATTCCACCATACACCTTGAGCTCATCCGCGCCCTCACCCGTCAAATACTGGAGTACCGCTCGCAGATCGGAGAAATCGAGCAGCAAAAGCCCCTTGTCGTCGCAGTACTTGAACACCAGCGACAGCACGCTCGACTGCGTCGCATTGAGATCGAGCACTTTTGATAGAAGCAGCGGTCCGAATGATGAGACGGTAGCACGCAACTGCGCGCCTTTAGCGCCTGTCAGACTTAGAAACTCGACCGGAAACGAAGCCGCCTGCCAGCCGTAGCCGGTATCCGTCGCACGATCTGTGATTCTATCGTTGGCCCCGCCCGGGGCGCCAAGGCCGGACAGATCACCCTTGATATCCGCCACGAATACCGGAACCCCAGACGCCGAGAGCTGCTCGGTGATGAGCTGCAGCGTTCTAGTCTTTCCCGTACCAGTCGCGCCAGCAATCAAGCCGTGCCGATTCATCATCGAAATTGGAATAGCCACCAGCGGCTCGGGATGGCACTCGCCGTTGTGAACCACTGCGCCGAGCGTTACGGTGTTCGCCGCTGACGGAAAAGCCGCGCGCGCCCCATCGATTACTTTCGAATCCATATTCCCCTGTTCCTTGACGTCAGAGCGGCGTGAAACGTGAATAGAGCCGTATTTGGCTAGAGTAGCATTGGCATACCCTATGCGCCATAGCTCGCGTCAAACCTTGAGCAGCACCCACTTCACTGTAATCAACGCAATGCGAAGCGACTCCGGTCACACCACCTCCGTATGGATGGATACAACGGATGTAACCGACCTTCCCGCCGTCAAACAGGATATTCGCACCGGAGTGTGCATAGTCGGAGCCGGCATCGCCGGGATGACGACCGCCTATCTTCTTGCCCGCGCAGGACGTGCCGTGGTAGTCATCGACGACGGTCCGATCGGAGGGGGTGAAACCGGCCGCACCACCGCACATCTCACCGCTGCCCTGGACGATCGGTACTACCAGATCCAGAAACTGCACGGTCAGGAAGGTGCGCGGCTCGCCGCCGAGAGCCACTCGGCCGCGGTTACCCGCATCGAGTCGATCGCCTCACTCGAGGATATCGACTGCGACTTCGAGCGTGTCGATGGTTATCTCTTTCTTGGTGGAGACAGCACGCCGGACGAACTAGATCGCGAGCTTGCCGCTACACACCGCGCCGGGCTCACGGACGTCGAGATGGTAGACAAGGCACCGTTCGACTTCTGGGATTCGGGACGGGCGCTCCGATTTCCGCGGCAGGCACAGTTTCATCCCATCAAGTATCTCAACGGTCTTACCCGCGCCATTCTCCGTGACGGCGGCCAGATATTTTCACACACTCACGCCGAAAAAATCGAGGACGGCGAACCGTGCCGGGTGACGACCACCGACGGTCACGTGATCGCCGCCGACCATATCGTCGTGGCCACCAACAGCCCCGTCAATGATTGGGTGATCCTGCACACCAAGCAATCCGCC
This sequence comes from Gemmatimonadaceae bacterium, assembly GCA_046593165.1. GTDB lineage: Bacteria > Gemmatimonadota > Gemmatimonadetes > Gemmatimonadales > Gemmatimonadaceae > UBA4720. The sequence continues at coordinate 25,804 of JBKJRW010000184.1, forward strand.
TATCGCAGCTTCGTTATCGGAGCGCGGGTTCCCCGTGGATCGATCCCGCGGGGATTGTACTGGGACACGCCAGACCCGTATCACTACATCCGCCTGCAGGAAGTCGATGTGCGACTCGATCCTGACCGGGCCGATGAAATCCTGATAGTCGGTGGAGAAGACCACAAGACGGGGCAGGAAGATGACGCCGAGCGCCGCTTCAGGGCCCTCGAAGATTGGACTCGCGAACGCTTCCCCATGGTCAAGAGCATCGAGTTCAAGTGGTCGGGCCAGGTCATGGAGCCCGTCGATTATCTCGCCTTCATCGGCAAAAACCCCGGAACCGACGAACACATCTACGTCGCCACCGGCGATTCCGGAAACGGCATGACCCACGGTACGATCGCCGGAATGCTCCTCACCGATCTCATCCTTGGACGCAAGAATCCGTGGACAAAACTGTACGACCCCTCCCGCAAGAAACTCAAGGCGACCCCGCAATTCCTCAAGGAGAATCTCAACGTCGCCGCTCAGTACGCGGACTGGGCCACGAAAGGAGATGTCGAGGACATCGACAGCATCGCACCTGGCACTGGCGCTGTCATACGGCGGGGAACAAAGAAGATCGCCGTTTTCAAAGACGATCAGGGCAACATCCATCAACGCTCGGCCGTATGTACCCATCTTTACTGCGTAGTAGACTGGAATTCGGCCGAGCGTACGTGGGATTGTCCATGCCACGGTTCGCGGTTTGACCCCTACGGCACCGTCGTCAACGGCCCGGCAATTACGCCGCTTCCGGAGGTCGAAGAGAAGTCCCCATAGTCACGATTACCTCGTGACGCTTGCCATCACTTGCCAGTGAAAGCGGGCCCGATACTCGTGCTCCGTCAAGGGAGACACTCACGACGCCCTTTTGTACGCCTGATGGATTCTGCACCACAATGGAGTAGGTGCTGTCCCCGTGACGGTACTCGACCGAGAACTCCTTCCACCCTGACGGAATGCATGGGTCCATTTCGAGCGTCTCGCCCCGCTTCGTGAAGCCGAGTATTGCTTCGAGTCCCACACGGTATAGCCAGCTCGCCGAGCCCGTATACCATGTCCATCCACCGCGTCCAAGGTGTCCTTCCGCTGTGTACACGTCGGCAGCTACTACGTAGGGCTCAACCTTGTAAACGCTCACGTCTTCAGGCGTGAGCGCGTGGGTGATTGGATTGATCATCTGATAGAGATGCATCGCCCGGTCGCCCTCGCCCTGAAGCGCCGTAGCAAGCGCTGCCCACAATGCGGCGTGCGTGTATTGCGCGCCATTCTCCCGAACGCCCGGAACATACCCCTGTATGTATCCGGGATCGTGCGTCGAATTGTCGAATGGCGGCGTGAGAAGCATGATGAGTCGCGCGTCCTCTCGGACGAGGTGTTCGTTCAGCGACTGCATCGCCATCCTTGCTCGCTCTGGAATGGCAGCGTGCGATATCACTGACCAACTCTGCGCGATCGAGTCGATCTTGCAGTCGTCACTCTGTGCCGATCCCAGCGGTGCTCCGTCGTCGTAGTAGGCGCGACGGTACCACGCACCGTCCCACCCGGCATTCTCGACAGCTTCGTTGTAGCGATCTGCGTTCGACCGAAGCTCTCCCGCGGTTGCCATCTCACCCCGCGCCTCCGCATGCTCGGCAAATTTTCGCAGTGTCGCAATCAGGAACCACGCGAGCCATACGCTCTCCCCTTTCCCGTGAATCCCAACGCGGTTCATGCCGTCGTTCCAATCGCCAACGCCGATCAGCGGTAAGCCATGCTCGCCGAACGTGCATGCCTTTCTCAACGCTCGCACACAGTGGTCGTACACCGGTTCAACGAGGCCTGAACTTTCGGGAAGATCGTAGAGTTCGTGTTCGTCCGCGTTGAGGTCCCGCATCTCGAGATACGGCGCGGTGGCATCGAGCAAGGATTGATCGCCAGTCAGGCTCAGATAGTGGTTGACCACGTATGGTAACCACGCGAGGTCGTCCGAGAATCGCGTGCGAACTCCGCGGCCGCTCTGTGGGTGCCACCAGTGCTGCACGTCACCCTCTTCGAACTGCCTCGCCGCGGAGCGTATGATATGCTCCCTTGCCAGCTCAGGCTCGGTGTAGGCAAATGCCATCACATCCTGCAGTTGATCCCGGAATCCGAACGCACCACTCGACTGATAGACAGCCGACCTTGCCCACATGCGGCAGGACAGCGCTTGATACAAGGACCACTGGTTCACCATGACGTCGAATGTCGGCTCCGGCGTCTTCACCGTAATCCGGCCCAGCCTCGCCCGCCAGACACGCGCCGCATGATCGAGTGCTGCGTTTGCCGCGTCCGGCTCGCCGTACCGCTCATG
>JBKJRW010000190.1:0-4846 GCA_046593165.1 Gemmatimonadaceae bacterium
TTGATGCTTCTGAATCCGGTGACGCCTGTGATTGCGACCGGACGGGCGTGGCTCACAGGCAGCACCGAAGCGATGCCGGGCGCTTTCATCGCGGTGGTCGGAGCCTGCGTTATCGCGATTGCCATCGGACTCATTGTCTATAAAGTCGCCCTGCCGCACCTGATCGAGCGCCTCGGTGGATGAGCATCCCCTCAGGCGTACCCTCTCCCCCGACAACTCTCTGGAGTTTGCGACGCGAATGACCTCGTACGATATCAGCGCCGTTTCGATGCACCAGCTCGTGGCCGATGCCTGGAGCCTTCGACCCGAGTTCGACCTGTCGAATGTCGCCTACGGCAGGGTTCACTGGGGCGACATGAAGGAAGTTCTCACCACCCCGTTCAGCTACTACTACTTTCTCGCAGGTATCACCCGCCTCCTGAACGCACGCCGAATCGTCGAGGTGGGCACGCATCAGGGTGGCTCGACGCGTGCGCTGGCGACCGGCTTCAATGACCCCGCAGCCTCGAAACTCGTTACATTCGATGTAACCGATTTTGGCGCGCGCATGTTCAGGGATCACGCGACCATCAAGGCGTACACGCTCGACGCAAATTCCGAAGCCGCTTTCGACACCTGCCTGCGAGAATTCGGCGAGCCCCGTATCGATCTCGCGTTCATCGACAGCACTCATGCTTTCTGGACGACTTACCAGAGCTTCAACCAGTACGCTGGTATGCTCGACTGTCCAATAGTAGTGCTGGACGACATCACGCTCAACGATTCAATGATCCGTCTCTGGAGTCTCATCCGCCGCCGATTTGGCGCCGATAACACCATCGACGCTACCGAGGTGAATCCGGATATCCGGGTTGGCGGTGCGGGCACAAGGCCGGGGTTCGGAGTCGTACGCATTCTTCCTCGCGTTGTGCAGTCGACCTCCACTCGCATTCCTTGACGGATCGGGGGCTCGGTGAGTGAAGACACTCTGGTGCTTGCGGAGCACGTATCCAAGAAATTCTGCAGGTCATTGAAGCGATCGCTGTGGTATGGCGTTCGCGACGTTGCGGGAGCGCTCATCCCCTGGTCCAGTCCAGGCGAGGGAAAGTCAAACGGCTTTGGGGGGCGCGAGGCGCACCGTCCTCAGTTGCGAGTTGATGAATTCTGGGCGGTCGAGGACGTATCGTTTGAGCTAAAGCGCGGCGAGTGCCTGGGGCTCGTCGGTCACAACGGTGCCGGCAAGTCGACTTTGCTGAAGATCCTCAACGGCCTCATCCCGCCAGACGGTGGCCGGATTACCACGCGGGGTCGCGTCGCAGCCCTCATCGAGTTGAACGCCGGGTTCAACCCGATTCTCAGCGGCCGTGAGAACATCTACAATCAGGCCGCACTGGTGGGATTTAGTCGTTCCGAGACCGACGCCAAGTTCGACAAGATCGTCGACTTCGCCGAGATAGGTGAGTTTCTAGACATGCCCGTGCAGAACTACAGCTCGGGAATGCGTGTGCGTCTTGGCTTCGCCGTCGCCGCGCAAATGGAACCCGACGTACTCATCATCGACGAAGTTCTTGCGGTGGGCGATGTCGCCTTCCGATTCAAATGCCTCAACGCGATCGGTGAGCTGATGCGCTCTGCGGCCGTGATCTTCGTTTCTCATGCGATGCCGCAGGTATTCCGGCTTTGTAACGAAGTAATAGTTATGGACCACGGATCGGTCACCTACCAGGGGCGCAACGTGGCAGAGGGGGTGGGCGTGTATCTCTCTCTGTTCAAGGAATCCCCCGAAACTATCACGGGCTCCGGTCAGGCCAGCGTCACAAACGCGCATGTCGAAAGCGATGGCTCGTCGACCGGTCTTGGGGAGACGGTGAAGATTCCCTTTGGAGCTGGCATGACGATCAATGCGACACTTCGATTCGATCCGTCGGTGAAACGAGCCCGCGTGCAGTTCCTTTTATGGAACGCGGAAATGCTACCGATAATGGACGTGATGGCGAATGAACTGGCGGGATACGCCTTCGACATTCCTGCGTCCGGGATCGCAGACGTGACCGCGGTGATTTCTCGTACCGAGTTGAACGGCGGAAAATACACGCTCAGCGTGATCGCCTCCTCGCCGGACTATGCCATCACCTATTGCCGGCACGACAACGCGGCCTATGTCCAGGTAGACGCGAGTAGCGCCAGCGGGGCGCAGATACTGTCTGTTGCCAGGTGGAGCGTGACGGAGGCGTCCATTTCAGGGTGATCGCAGCATATATTGACACCCTGATTTCCGGCACCTCGGCCAGGTCGCTGGCCGGCATAACGTCTTCTTCAGCGCGGATCAATACGTGGGATTGAAAGGTAAGCTTATCAAAGCGGTCCAAGGTGACACCGCGGGAGTTCTTGATCAGTCGCTGGAGGGCATTGCTGGCCTCGAGAACATGATTCACGATATGACCAGTTCCCTGCTCTTCTCCCGCTGGATGGTGTCACCCGACGTGCTCGGTTCGAGGAAGGAAGCTGGATACTGGCTAAATTCCCTGGGACTCAGTGGACAAGGCGTAGAAGTGGGAGTTTTCACAGGCGATTTCTCGCGCCTTCTCCTGAGCACATGGCGGTGCTCGAGCCTGCTGTCCGTAGACCCGTGGCGAGAGTTTCCTGCGTCCCAGTACGTAGACGTATGCAACATGCCCCAGTCCGATCACGACTCGAATCATCGAGAGACGGTCGACAAGCTCCGGGCGTTCGGGAAGCGCTCGCGAATCCTCAGGACAACGTCTCGGGAGGCCGCTCGCGACGTCCCGTCGGCGTCGCTTGACTTCGCCTATCTGGACGCCCAGCATCACTACGAAGCGGTCAAGGATGATATCGGGCTATGGCATCCGAAGGTGAAACGGGGTGGGATACTTGGCGGCCACGACTATCTGGACGGCGAACTCGACGCTGGGTTGTACGGCGTCAAGCAGGCCGTCGACGAATTTGCAGAGGCACACGGCTACGAAGTGATCCTTACCCGGGAAAAAGACTGGCCTTCGTGGTTCGTGAGAATCGCCTGAGCGAACGTGACGTGAAGCTTCTCGTAGTGGTGGGAACCCTTGCTCATATGGGCGGTGCTGAACGTCAGGCACTGTACCTGGTTGAGCATCTCGCCAGCCTTGGCGGATGCACGGTCGAGATTCTCACCTTTGAGGACGGCAATGCCCTTCGGCCGGCGCTCGATGAGATGGGAGTACGGGTCCATGTGTTGCCATATTATTTCCGCTGGCCGCGAGCGAAGCGCGCGCACGCGCTGGCCCGCCTTGCCGTCCTGCTTCGCTACCGGATCAAGCCCGACGCGCTGCTGCCCTTCGTCGGCATACACAGCAAGACAATTGCCCTTGTATGGCCCTACTCCGGTGCCCGTTTCTGCTGGTGGAATCAACAGGACGAGGGACGTGACCTGCACGGCACCGCAACCGAAGGCCGAGTGCTCCGCAAGGTGTCTACTATCAATTCCAATTCAGCGGCCGGCCGGGACTTTCTTGCGGAAACGTACGGGCTCGATCGCGACCGGATCCTGATTTACAATAATGGGACACCGGTTCCTGATTTGACGACAATCCCGCGGACCTGGAAGGCGCGTCTCGATCTCGTTGACAGGGCCATCGTGTCCATGACCGCCAACATTATTCCCTTCAAGGACCACGCAACGCTGATCCAGGCGTGGGTTCGAGTCAAAGCGCACTTCGGCGAGAATCGTGCGCCGGTTCTCCTTCTCGCTGGACACCTCCGCGAACAGGAAACAGTCACTCAGCTGAAACTGCGCGCGTTCGAACTCGGGCTGTCCGCGAGCGATGTGCGTTTTCTGGGGCCTGTCAGCGACGTCGCCGATCTGATGCTGTCCTCCGATGTGGTTGTACACAGCTCGCTAACGGAAGGCTGCCCGAACGCTGTGTGCGAGGCGATGGCGCTGGGTCGCACGGTCGTGGCCACGGATATCCCGGGGTGCCGTCAAGCGCTCGGCGACGCGGGAGAGCAGTGGCTCGCAGCACCGCGCGACCCGGACGATCTCGCCGCCAGGATCATAAAAGCGCTGGGAAACGAGGAACTACGTGCGGCCGTGGGCGAGGTGAATCGTGCCCGAATCAAGTCTGAATTCTCGATGGCACAAATGAATGAATTTTTCCAGACACAGATCGAGAAAGGACTGGGGTCGTCGCTCTCCTGACACTCCATCCCACCAATGACGATACGCATCCTCGTGCGGAAAATGCGCTCCGTCGGATATCGACTGGGGCAGGTACTCATTCGATTGAGAGAGGCCCGTACGGTGCGGCGGAAACGCCGGGCACTCGAATCGTGGCTTGCCCGGTTGCGGGCGCACCCGCCGGACGTACTTATCGGGGCCAACTTCGCGGAGTATGGCGGGGTCCGTAGCCACATTCAGGCGATCGCGAAATATTCGTCACAAAGAGTTGAGCTCGCTCCCCCGGACAGCTTGCTTTCGGTGGTGTCGCCGCATGACCTCCAAACGATGTTCCGGGATCAGTTTTTCGATTTCTGGCCCTTCGGAATCAAAGTTGCGCATTCCCATGTCTTTCCCTGGTTTATCGAGTGGATCCGACAACGTCGCAATGAGGGCTTACTCTGGGTCCACACTTACCACCTCCCATATTTTCCCGAACATGGCGACGGTGGGCTTCTGCCATGGCAGACGGCGATCAACAACTCCCTCATCAATGACGCGAAACACGCTGACGTGAGAATATCGGTTTCACGCTGGCAGCAGGACTGGCTCAGGGAAAACCACGACATCGACACGGTATATGTGCCAAACGGAGTGGATGTGGAGCTTTGCGATGCGGCAGACGGCGCACGGTTTGTCAGCCGGACCGGTACCGAT
>JBKJRW010000037.1:0-2696 GCA_046593165.1 Gemmatimonadaceae bacterium
GAATGCGACCTTGTTTACGATATCGGCGAAATCCATTCGTGCTTCGCTGGCTGCGATGCGGGTCATGGTGACCTAGAAGGGAGGAGGGTTAGTACAAATCGTCCTAATCGTACAAACAGTACATTACCGGTCCAACTCCCGCAAGATGTCTAGGCGCACGGTGCACCTTCCTCGTTCGTAGGCCGGGTCGAGCTTCTCGAGTGTCAGCCTCTCATACTATAGTAGAGTGATCGAGGAGTTGTCCCCCGGTGACAGCGGCGGTCTGACAGTCTCCGGTCGCGCCCGTCGGTGGGGACCGCCAGGCGACCCAGCCGGTTGATCAACTCGGCTCCGTAGGTATCGGGATCATGTATGGCTACGCCATTTCTGGAGTTTGATCCGACAGGTGCTAATACTAGTCATCTGATAAATTAGTATTATATTATCTCTGAAATAGTATCATTCTAGCCATGATCATGTGATTGAAGCTAAATTGTTGCAAGGCAACGACATAATTTGGGCCCTGGAGGCTGTAGGCGAATTGCTGGCGGCGAGCGAGGAGCGCGTGAGCATCGTCGTAATTGGCGCAGCCGCGCTACACTTGCTAGGCGTAATCGACAGGGCAACTCGAGATGTCGACATAGTTGCTTTTACCGAAAGTCCAGGGCAACTCCACAATCTTAGGCGACCACCCCAGCCCCTCCCCGCGGCTCTCTCCTCGGCCATCCGGCAAGTCGCGAATGACTTCGGCTTGCCGGACAACTGGATGAACCGTGGGCCAGCCGGCCAGTGGGACATTGGTCTGCCGGTGGGGTTCGCTGAACGTGTTAAGTGGCGTAGCTATGGCGGACTTGATGTCGGCGTCGCAGACCGAATCGACCTGATCTTTTTCAAGCTCGAGGCCGCGGCGGACCAGCCATCGTCCGATAGTAGACACTTTCGCGACCTGGTCGCCTTGAATCCCTCTGACGAGGAAGTCGCTGCTGCCGCGAAATGGGCGCGTGAAAAGAACGCAGGAACAGAATATCAAACAATTATCGACCGAGTGATCGCACATGTCACGAGCCTTCGTGGAAAAATCAGCCCATGAATTGGAAGGAATCACAACCGATCTTGCATGGAGACAATGGCGCGCAATCGGTGGCTCGGCTGCGTCCAAAGAGCCATGGCATTCAATCGTCGATCCCGAAGCACTGATTCTCGCTTCGCTTTTTCTCGTCGATCGGGAGCCCCGCATATCGGACATCCTGTTCAGCTGGGTCGAGAGCAACGCTGAATTGCTAAGCGTTACGCGCCTGAAGAATCTGCAGAAAGCCTATCCCTCAGAAATTCGGGACCGTGTCGCCGACTTCTCACGCCGCACGCGATCGATCGCCAGGCACCCGCGATGGAAGACGCTATCTGAAGAGGTCGACGACGAGGTGTTTCCCGATTTACCGGAGGTGAGGCGAGCGACACGGGTACCAACCGGGCACGCCGCCAGCCTGTTGCTTCGGCTGAGAATGGCTATCGGGGTAGGCGTCAAGGCCGATGTTCTAGCAGTGACACTCGGAAATAGAGAACCGGTAACGGTACGACAAATCGCAGACAGCCTCTCGTATAGCCTGGTCGGAATAAGAAGCGCAGTGTACGACCTGTCTCGCGCTGGTTTCATATTGCCGATGGGAGGCACGCCGGCCGCGTTCGCCGCTCCTCAAGGCGAATGGCGAGCGCTACTAAGCCTGAGAGCCCGGCCGCGCTGGGTAACCTGGCATCATTGGTTTGCCTTTGTTATCGACTATATGACGTGGTGCGACAAAGTGCGTAGGAGCGACCTTGGTGATTATGCCGTGGACGTAAAGGTTCGCGAGCTCGTAGCACGGCACGATCTATTCTTCCGCTACTCCGGGCACCAATTGGGAGTAACCGCGTTTCAAAACGAAGTCGGATCGTACCCGGAGGTAATAAACTCGCTAATCGCCTGGGCGCACCGTCAGGAAAGACCGGCTGCAGTTTAGCTCGCTGTGCAGGAGAGAATCAGCCCTCTGGTGCGCATCGCCCAGCCGACTTCGCGGTGCCGATTCGATGGGCTGACAGACCTGAAGGGTGCCCTTCTCGAGGCTTAGAGCCTGTACGGGATGCGAATTCCCGGATGTCTCTCAGGGAAGTCACGCGTGTTTCGGGTGACGAGAAGTGTCCCCAAATGTTGAGCGGTTGCCCAGATGATCGCGTCGGGAAGTCGAATCTTTTCACGCCGGCGAATCTCTACCGCTCTTTCAGCAACACCTTCATCTACCGGATGAACGCGGAAGCGACGAAGAAATTCGCGAATCTCGGTTTCTTCATCGCCCTCGGCTGCACCGACCAGGATTTCCATCCATGAGATCAGGCTGATGTAGACCGCTTCGAACGACTCGAGTTCGCGACGCGCTTCTTCCGAGCCATTCAGGTAGTCGATGAGGATGTTCGTATCGACTACGGCGTTCATCGATTCCACTCCCTGCGGAGCTCATCCTCGTACGCCAGCGGGTCGATCTTCCGGTTCTTCCAGATTCCGAACCCCGCGTCCGGCCGGTGATGCGCGCGTTTTTCCAGGTACTCCGCCATGGCGCGCCGGACAGCTTCGGCGCGCGAGATCTTTTCCTGCTTGGCCAGCGCGTCGATCTGGTCGATCAGGTTGTTGGGAACGTCTATGATTGTGCGCATAATGATAACATATGCCGTCATCATATAGCATG
>JBKJRW010000111.1:0-5146 GCA_046593165.1 Gemmatimonadaceae bacterium
GCTCGAACATATCTGATAATAGCGGCCATCTGTCCATCACCGTCGAGACCCGCTTCGGCCATGACGCGCGCGCCCGGTCCACTCCCCGGGTAACGCCCGTGTGAAAAAGGATGCAGCGTCACCGATCTGCCGAGGTCGGAACGAATCCACCGATACATCGTAGGCAATGTGAATCCGGTCAGTCCCATTGCGTGCATTGCGGCGCTTTCCGGGAAAATTGCGTCTTGCTCCACTGGTGACAACAGGTCGAAGAGCTCGGCGCTCGCCACATAGTAGACGTCAAGATCGATTCCCTTCGCAGCGAGAAGCGGCAGCGTCTGCTCCACAAACGCATATGCGACTCCCGATTCCTGGAGCACGATCGACCCCTCGCTCAGACCATTCGCGGCGCGCAGCCTGTACACGCCTTTCGCCGAATCCGACGCCGGCGCGAGACCGAGCTTCTTCCTGTCGGGCACATTCACGGCAGGTCGGCTGACGAAAGGCGCGATCACGGCGGGCGAGACGCGGAGGGCCGCGGCCATTAGCGGCCAAATCTCCTCCGGCTCCCAGGGCGTGAGCGTGATCATCGTTCCCCCTGGAAAATTCTCCTGGAAAAGCTGCAGCGGCTGGGGATCCGCGTGAGTTGGTCCGTCCTCGCCCGTCATGAGGCCTGCGTGACCGCATACGAGAATGAACGGACGATACGGGCCGGGCTCGAGCGATTGCCGCGCCTGATTACCGATCGCGTGCAGTCGGGCGGCAATGTGCCCGAGGGGCGCAATGAATGCCGCGTACGATGCCCCAACCCCGATGTGATGTCCGTAGCTGGAGATCCCGGAAAGGACACCAGCCATCGCGTCCTCGCAGATCCCCCCGATAGAAAGAGTGCGCGAGTCAGGATTTGACCTTGCGTTGAAGTAGCCCGGCGCGAATCCCGTCGCGGCCTCGTTAATGTTCGTCGATCCAAGGAGGTCAGCGGCCGAGATGAAAAGGGCGCCGTCGCTTTCCTTGTTGAGATATCCGAGCACCTTTCCGAGCTGCCCGCGCAGGGTCGTCGACGTGCCGGGACGACACTCAAGCTGAGGCGGAGCCGATCTGGACTGCGCGAGCGAAAAGACCCGCGCAACCTTTCGAGGCCTTATCGCGAGAAGGCGATTGCGCTTTTGAAGGCGCTCGCGGGCCGCCGTCACCCGCCCGGCCATTCGCGCGACGAGCTGTCGGTTCGTCTCCAGAACCATCCCGACGGCGGAAAGCGCTTCCCAGAAACATCTCTCGACGTGCTCTGAGCTCGAGCCTCCTCCACAACGCGGATTCGCGGGATCACAGAGCGGGAGGGCGACGGGACTCTCGGCGACGAACGGCGCCATCGCCTGATAGAATTCCAGCGCACAGAGTTTGTGGCCGGCACCATGTGATGCGCGACCTTCGATTCCGTAGCGCCATCCTTTAGTAGTGCGGTAAATGATTGCCGTTGGCTGCCCGTTGTCGAGACTGAGCGCACGCCGCTGCGCGGCCACGATCTGCTGAACGCACGTTCCGTCGGGAACGTAGACGACATTCCAGTCATTGAGATGGAACAGCTCGCCTGGAGTCCACTGTACGTAGTCGCCCGGAGTCGAACCCTCGCGTGTGACGTGCTCCGAGTCTATCGACGCCTGATTCCAGTCGAGATGGACGATGACGTTGCCGAGTGAGGCGGTCGCCGCTGCGGCCAGGGCTTCCGCGACGCGGCCGGGAGTCAGCCCGCCCTCGCCCTCGATAATGTGCACGCGAGGCGGATCGCCGGGGTAGCAGTCGGCGGCGGCGAACGCGAGGCCGATGGACGACGCGAGCCCTACGCCGGATGCCCCTGTTGCAAGTCGCACGAACGGGGTTGCGGGACTCGGATGCCCGTCGAGCGCTTTCGATTCGAGAGAGAGGGCCAGGGGCGCAGGGCCCGCGGGGTTTCTGCGAAAGCCGAGCAGATCCTCGAGCCGAAGCTGAAGATTGGTGCTCTCGGGTAACAACGACGGGGCACCGAGTCGCACTATCTCGTTTCTGAGCGCCCACATGGAGTAGAGACCGAGAGCCTTGTGGCCTGCGGCATACGATATGATGTCGGCCTGCTCGTTGAGCATATCGGAAAAGTCGTAATCCATCGCGTCGAAGAGAAGCGCAGCCACGAACCGGCCCGACGATATGGACCCGCCGGGATGTCCCGACATCGGGACGTAGTTGTACATCATCGCGCAGAGCGATCTGTAGATCATGTCGAACGTTTCGAACGCCTCGACCTCGTGCGCGCTTAGCGGCGTCGGCTTTTCGTCACCGATGTCGATCCATAGTCCCCGGCGTGGCCCGAACGGAGAAGACGGCCGGGTGGCCCTGTCGAGTGTCTCGTGCAATGCGATTGTCACTGCGGCTCCTGTCGCGTCGGGGCGTTGCGTCGCGGTTAATACAAGTGTCGTCCTTCGTTCACGAATGCCCGGAAGCCATCGGCATCACGGCTTGCCCGCTCGAGGCGCTGCATTCCCAGCTCGAGCTGCTCGAGCGAAGTTGCAATCGAGAGCCGCAGGTAATGCTTGCCCTCGCTGCCGATTCGGCCGAACGATTTCCGGTCCAGAGTGGCCACGTGATGCTTGAAGAGAAGGAAGAGCTGAAAAAGAGTCGACGGCGTCGTGCAGTCGCGCAGCGGCGCAGGCAGCGATGCATGCGCTTCGATCGCGCCGATCGACGCGCATACTCCCGCGATGTTCGGGAAAACGTAGAACGCGCCTTTCGGATTCTGGCAGCGTATGCCCTCGATTGAGTTCAGCGCAGCGACGACGAAGTCGCGCCGCTTTGAAAACGCCTCCACCATCGTTGCGATCGCGATGTCGCTCTCCGGTGATTCGAGAGCAACCTTGGCGCCCATCTGATTGTATGCAGGGAGACAAGAGAAATAGTTGATATTCAGATTCTTGAACACCGCCGCCTCCTCCGGCGTAGGAAACACTGCCCAGCCGATTCGACCGCCTGTCCAGGAGTACGATTTGGAGACGCCAGACACGAGCACCGTCCGGTCTTCCATTCCGGGAATCGATGCAATCGAGAGGTGCTTCTCGCCATCGAATACGATTCTCTCGTACACCTCGTCCGAGTACACGCGCACTTCAGGTGCCGTCTCGTACAGAATCACCTGGGCGATCTCGGTGAGCTGAAGGCGAGTGGCGACACCGCCCGTGGGATTCGAAGGGGAGTTGATGTAGATGAGCTTCGTACGGTCGGTGATCAGCCGCCCGATGTCCCTCCCGTGAAAGCTGAATCCCGACCTCTCCTCGAGATGAAGCGGAACCGCTGACGCTCCCATGTAGCGGACGAAGGATTCGTAAATCGGGAACCCTGGACTCGGATAGATGACCTCATCGCCGGCGTTGCAGTAGGTCTGCTGCGAGAACCCGATGGGCGGCTTGGCGCCTGGGAACACGACCACTCGGTCGGGAGTGATTCGAATTCCCCGGGCCTCACCCATGGTGTGAGCGATGGCCTCCCGAAGTGGAAGAATTCCCTGCGGATCGCTGTAGTGCGTGAGGTCGTTGTCTATTTGCCGCTTAACCTCCTCGGCGATATGGCGGGGGAGAGGGAAGTCGGGCTCTCCGAGGTTGCACCGTACCACCTGGTGGCCGGCATCCTCCAGCTCCTTGATGAATGGGCCGACCTTGAATGCATTTTCAGTGTCGATCATCGCGACACGGTCCGCGAAAAGCGGTCGCGTGTGTCGCGCCGGTATGGCAGTGGTGGCCATGCTTGCTCCCTGGCAGAGGAAAACAGGCACTCACCCGCTCGAGGCGTTGGTGCCTTTTCTTCCATTCGAGTCGATCTGAATGATGCTGCCGAGGCCCGGTTGTCGCCGTAGGGTGAAGGCCGGAAATAAAGTGAGGGATGCCCTTACGCCGAAAAACGACTGGGGAATCGTTGTGGGACGCCAAGCGGTGGCCGTTCAATGCAGCATGCAGGTCGGATGTCAGTGTTGCTCACGCACCCGCTCAGTGGCGAGCGTAAACGGAGTCGGAGCCATTTTTCATCCAGGCGATCACCTCATACGGCTCTTTGACCGATCCCTGCTCCATGCCGGGCGAGCCGATCGGCATGCCTGCCACGCCGATCCCGGCAAGCGTCGGCCGCTCACGGAGCAGTCGCTGAATGTCTTCCGGGGGAACGTGTCCTTCAATCACGTAGCCGTTCACGACGGCTGTGTGGCAAGTGCGGAGCGAATCAGGGACGCCGTACTGATCCTTCACCGGCGTCACGTCGGCCATGTCCATCTCCTTGACATGAAACCCGGCCGCCTGCAGTCGCTCTATCCACACGCCACAGCAGCCTCAGGTGGGACTCTTGTAAACGGTGATTGCGGGGTCGTACTGTCCGCTTGCCGGCGCTGCTGCTACCCGACCGCCGGGCGCGCGTGTTTCGGCGTTCGACCGTGCATCAGATCCCCGGTCGCAGGCGACCGCAGCCGCTGCCCCAAAGAGACCCAGTGCTGAAGCGAGGCGAAACCGCCTGAGCGAAGGAACCATCAAAGCCTCCGAGTTTACGTGATAGCCTGGAAGATACCTCATCAGTCACACTGATACCTCATCAGTCACACTATTGTACGCGCAATGCCAAACTGATCGGACAGAAAAAAGCGCCCACACCCGTGCGACAGGGCTGTCGTAGTGCCGCGAATGCGGGATGGATCACGCCACCTGGATGCGGAAAACTCTTACAAAGAAACAGCATTTCTCTGACGCACAATGGCTTCTGACTGTTCCACATTCCCATTATGGGATTGTACGATGAGAGGCCACCGCGTCACGGGCACCGGACTCCGTCCGAGCTGTCGGAAGACGAAATCCTTTCCGCCGTCCACGGAAATGATTGCGGGGTGCGCGCGACATTCGATGACACGGGTCCTGCCACGGACACCGATTGCACATGTTCGACGGCTGTCGCACTCGTGCCGTGCGCTGACGCGCATCCTGAGCTGTAACAGTTCCGATTCGGCCGCGCCAGTACCGCTAACCTGTTGACAACAGTCGTTGGTGACGATTGCCCCGGAGCGGTTCAATTCGCCCGCCCTGAACGAATCAGGGATCTCGAAGGCGCAGGACCGGGGAAGGTTGAGTGGTTAACGGAGGCAGAGGTCGCGAGAATTCTGCGCGAA
>JBKJRW010000139.1:0-4067 GCA_046593165.1 Gemmatimonadaceae bacterium
TTCCACGCCGTGCCACCCGGCCCATCCTTGATCTCGATACCGCGATCCTCGAGAGTCTCCCTGATCGCATCCGCACGCGCAAAATCACGCCGCTCGCGTGCTGACCTGCGCTCTTCAAGCAATCCCTCGATCTCGGCCGCATCATCTCCCCGCTCGACCTCAGGAACGACATCGAGAACGCCGTTGATCTTCGCAAACCCGACCCGCGCGGCATCGAGCGCGGCGACATCATCTCCACCACGATCGAGCTCTGCATTGGCTCGCCTGATGAAGTTGAACAACGCGCCCATCGCCAACGGCGCATTGAGGTCGTCAAACAACGCGTCCGAGGCGTCGCGCTCCAGAACCTCCGCCGCAGCCGCGAGTTCCGGCGTGCCACCACGCGCCGATGCGAGCCGATCGGCAAAGTCACCCACCCGGCGCACTCCCTCCATGGCCGACTCGAGCGCCTCCGCCGAAAGGTTCAGCTGCTTCCGGTAATGAGTGGAGAACACAAATGCGCGGAACGCCGCAGCCGATACCCCCTGCTCACGCAGATCAGCGACCGTCGCAACGTTGCCGACACGCTTCGCCATCTTGCTGCCGTCCGTGAGCAAAAACTCTCCGTGACACCAGAAACGCGAAAACGGCTGGCCCGTCGCACCCTCGGACTGCGCGATCTCGTCTTCGTGATGCGGGAAAATGAGGTCCACCCCGCCGCAGTGGATGTCCATCGTTTCGCCCAGATACCGCATCGCCATCGCCGAGCACTCCAGGTGCCAGCCGGGACGACCCCTGCCCCACGGAGACTCCCACGCCGCTTCTGCCACTTCATCTTCTTCCTTCGCCGCTTTCCACAGCGCGAAGTCCTGCGCGTTTTCCTTGGTATAATCGTCCTGCGCGACGCGCGCTCCGCTCCTGATATCGCGCGTGTCGAGCCGGGACAGACGGCCGTAGTTTGGAAATTTGTCGATCGCAAAGTACACGGAGCTGTCTTCCGCCTGGTATGCGAGCCCGCGCTCGACCAGCGCCGACACGAGATCAATCATCTCCGGGACGTGCTCCGTAGCTCTCGGATATCCCTCCGCGTCCTCGATGCGCAGATACTTCCGATCGGCATGAAAGGTCTCGATCACGGGCTCCGTGACCTGAGCAATTGTGAGTCCCCGCTCGCCTGCCCGCTTGATGATCTTGTCATCCACGTCGGTGAGGTTCATCACTTGATGCACATCCCAGCCGCGCAGGCGGATCGCGCGTCGCAACAGATCCTCGAACAGAAAGGTGCGAAAGTTTCCTACGTGCGCCGGGTTGTAGACGGTCGGGCCGCACGTATACATGCGCACTGTCTTCCCGTCCTCGGGGACGAGCGTCTCTACGCTCCGCGTCATTGTGTTGTACAGACGAAAGTCGGGCATGCCGTGAAACTAGAGTCCTACGTTACGCTCGGCAAACGACTTTTATCACGGATTTCACGAATGGAGCGGATCAGGACGGATCAAGCTGTTCGCCATCCGTATCATATCCGTTGCATCCGTCGAATCAGTGTCCCCCTTATCATGGAAGCAGCGTCTGGACCGGACCCATGGACGATTCAATGCAGCCGCTCGGCGACAAATCTCGAGCCCGGTGGAAAAACTGGCATCGCGGCATCGATCGGATAGGCGCGCACAAATGATGGAGCAATTTTGCCTTTCTCCAGCAGCACCAGCCGCGTCGCAATCGACGCGACAGAAGCTGCATCGCGAACAGCGATAATCACCGACCCGCCTGCAGCGGCGAACGACTCCAGCGCACGGCAGGTGATCGGGCAAACAGCCGCCGACATGTCGGACGTGCAGGTATCGAGCAGAATCGCACGCGGACCGAATGCCAGTGCTTCCGCCACCGCAAGCCGCTTCACCTCCGCGCGAGTCAGCAGGACAACCCGCTCGGATGCACGGGCAGAAAGATCGAGCGACCGAGCCGCCCGCTCGATCAATCCTCCGGCATGCTCCCACGGTGATCCATCGCGGCTTGCGCGATAGGCGAGAACATCGCGGACTGTGAGGAATGGATAGAAAACGGGCACGGCCGGCACGAATGCTACGCCGGGCACAATCCCTCCGCCTGGAAACGCATCGCCAAACCAGCGGACCTCTCCCGCGTCAACTCGAAGCAGGCCCGCCGCGCATTGCAGCAAAGTCGTCTTGCCTGCACCCTCCGCTCCGTTGAGTGCGACAATCTCTCCAGGAGCAAGATCGAGATCAACCTCGCACAACGCCAAAGTCCTGCGCGCCGCACGCGCGAGTCCCCGGGCAAATGTCTTGGCAACACCGCGCAGCGTGAGGACACTCGCAGTCATCGAGGACGGGATACGTGCAAGGATCGCCGACATGCCCCATCCTATGCGCTACTACCTCTCCACATGCCATCAAATGAAAACGCCGCCCATCGAAATGGAGCGGCGTCACCTGCATTCAAAATGCGAACGCTCAGGCGGTCTTTACGACAACCGGAGGAATCGCGACTTCAACCCTCTTCCGGAACAGCAGCACATCGTCGAGCGTCTCGCTCGGCAGGAGCACGCCGCCATCCGGTGCCGGCACCCTGAGTATGAACGACCTGTCGCGCGTGCTCTTCCTGAAGCCCTTTCCCTCATAGATCCGGTTGATGAGGATGCGGCGCACGATCACCATGATCGACGCAAGCGCTGGCACCGCAATCACGAGGCCCAGCGGACCGAGAAGCTTACCGATCACCAGCACCGCCATGATCGTGAGCACCGGTGGCAACTCGATCTTGTGCGACATCACCAGCGGCGCGACGACGTTGCCCTCGAAGAGATGCACCACGACGCCAAGCAACAGAACCAGCAGTGAGCGCGTACCGCCGCCGGGACCGCCGAGCACGATCATCGCCGGTAGAATCGTCGAGAGCAGACTTCCAAAAAACGGAACGATGGCCACGACGCCAGTGAAGATTCCGAAAGTCAGCCAGTAGGGAACGTTCAGTAGATAGAGACCGATAGCCGTGAACGCGGCCAGGACCGTCATCGCCAGTAGCTGCGCAACAATGTAGGAGCGAAGGGCGTCCGCCAGGTCGCGCAGCACGTCGCGGATCAGATCGCGGTGCACCGGCGGAAACAGCGCGATGAGCCACTCTCGATAGACACCGGGCTGAAGAGCGAGATAGATGCTCATCACCATGACCGCGAATATCTCGATGAGAACATGCACCGCCGAGAACACCTTTGGGACGACATCGCCGGCAGCGGTCGACACCTGCTCGTAGACAGCCTGTACCACCTTGTGCTCACCCGGCTTCCACATTTCCCTCAGCGCGGGAAACCTTCCGGCGAAATTATCGATTCCGGTTTCCCATCTTCCGATCATCTCGGGAAGCACGGTCACCAGACTTCGTGTCTGCTCGATGACCGGGGGCACGAGGAGCGCAAAAAGGCCAACGATACCGACGATCGTTCCCACAACTGCGAGGAAAAATGCGAGGCGTTCGGGAACACGAGCACGCTTGACCAGGATGTCCCGCACCGCTCCCAGGTAAAGCGAGAGGATGATGGCCAGGAAGAGAAGCAGAAACACGCTGGCCGTAGACCCTACCATCCATAGAATGAGGATGGTGAGGACTATCGTCGCTAGAGCCGGTGCCAGTTTGAAATTTTGCCCAACAATTGCGTCACTCAAGGCTTTGCATTCTCATCAGGAATTTCTTCGGCATCCGCGATCTCGTCGGCCTCGCCGGGCTGACCCGCGCCAAGTTGCCGGCTTACTTCCGGCGCGGCGGCCGGCGGCAGAATTCCCATCTTCTGCTTGAGCTGAAGCAGCTGTGCGTCGGCCGTCGCATTGCCTGCGGTGGACTCGAGCCGCTTGAAGTCACTCGCGAGACGGTCGCCCGAAAACTCCTCGTTGATCTCGACGTGCGCGCGAATCTGGCGCTCGTTCTGGTCGATCTTCTCTTCCATCCGCGCGAACGCTTCAAACGCTGACTTCTCGGAGATCGAGGACATCGTTTCCGAAATGCGCTTCTGAGCTTCGGCCCTTCTCTGCTTCGCGAGCAGCAGATTCTTTTTGCGCGATGCCTCTTCGATGTTG
>JBKJRW010000121.1:0-32994 GCA_046593165.1 Gemmatimonadaceae bacterium
CGGAAAGAGGGTCGTTACGCTGAACTGCTGACCTCAGTCACTGATCGCCTTGGACACGATTTCAGGTATGCGATCGACAGCAGATTGATAGAGGCGGAGTTGGGCTGGCGAGCAGCGGAGACGTTCGATACTGGCATACGAAAAACGGTAAGGTGGTATCTCGCCAACCCGCAGCACCTGGAGCGGCACTCGTAGAATGGCGTCGGGACACGCGCTCGCGCTGTCTGTCGTCCTTGTCGGATGGGCGCTGACCATGCGCACGCTTACCGGGACGTGGCTTCAGCCGGGGGCTTTTTTCGCACTGTGGTGGTGCTTCGCGGGGATCCTCCCGCTGGTCCTCGCGCCCAACGAGATAGTCGGGACGAACGCGATGATCTGGCTGATCGTTGCGAGCATCGCGATGAGTGTGGGCGCGGTCGTCGGTAACGGCGGACTCAGGACACGGCGGCTGGCGATGCCGCAAACCGCAACCGACTGGGAGCTCGCTGTGTTCGGCGCGGTGCTGATTGTATCGGTGCTGCTTGGTATCGGGTCGAACATCGCGTTTCTCTCCAGCTCGTCGGTATCCCTTTCGGACGTACTGGATGTAGAAAAACTGGTCGTCGTTTCCAATCAAGCCTATTTCCAGAGATACGCCGAATCCGGCGCAGCGCCGCCGCCGGCCCTTGCGCAGGCTCTGCTGCCGTTTGTGTATCTGGCCCCGGCTGTCGGAGGAATTCTGTTCGAGTTGACGAGAGCGAAGTGGTGGAAACTTCTCGCTCTGGCGTCGTACCTGCCGGCTGTCGCCGTAACGATTCTTCAGACTACCAAGGCAGCGCTTCTCTTCGCGATCGTGCTCTGGCTGTCGGGCTATTTTGCAACGCGCCTGCGGTTCGGCAAGCTCGCGGTTTTCACGAAGGGACATCTCCTGGTCGCTGCGGTCGTGGGGGGATTTCTCACAACGTTTTTCTTCGCTGTTGGCCTGGCGCGCCTTGCCACTACCGATACATCGCTTCTCAACGTTGTACTGCTCAAGCTTGTCACGTCCGCATTCGGCCACATGACTGTTTTTTCGCAGTGGCTGGCCGAGTACTGGGGTCAGCCCATCGATCCGTCATTCGGCCGGGTGACATTCTCGGGACCGTTGGAAATGCTTGGCTACGGTCAGCGAATACCGGGGCTTTTCGATTCGCTCGTCGATCTTGTGGCTGGTGAGAGCAGCAACATCTACACGGCTTTCAGGCCGCTGATTCAGGACTTCACGATTCCGGGTGCGCTTGCGATTCTCGGGGCCGTGGGAGTCGTTGGTGGCATCGGATTCAGAAAAGTCGCGGCGGGCGAATGGAGCGGGCTCCCGCTTCTGCTGGTCGCCTACGTGACGATATTCTGGACGCCGATAACGTGGTTCTGGATTTACAACAGCTTGACTGCAACTGTAGTTGCTGTTGGATTGATGGTTTTCTTCATACGGCTCTGGCGCGGCTCGCGCTCACTGCCGATCACGGGAGATGGATTTGTCAGTGCAACCTAGCGGGCCATTCGTGGAGGACGGCGTGGATGCTCTTCGCCTTCTCACTCCACTCATCGAGAAGCGCCTGCAGATAATACTGGTCACGGTATTTCTCGCCTTGGCTACCGGGGCCGTCGCGGCGGTTATGCCGCGGAAGTACAAGGCTGAGCTCTCGTTGACGCCAGTGGTGAACAACAAGTCCGCAAGCGCTCTGGGCGGGTTCGCCGCGCTCGCTGGCGCGTCGTTGAACACGGGTTACACCCTTACTCCGCAACGCATGGTGGAACTTCTGAAATCCCGCACTGTGCTGGCCGGTGTGGGGCAGTCGCGCGTCACCCCCAA
The DNA here is from genome assembly GCA_046593165.1 of Gemmatimonadaceae bacterium. Taxonomy (GTDB): domain Bacteria; phylum Gemmatimonadota; class Gemmatimonadetes; order Gemmatimonadales; family Gemmatimonadaceae; genus UBA4720. The sequence goes on from JBKJRW010000121.1 coordinate 1,832, forward strand.
CAGCTCAGAAACCGTCATCGACCGCTTCCTCGGCGAGAAGTACACCAGGAACGATCAGGAGGAGATCGAAAAGCACCTCGAGCGCCTCCTTAATGTGGTGACGAACAAGGAGACGGGCACGATCACCGTTGCGGTCGAGCACAAGGACAGTGTGCTGGCGCGCATTATTGCTTCTGGAGTCGTGGACAGTGCCAGCCAGATTTTCGTCCGGACGTCCAAGGCGCAGGCGCAGCAGCTCCGAATCGCACAGGAAGGCCGGGTAGAAGCGGCTCTCAGTCAGTTGTATCGCGCCGAACAGCGGCTCCGCGATTTCAATTTCTCCAATCGCGCGGCACCAAATTTCTCGGTTGCGAGCACCGAGCGCGAAAGGTTGAATCGCGACAAGCAACTAGCGGAACAGGTCTATGCCCAGGCATCGGCAGATCGAGAATCGGCTATCGCGCGTGAGTTGGAGGCCACTCCGACTGTGGTCGTGCAGGATCCCCTGCCCCCGGTACTTCCAAAAGTTCGGAAGCGGATCGCGCTGAAAACTGCGATCGCCGGCATCGTTGGGTTCGTCCTGATCTGCTTTGGAGTCGTCACCGCTGATTTCATCAAGCGGCGGCTCTCGCGGTCAGACTCCGAGTCGGATCGGTTCCGGCGAGCGGTCGCAACTCTGCCGGGCGCAAAAAAGAAAGCGCTGAACGCCTGATCGAAACACGGGCAACCTGAATACTCGCGTTTTCCCGAGGCGTGGTTTCCCGCGCGTCAGCGCCCTCGCAGGCCGTCCCATGCAACAGCGGCATACCGTTTCGCAACGGCAATGCCGCCCTGATTCCGAGTCAACACCGCCACCGCCGTGCGCACACCGAACATGGCGAGAAGGCTCGCGCAGAAAAGCGAGTAGCTCGCGCGACCATTTCCGGTCCGGAAGAAATACAGCGCTCCCTTCAGATACTCCGGATACAAATTGCGCGAACCGTCTCGAACAGTCTGGCTTCCGTAATGAATGACGCTCGCCTCGGGATAGTACATCACTTTCCATCCCTGCTCGTAAAATCGACGGTGCCACTCCGTCTCTTCCCCGCCAACGATCGCGACCTCGACCATCGGACCGACCTGCCGCACAGCCTTCATCCTCATCGCGACGCATGCGCCGCGGAGCGTGTCTACCTCGACGGTCTTGTCGTGAGCCCAATATCGAGATGAGCCCTCACGAGCGCGAAGCATCGGAGCGAGGCGCCTGAGGAGTGAGTCGGTCACCGGCAATTCGCGGAGGCCCGAATGCGCCAGGAGAATTTGCGGCATCGATGGAAACCCGTACGTTGACGGCTGAAGCGTGCCGTCGGGATTCAGCAGCCGCGGACTCGCGACACCAACGCGCGCGTTCTCCGGACGTTCGAGGAACTCCGTAACCAGCCTGATCGCGTCGGGAAGGATCAACAGGTCATCGTTAAGGAGCCATACGAAGCGCGCCCGGCATCCCCGCAACACGCGATTGTGGTTAGCCGCGAACCCTCTCGGCGCGTCATTATCGATCACCGCGAATTCCGGATAGCGTGCGTGAAGCCTTGCGGCAAGCCCGGTATCAGGGGTGTTGCATGTCACGGTCACTCCCCACGCGTAGCGGGAGTCTCTCATCGTCTTAGTGAGCGACTCGATGCAGCCGAAGAGCATCTCCTCGTTGGATCCGCTCACTACCGAAAATTCGATGTCCTTGTCCTGTAATCCCATTGCTTCCAACGCGGCCCCCCGATAGCCTACCTCACGAAATGCACTCGGTCTCGATTCTAATCCCTTGCTACGAGGAACGGAACTTCATCCGTCCCTGCCTCGAGTCCGTTTCGGGATTCAAGTTGCCTGAGGGCACCGAGGTCGAGGTGCTGGTACTCGATGGAATGTCCACCGATGGTACCCGAGAAATAGTGGTCGAATTTGCTGCGGTTGACCCGCGGTTTCACCTCGTTGACAATCCCAATCGCACGCAGTCTGCCGCCCTCAACCTTGGCGTGTCCCTGGCGCGGGGCGAGTTCATAATGCGGCTCGACGCGCATTCGGTCTACCCAACAGACTACCTTGCCCTCACTCTCGAAACAGCAATTCGCACCGGAAGTGACAACACGGGCGGAGTCGTTTCGACGCTCCGTCGCGGAGATGGGTATCAGTCGGCACTCGTTCAGGCGCTTACAACGCACAGGTTCGGCGTTGGCGACTCCGGTTTTCGCACCGACGCGGCGGAAGGGGAAACCGACACCGTGCCGTATGGTTGCTTCAAGCGGGATGTGTTCGAGCGGGTGGGTCTTTTCGACGAACGCCTCATTCGCGCGCAGGACTACGAGATGAACCGCCGCATCATCGCCGCGGGAGGGAAAGTCTGGATGAACCCGAGCATCCAGGTGCGCTACTTCCAGCAGCCCGATCTGCGGTCGTTCATACGCAAGCAGGTCTTCTACGAAGCGCCGTACAACGCGTACCTGTGGTATCTGGCGCCGTACGCATTCACCGCCCGCCACGCAGTCACTGGGGTATTTGCGGCCGGTGTTCTGGCCGGAATCGTGCTCTCCCCGTACTCGCCTATCGTTCGCTGGACATTCCTGGCCGTGATGTCGCTGTATGCCATCCTTGCGATCGCGTCAGGGATTCAGCAAGCGGTCCGGTTCAGCGAACCGCGACACGCCATCTTCGCTCCACTGGGTTTTTTCCTGTACCACTTCCTGCACGGAGTCGGCGTGCTGATGGGCCTTGCCCGGCTCGCCACACGGACCGCGCCGGTTCAGAGGATAGCTGAACCCTGGCCCGGCGCAGGCAAGTTCAGGGCGTGGCCGCTGGAGTGAGACTGGCACTTCGCGTCGGAAAAGGGATAAATTGTATGCTGACAATCAGTTGGCACGCTCTGTCTGATCTCCAGGGGAGGCCCTTAGGCGCTCCCCGTACCTCGCTTCGCACCTGCCAATGACCTCCCCGGCCTCGACGTCGATGTCCATTCCGTTCTTCCGCTACCCCCATCTCTTCGCACAGCAGCGCGAAGAGATTCTGAGCGCGATGACGGCTGTCATGGACCGGGGTGCGTTCATCCTTCAGAGTGATTTGGTCGAATTCGAGACGGCCGTCGCCAGTTTCACCAATGCCAGATACGCTCTGGGGGTGGCGAACGGGACAGACGCCCTGATCATCGCGCTCCGGGCCGCCGGCGTGGGTTCAGGCGACGAAGTCATTGTACCGTCCCACACCTATGTGGCGTCTGCCGCGTCGATTCACTTCGCGGGTGCGACGCCGGTTCTCGTGGAATGTGGCGCCGACCACATGATCGATCCGGTATCGGCCGCCGCCGCGGTCACATCGCGCACAAAAGCGATAATGCCGGTACAGCTCAACGGCCGCACCTGCGACATGGACGCGCTTCAGGCCATCGCCGACAAGCACGGTCTGCTCATCATCGAGGACGCTGCCCAGGCGATCGGATCGAAGTTCAAGGGAAAGAATGCCGGCACGTTCGGAATCGCAGCCGAGATAAGCCTTTACCCCGCGAAGATTCTTGGCTGCTTCGGCGACGGCGGCGTGCTGCTGACGAACGACGCCGACATGGCGCGGAAAATGTCGCTGCTGCGAGATCATGGCCGGGACGAAAACGGACTCGTGGTGACGTGGGGACTCAACTCGCGCCTCGACAATCTTCAGGCAGCGATACTCAACGTGAAGATGAGGGATCTCGATGCCGAGATCGAGCGGCGCCGGGCGATCGCGCGCTTGTATCGCGAAGGGCTTCAGGGTATCGACGACCTCGTGCTGCCTCCCGGCCCGGACGACGACCCGGATCATTTCGACGTGTATCAGAACTACGAGATCGAATCAGGCGGCCGTGAAATGCTTCGCGCGCAGTTGGAGAAGGACGGAATACGGACGATCATCCAGTGGGCCGGAAAGCCGGTTCATCATTTCGAAGGCCTTGGACTCCCGAAGTTCGATCTTCCCTTCACCGATCGCCTCTTTACCCGCTGCTTCCTGCTTCCCATGAACACCTCGCTCACGGATGACGAAGTGGCGTACATCTGCGAGCGCATACGGAAATTCCATGCGAGCTAGCGTGGAGACAGCGACCTTCAGGAACGCATCCTCGCTCGGCAACCTGGCCGATGTGGAGCGTTACCATGAGCCGATTGCGATCGATCCCATTGACACGGCCGCGCTTCTGAGCGGACTCCATCGGATGATTCTCATCCGCGTGGTGGAGGAAAAGATCGGTGACATGGTATCGCAGGGTATCGTCAAGTGTCCCTGCCACCTCGCGATTGGCCAGGAAGCTCCCGCCGTGGGTGTCGCGAGCTACGTGCGCAAGGGTGACCGTGTTTTCGGCGCCCATCGTTCACATGGTCACTTCCTCGCATTGGGAGGCTCGCCGCATGGGCTGCTCGCCGAAGTCCAGGGCAAGGACACCGGTGTGTCTCGCGGCATGGGTGGCTCGATGCACCTCATCGACATTCCGAACGGCCTTTACGGCACGGTGCCGATCGTCGGAGCGACGATTCCAATTGCCGTAGGAGCAGGAATCGCTGCAAAGATGGACGGCAACGGCGACATGGCCGTCTCGTTCTTCGGCGATGGCGCGACTGAAGAAGGCGCGTTCCACGAGTCGATGAACCTTGCTGCAGTGATGAAAACGCCGGTGCTCTTCGTCTGCGAGAACAATTTTTTCTCGAGTCATCTGCACATCAACCTGCGGCAGCCCGACACGTCTGTCTGTCGCTATGCGGAAGCGCACCGGGTTGAGTGGGCGCGTGCCGACGGTAATGATCTGGCGGCAGTTCGCGCGGTGACCAGGGAAGCGGTGGAGGCGATCCGTGCCGGCGAGGGCCCGCGATTCCTCGAGTTGGTAACCTACCGTTGGCGCGGCCATGTGGGACACCGCGAGGACGAAGACGTCGGTGTGAAGCGGAAGGACGACCTCACACGTTGGAAGCTTCGCGATCCCATCAGTCGGCTTGCGGTGGCGCTTGAAGCGATAGGAGCACTCGATCGCCAGCAGCTCAAGGGCTACTGGACCGAGGCACATACCGTCGTGGAAGAGGCGTGGGCTGCCGCCACGCACGATGGATATCCTCCGGCAAAGGCACTTCTCAGCCGGGTATACAGCGGCACAATGGCGCGGAAGAGTTGAAACAGGCACCTGTGACGACGGGGTACGGCGCGGCGATTCGCGACGGCTTCGAGTATCTCCTCGCGAATCATCCGTCGGTGTTCACCATCGGCCAGGGGCTCTGGAGTCCGTGGTACGTGGGGAATTCGATGACCGACCTCGACAGCCAGTTCGGCCGCGAGCGAGTTATCGACACACCTGTGTCTGAGCTTGGATGCACCGGTGCTGCACTTGGTGCGGCGCTCTGCGGGTACAGGCCGGTAGTGATTCATCCGCGCGTTGATTTCATGCTGCTTGCTGTCGATCAGCTCGTGACGCAAGCGGCAAAGTGGCGCTCGATGTTCGGTGGTCAGGTGTGCGCGCCGATCACTGTGCGCGCGATCATCAACCGCGGCGGCGAGCAGGGTGCCCAGCATTCGCAGTCGCTCCAGTCGTGGTTCGCTCACATCCCCGGCCTGCGGGTCGTCATGCCTTCCACACCGACCGACGCGCGCGACCTGTTGATCGCAAGCGTATTGTCGGACGATCCTGTGCTCTATCTCGACGACCGCTGGCTTTACGGGCTCGAGGAGGAGCTTCCGCCGATCGAGGAGAAGAACCTCGCGCACGAAGGGCCAAAGCTGACGCGCACCGGCCAGGATCTGACGCTCGTGGGCTCAAGCTACAGCGCGCACCTCTGCCGTGAAGCTGCGGCCCGTCTCAGCGCGAACGGAATCGAGTGTGATGTGATCGACATCCGCGTTCTCAACCCGCTCGACTCCACCCTTCTCGTGAAGTCTGCGAAGAAGACCGGTCGCCTGCTGGTTGTCGATGGCGACTGGAGGAACTGTGGCATGGCGGCGGAGGTCATTGCGTCGGTGGTGGAGGCAGTGGATCCGCGGGTGATGCGTGCCGCTCCGCGCCGCGTAACTCTGCCAGACGCACCCGCTCCGACCAGCAGCCCTCTCGAGCGCAGCTACTATCCCACGGTGGACTACATCGTACAGCGCGGCCTCGCGCTTGTCGGAGCACAGCAAGAAACTTTCGAATGAAGCGTCTGCTGGACATCGTCGCGGCGACCGTGGGGCTCATTCTCCTGTCGCCGTTTCTCGTCATACTGTCCGTCGCCATCTGGCTTCAGGACTATCACTCGCCATTCTATATTGCCAACCGCGTTGGCCGTGGTGAGCGGCCATTCCGGATGGTGAAATTCCGCTCGATGGTCATAAAAGCGGACAGTTCTGGTGTTGATTCCACTGCCGGCGACGACCCCCGCATCACGGCACTTGGCAGGTTCACACGGCGGTTCAAGCTGGACGAGATACCGCAGCTCTGGAACGTACTCCGGGGCAGCATGTCGCTCGTGGGTCCGCGGCCCAATGTAGAACGGGAGACGGTCCTGTACACTCCCGAGGAGAAGCGCTTGCTGACCGTGCGGCCCGGGATTACCGATCTCGCGTCGATAGTATTTGCCGACGAGGGCGAAATCCTCCAGGGCAGCGCCGACCCTGACCTCAAGTACAATCAGGTCATCCGCCCATGGAAGTCGCGTTTGGGCCTTCTCTATGTGGACGCGCGGCCGAGCGTGGCGAGGGACCTGAGGGTTATCCTGCTGACCATGAAGGGTGCCGTTGACCGGGCGGCCGCACTGACGGGAGTCTATGGGATTGCTGATGACATTGGCGCGACTCCCGAGCTGCTCGAGATCATCACGCGCCGGGCTCCTCTGCCAGCCGCCGCTCCTCCCGGCGCTTCGGATATCGTTCAGAGTCGGGTGGTCGTCGGCTGACATCGGCAGAACCGGTCACCGTGGCCTGACTCCGGACAGAACCGGTCAGAACCGGTCACCACGAAGTCACTGAGTTCCACGGAGGTGCACGGATTTCGGTCGCGGCAAGCTGGCCCATACTTGCCACTATCCGCCTCCATGATGGTTGACTATTGGGTGTTTAACTACTCACCACTCCCCCGGGCCCCTTTTTGTAGTTCCCCGGGCCCCTTTTTGTAGTTACAGTCAAAAAAAAAAGGGTTGAAGTGGAGGAAGAACGCTCATTTCAATGCAGAATAATCCGTGTTCCTCCGTGAAACTCCGTGGCTTCGTGGTGACCGGTTCTGCAGATCAGATCTTCCGCAACACAGTAGTAATCTGCCCAACAAGAGGCGGCAGCAGCGCCTGAACAAGGAAGTAGAGCGAAGGTGCATACTTCGAGAGCGCGCGGCCTACAGGAGGGACCAGTGCACCTCTCTCTCTCGTAATGAGACGCGTCGCACCGCCCACATCGAACAATTCCGCCACTCGCTTCTTCGACATGGCCCGGTAGACATCACTGCCGGGTTTGGAGTAACGCCAGTCGATGAGCATCAGGTAACCGCCGGGCTTCGTCACGCGCACCATGTCACGCGCGATTCGGCGAGCCATCTCGTCAGAAGGAAGGAGCACGAACATCGTGGACTCGAGCACGATGTCGAAATCGTTGTCCGGATAGCTCATGGCATCCGCGCTTTCGCATCTGAAGTCTGCAAGCGGGAGGGTCTTCTTTGCCTGCTCGATGCGTTCGGGGCTGATGTCCACGCCCCACATCTGCTGCTGTCGGAAGCCAAGCCTGAGGAGCGGGATCAACCCTGCTCCGCTACCGCATCCTACGTCGAGAATCCGCGCGGCATCGCGATCGAGATCCATCCTTTGTAGCGCACGGATGTTGGCCCTGTCGAACGCGAAGGTCTGGAAGGTGACCTCCGGATTTCCCAGCAGGTCGTTTCTGTCCGCACCGTGTTGATCGTAGTAACGGCTGTACACGCCGTCACTTTATGGAGCAAAAGTCATCCGCGCCGGCCTGCGTCGTGAGCCGCGTGGGGTTCGCTCCATCTGCATCCATCAGCCAGATGTCGCTGCTGCCTCCACGGGTGCTCGTCCAGCAGATCTTCCGGTTGTCAAACGACCACGCGGGCCGCGCGTCTCCGCCAGGATTCCTCGTGAGGTTTGTCAGGTTGTCACCTTTCACCTCAGGTCGTTCGAAAAAATCCATCGTGTATATCTCGAAGTTTCCATCCCGGAAGGTCGTGAACGCAATCTTCGTCCCGTCAGGAGACCACGCCGGGAACTGATCGGCCGCACCGGTAAATGTCAGCTTCGTGATTTGATTGAAAGTGTTGAACAGAACGTAGATGTCGTCGTTAGTCGAGTTCCGGTTGGCATGAAAAGCGATGTACCGGCCATCAGGAGAAAACGAGGGCCACGAATCCGCCGCAAAATTATCCGTCAGCACTCTGGTCGTGTCACCCGCGGAAGCGTTCGTCACGTAGATCTCGAAATTTCCGAAGCGGTTGCTCGAAAATACCACGCGGTTACCATCAGGCGACCAGTTCGGCGCATCGTCGGTGAATGGATTCAGCGTGAGATTCCTGAGCCCGGTGCCGTTCGCATTCATGATCCACACGTCGCGGTTGCCACTGCGCTCGGAAACGAACACAATCGAGTTGCCGTCGGGTGACCAGACGGGACGCGTATCGCGCGCGTTGTTGTTAGTGATCCGCACGGGGTTTGTCCCGTCCGAATTCATAGTGTAGATCTCGTCGTTTCCGTCGCGGTCCGTCACAAAGACTATCCGCGGCTCCGCCTGCCGCGGCAGCGTCCCCGTCGCCTCGATGCAACTCCCAAGCGCCAGCGCGGATGCGGCAAGCGCGGCAAACGACGCACCATGCAATGCAAATTTCATCGCGGCTCGATTCCTTTGCAGAACGCTCACCATCCCAGTGTACTCAGCGTGACAGTAAAATTGTGGCTCGAGCGGTCGCCGATCGCGGTATCGTCGCTTCCGCAGCCGCGGACCCGCTGCCAGAACGTGTTATAGCGAACAACTTTCGAGTAGTCCGCGCGAAGCCGAAAGAACTTGTTCGTCCACCCGGCGCGCATTCCCGGATATACAGTCACATCGTGAAAACAGCGGTGCGGATTGGACTTGAGAAAGAATGCATCGTTGTTGAAACGAGTACGTCCGTAGTTTGCGCCCACCTGAAGCCTGCCGAGAAACCAGTCTGCGGCGAGCCACTCGCCCGAAGAGCCAGGGCCAATGCCGGTCGCCAGCATCTGCCCTTCGTTGGTGTAACCCTGCGCCACAGCACGGCTCGTATAGAACGATCCTATGGGACCGAAGCGATAGGTGCTGCTCTGCTCGACGTTCGTTACCTCGCCCTGAAATCGGAACCGCGAGTTCTCACCAGTTCTGCGTACCCATTGCAGTCCGCCGGTGTAGCCGCGCGTGTGATTGGGCGTGAGGATGAATTGTCGCAGAGAAGGTGGCATCTCGGTGCGCGCCCACTCCACATAGCTCTCGAGCCCGTACTGGGGCAGCGCCCAATGAGCGAAAAGCGAAGTGATCTGGTCAGGGCCCGGAGTCATCGTCGAATCCGAGGCCGGAAGGGCATTGGGGCGATCCGTTCCCTTCAGGAAATCGAACGCTGCTCCCGCGACGCCGCCGTAACCATCGGATGGCGCATAAACTGACCGCATGAGACCCAGCGAGAAACCCGAACCCGGTCGTCGCTTCCACGTTACCGCGATCGCCGAAACCGACCGCACATCGTTGGCCTTGTCGATATCGAAATAGTCGGATTCCTTGAGGCCACCGACTATCCAGCGTCCCTCGAACTGGCCCACCGGACTCGTGAGCGGCCTCCCCGTACGCACGAAAGCATGCAGAAACCCGGCGGCATTGTCACTGAAAACGAGTGGATTCCTGATCGCCGGTCCCCACCACTCATTCTCGGTCCCGCCGCCGATCTGCATCGGTCCCACGGAAACCGTCGCCGATGATTGGCCGGGATATATCCTGCTGAACGATTGGTCACCGAACCTGTACGGCAGATCGATCGAGAACGGCACAACGTTGAAGGGCGACGAAAATGCGTTGCGATACCCTGGAAGTGGCCGCGAAAAGCGCAGATCGGTGACGTCTACAGTGTTGCTGTAATTGGTTGAGGAAACAATTTCCGGAATCGCAACGATTCGCACCGGCCCAAAGTTCAGCGTCACGCCGCCAAGGGCGCGGACGTTGTAGCCCTTCCCCGCCCACAGAGCGCCGTCGTTCTGGCCGAATGCAAGCTCGCTGTTCGAGACGGTCGTCACCTGGGGAAGCACGATGGTAAGGGCGCGGCTCGAATAACCCCACCGGGCGGGATCGGTCAACGAAGATGTCGAGCGAAGCAGCAAGCCTTGCAACGGCGTGCGGCCCTCGAGCTGCGCCATGCGAAGCCGGTCGACAGAATCGCCGCTGACGGTCATCACAGGCTCCAGCGTGGGCGGCTGAGCCAACGGAGTGGTTGCCCCCTGCGCGGCCGATTGCCTTGCAATACCAAGCAAAACGATGCCGACCGGGATATAGCGAAGATTCCGGAATAGACTCATTACTAGCGATGTTTCGTTGTGGTTGACGCCGAGGAGCTATTAACGCGGCGCGCCTGGCGCGCTTGCTCCGCACGTTGCGCGAACGTAAATATAGTGCTTGTGCACGAGTCCGGCGCTCACAAGTCTCTCTCGTGACCGGCGCCGCATTCTTCCCGTACCTAATGACTTCATGAATATCGAGTTTCCCGCGGATCCGGACGCGCATCATTCGCCGGCAGCGCGGAATAGATCATTTCGCGTTGCCATCCTTGTCGCTGCAACTGTGTGTTCGACGGTGACTGCTTTCCCACAGCAGGTCCTGGCGCAACGCCCGGCGGGAGGCCCAGCCGAAGTTTTCGCGGGTAGCCAATTCGAGAGCTATCTCCGGTATCTGCAGACTCTGGGCAAGTCAGCTCCGACTCCGTGGAGCATTCGCGGATTCTCGCCGTCCGAAATAGACCGTCTGGCTCCCAGTGACGACAGTCATCCATGGTCAGCACGCTACGCCTTCAGGAAAGATTCCTCGAGCGGGCTGCGATTTGATTTCATTCTACCCACGGTCGGATTCATCGCAAACACATCCTATCCGTGGGGATCGAATGACGGTCCAATCTGGGCCGGCAAGGGTTTGACGAGCTGGACGCAGCTCGGGATCGCCGCACGGTGGAACGTATTCTCCGCGCGCATTGCGCCGATCGCGTTTCGCGCCGAAAACACTGCTTTCCCTCTGATGGACAACAAGCAGAGCGGCGATCTGGCGTTCGCCGATGGCCAGTTTCCCTACGAAATTGATCGGCCGCAGCGATTCGGATCACAGCCTTACACTCGTATCGATCTGGGTGAAAGTGAAGCGCGAGTGGATGTCGCGGGAGTCGCGGGCGGTGCGTCAACCGCGAGCCAGTGGTGGGGACCGACAACGGTGTTTCCATACATACTCGGCAACAATGCCGGGGGATTTCCGCACATTTTCCTTGGCACCTCGAAGCCAGCCAACATTGGAATCGGCCGCGTTCATACCCGCCTCGTTTACGGTCGCCTTACGCAGACCAGATACTCGTCGGTGAGGGGCAAGGACTACTTCGAATCGTATCTCTCGCCCGGCAAGGTTCGCTTCATGGCGGGGCTGATCGGCACCGTTCAGGTGCGCGGCATTCCGGGGTTCGAGGTCGGCGGCGCGCGGTTCTTTCACGCGGCCACAGACAGCAACGGCATTTCCCTGACTGATTTCAAGCTCCCGCTCCAGAATTTTCTGAAGAACCGGATCAGAGCCGAAGGAGACACGGTTTTCGGCGACGATCGAAGTCTCCAGCAGAACCAGTTAGCCTCGATTTTCTTCCGGTGGGCTCCTCCCGGGAGCGGAGCGGAAGTGTACGGCGAATATGGGCGAGAGGACTTCAGTGCCGATATTCGCGATCTTCTGCTGCAGCCCGACCACTCAGCCACGCTCAACGTCGGCTTCAGGAAGGCCTGGCAAAAGGGCCAGCGAATGAACGCCGTGCGCGCCGAGGTATTCACTTTCCAGGCGCCTGCGGGAACGCGGACGAGAGGTGAGGGATTGATCTACCTCCACCAGCCACTGGCGCAGGGCCACACGTACCGAGGCCAGATGCTTGGGGCCAATGTCGCGCCGGGGTCGGGCTCCGCCCAGCACTTCGCGGTCGATCGCTTCACTGCCGGCGGGAAGGTGACTGGATTCTTTTCGCGCGTATCGATGGGCGAGCGCTCCGCACGTCTGGCCGACTACACGACGGGCCCGGCGATCAAGAAGCCGAACGACATACAATATTCGTTTGGTCTCGAGGCGACTCGCTTCGTCGGACCATTCGACGTCACTGCCCGCGGAGTTCTTACGTCAGAACTCAATCGTTACTTTCTGAGCGACAAGAGCAATGCCAACATTGCGTTGATTGTTCGGCAGGGGTTCTAAAAAGCGTAACCGCGCAGAGACGCAAACGCTCACTTCGTTGTGCTTCCGCTGCGTGGTCTGGCATTGACGTGCTACCTGCTACCTGCCAATGCGCGGTTTAGCATCCTGCTTTTTTTCGGCATGGACTGTCAAAGAAAGCAGATAGCTGACAAAGCAAGCCAAGCGGGTAGCAGGTAGCGCGTCAATGCCAGATCAGTCTGCGGACGCACCAGTGGCAAGCAATGTCTTTTTTTGCCCGAAACCTGCCGATCCAGGGTTACTCCCTGCTATGGTTGGGCCCTGCGAGATCCGACAGCAGCGACGAACCTCCGAAATGCCTCGCTCTGCCCCTGCTGCTGCTCCTCTGCGCGATGCACCACGAAGGCCAGCGCAATCCCCACAAATAACCCGACCGCGAGCCCGAGCAGAGCTTTTCGCACTGCGGTCGTTCGCTGCGGATCGGCAGGCAGGTCCGCAGCTTCGACGACGGTAATCGCAGATGGATCTCTCACCTCTTCGATCTTTGCCTGCTCCAGCGCCTGCATGAGAGACGTGTACACCTGTTGCTGCATCGCCACGTCGCGCTGAATCCGGTCGTACTGCATAGTCAGTTGGGGTGCACCCTGGTAGTCCCGATTCTGCACGAGGAAGCTGCTCGCGTTCTGCTCCGACTGCGAAAGGCGGGCGCGAGCTTCACCAACAAGGCCTTCGATGAACTCGCGCTCCTGAGCGGCTTGCGTATGCCGGCGAGTCTTGGAGTACTGGTCCAACTCCTCCAGAACGTTCGCCGCGATCTGCTGCGCGAGAAGGGGATCGGTCGCCTCTACGGCGAGGCCCACGACGCCGCTTCTGGAATAGATACTCGACGACACTGTCGAGAACAATTTGTCGGCCGCCATAATCGCACCGGCACGCGGACTCTTTGCCTCGATGCCGAAAACCTCTGCCAGCGGACGCTTCACTCCCCTGCTGTTCTCAGTCGCGTAACTCTTCGCGGCGACCGGAACCAGGATTGCTTTCGCCCTCACCAGATCGGAATAAAAAACGATGGACTGTGAAAAATCGGCTGCGGCCATGAGACTGATGCCGAGCCCGGAAGCGCCCCCGGGAAGCTGGGCGGGGGCGCGCGCACCTTTCACCACAAAAGAGGCACGCGACAGATAAAGGTTGGCCTCGGCTGCTGCGCGAATCGCCGCGACTGACATCCCCGCGAGTGCACAAATGGCGATGAGTCGCCGATGGGCGAGAAGGATGCTGAAAAACGCCAGCAGCGACGTTTCCTCGCGAGGACCGACGGTGCGACCCGCCCTCGGCAACGCATGCCGCCTGCGGGGCGTTTCGTTCCCCCCGGCCACCTCCCCGCCCGTAGCCGTCACCCGCGAGACTGGGCGTGCATCGGCTTGATGCGCTCGACAGACAAATAGATGACGCTCAGCAACACCGCTCCAGCGCCGATCGCGATGAGAAAGAATGTGGGACGCAGCCACGCGACAATCGCGAGCACGGCCAGCGCAAGGTTGATGATCAGGATTGTCGTGCTGACCTGCGCGTGACTTCTCCCGGCCTGCACCATCCGCTGGTATGCGTGGCTATGGTGCGCGTGGTACCAGCGCTCTCCATGTGCGATGCGGCGGCAGAGAGTCACGGTGGCATCGAAGACGAACGCTCCCAGCAACAGAACCCAGATGAGCAGTGGCACCGCACCGGCGTTTTCCGACGCGATGGCAAGCACAGCGAACAGGTAGCCGAGCATTCCACTCCCGACATCGCCCATGAAGAGCTTGGCGGGAGCCCAGTTGAGAGGAAGAAATCCCGCGCTCGCCGCAGCAATGACGAAGGACACCATGGCCAGTCCGACATGTCCCGTGGCTACAAGTATCATCCCTCCGATAACGCCAGTGCTTATCGCTTCGCCCGCCGCGAGGCCATCGATGCCGTCCACAAAGTTGTAGAGATTGATCGCCCATACGATCCCTATCACACCGAGCACGGTCCCGACAAGTCCGAGGTTCACGCTGGCGAAACCGACGCTCAGCGACGGGAGGCCACCAATCCAGAACATCGCCCACCCGGCCGAGATGAACTGAACAGCAAATCGCGTGAGGGCGGACAGGTCGCGATGATCGTCCACCCAGCCGACAGTGGCGATCATCGCGCCGCCGCCCGAGAGTGCAATCGCCAGATCCCAGTCGATCCAGCCAAGCATGGCGGCAATTACAATTCCGCCGAGTGCGGTAACTGCGATTGCGAGGCCGCCTCCGCGCGGAGTGGGAGAGGAATGTGAGCTTCGCTCGTTGGGAATGTCGAGCAGCCTGTCGAGGGCGTACAGCCGAACACGGCTCGCGAGGAGCCAGCTCACAATTCCTGCCGCGACGATGAACACAACGCGCTCTGCCACTAGCTCATTGCCTGCGAACGTGTCTTGTACCATTCCGCTGTCCTGGCCATTCCCCTCTCTACTGAAATATGTGGCGTGTAGCCGGTTGTCTCCCGGAGTTTCGAGGTGTCAACGAACAGGGAGCCAAGCACCGCCGAAAGGGAATCGCCTGTAAGATGGAACGGCGGAAATCGCGAGAGCAAGCCCCCCGGACCAGCCAGACCTCTCAACAGCCGCGGCGAAACTGAGACGAGTCTCGCGGGCCTCCCGAGAGCTTTGGCAATGCACCTCACCAGTCCGGGAGTGGACAGGTCCTCGCAGTCGCTCACATACACCGTTGCGTGCGCCGCCTTCGCGGTGGTCATCAGGCCCTCAATCGCGGCGACGGCATTGGCGACATACGCGAAGCTCCGGCGGTTTGCCACCGAGCCGAACGGCAGCGGTATTCCCTTGTCAACCGTCCGGAACAGAAGCCCCATATTGGCCTTCATCCCGGGACCGTAAACGTTCGGCAGCCGAAGAATGGGTGCATGCAGACCTTCGCGCACAGCGATCACTCGCACCAGCCGCTCCGCCTCGAGTTTGCTCTCGCCGTATGCATCGACCGGCTGAGGCGGCGTATCTTCGGTGAGAATTTTGTCGCTTTCTCCGGCGACGGCCTTCACCGAACTCGCGAAAACGAAGCCGCCGACACCCGCCGCAACCGTTTCCTCCAGAAGAAGTGCGGTGCCATCTACATTTACCCTTTTGCACTGCGAGGCCGGGTCGCCCAGTCCCTCCGCCTTTGCGTGGACGCGCGCAGCCAGGTGGACGACAGTGGATGCACCCGCAAGTGCGGCGCGCACGCCGTCCCGGTCGAGGATGTCTGACAGGGTGACAATCTCTACGCCGGGTAGCGCCGGTCCCGAGCGGGCTCTGGCGAGCCCTCGAACTCGAATGCCTTTCGCGACGAGGTGCTCACACAGGTGCCGGCCGATGAAACCGGTAGCTCCCGTGACGACCACCAGGCCCGGGTCGCGGGCAGCCGCGTCGATCACGCTTGCGCGCTCATACACCACGCTCCAGCACGTCGCAAACGCGGGCGACGGACTGCGCCTTGCCGCCGCGCGCGACCATCACCTCGCGCGCCCTGCGGCCTTTTTCGCGTAGCACAGAGCCTGGCGTGACTGCAATCTCGCGGAACACGCGCTCTGTTCCATCGATATCGCCGTGCCTCACATGCCAGCCGATGTCGTGCTCGATGAGAATATCCGCTACATGATTTTCGGCGGGCCCTACCAGAAGAATCGGACGTGCCATGGCCATTGCGCCGTACACTTTGCTGGGATGAACAATGCCGGGAATGGCGTCGCCGACCGTGACCATGTGGACGTCGGCGGCCGCAAGAGAGTAGCGAAGCTCGCTCTGCGGTTGATAGGGCAGCGACATCACATTCTCACCGGCCATGCGCTCGACCTCCTCCTTCCCCACGCCGCCGCCCACGAACATGAACAGGAGTCGAGAATCGTCCACCACGCGCCTGGCGGCTTCGAGGATAGTCGTGAGTGGATTGGACGGTCCGTGGTTTCCGCTGTACATCAGGACCGTCTTGCCGTCAGGCACGTGCGCGCGACGAAAAGGGTTCGCGGAATGCTCCACGACTTCATCCGGATCCTCCGCGGGCCAGGGAGGCAACACACTCACCTTCCCACCGAGATCGAGCTTGCTCCCAATTCGATCCGCCATGAACCTGTCGAGCACTATGATGTCGTCCGCCCTACCAAGCATGCGACGATTGAGCCATTCGAATCCACGCACGCTGGCGGAGCCGGCGCGGGCCATGCCAAGGGCGACGATCTGGTCTGGATTGACGTCCATCACCCAGTATTTCACTTTGGTGCGGCGGAGCGCTCCGACTACCAGCGCACCGAGCGAAGCCATCGGCGGCGATGTGCTGATGACGACCGCGTCGATGCGCCTGCTTCCAAGACTGCGAACGATTGCCTGTGCAACGAATGCCAGCCCTCCGGCCACGCGCATGAGAATCGAACCCTTGCCGAAGCTGGAAAACGGAATTCGGCGGACGTCCACTCCACGCAGTATCTCGCGCCGCGGATACGTGACCGATGGGTCGTCGTAACCCTGGCTCGATGTGAACACGATCACATCGTGACCGCGGCGAGTCAGTTCTTCGGCAGCGTCGGCCAGGTGCTGCCCAACAGCGGCCGGATCGGGGACGTACGTCTGCGTCATGAAGACGAACGTCTTGCCGGACGACGTCACGAGATGACGGACTTGTAGACGCCGAGAGTCTCGCGCGCAGCGCGGGCCCATGAAAACTGCCGGGCATTCTCGTATCCGTTCGCCACAAGCGAGAGCCTGAGGTCCATGTCGTGCAGGCATCGCTGCATGGAATTCGCCATGTCATCGACGGAGTGCGGGTCGAATAGCAGCGCTCCCTTCCCCGCGACCTCGGGCAATGCTCCCGCCGACGAACAAACCACGGGAACTCCGGCGTTCTGAGCTTCGAGTATTGGCAGCCCAAAGCCTTCATAAAGCGACGGAAACGCGAATAGCGAGGCGTTCCGCATCAGGTGTTCGACTTCGGTGTCTGGCAAGTATCCGGTGAAATGGATGCGGTCGTCACCCGCCGCCTCGATCTCCGATCGCTCAGCCGACTTCTCTGGCAGGTGCCCGATGAGCACCAGCGAATGCGGTACGGAGCCGGCGATTTTGGTAAAGGCTGCGATCAGGCGACCGATATTCTTGTGCGCGCTGAGGCTGCTGAACGCCACGATATAGGGCCGTGCAATGCTGCGAAGCATTTCTGAGCCTTCGGCCGTGGAGGCGGGCGAGTCACTGGCCTCGCGCCCGGCAGCGTGTACAACAACAACTTTTTCCCCCGGCACGTTCATGTGGCGAATAATCTCGCTCCTCGAGAACTCCGAGATCGTGATCACCTTCTCAGCCCGCTTTACCGTGCGCTCCACGAAAAACTGGAATGCGCGCCTGCCCACCGCCGTGCGGCGTCCCTTGTGGCCGAGATAGTTCACGTCGTGTACGGTCACCACCTGCGGCCCTCGCGCTGCGAGCGGGATCACGTAGCCCAGCGAATGGATGAGCGCGGGATTCTCGCGAAGGAGCTGAAGTGGAAGTACCGCCTGCTCCCATGAGTACCTCGCAGCGCGCTTCATTGCGACTACCGGGCACACGATGCGGCGGAAGTTCGGTGCCGGAGTGACATCGAGGTCCGCCGCCTCCCTGCTCAGGAACACGGCGTACTCGTTATCCGGGTCCTCGCGCGCCAGCGCGTGGATGAGCGACCGCGCGTACGTCTCCGTGCCGCCGACGACTCCGGGAATCAGGTAAAGAAGGTTGAGCGCAATCAGCATCGGTCAGGGATTGGGCACGATCATGTTGTCGGACGACTGGCGTGGCATTGGCGGCCAGATTGACTGGACGGGCCGGGGTACCCAGCGGAGTCGCGACACAAGGCCCATTAGAGCGTAAGCGCCTCCCGCCACAACCAGCGCGTAAAACGTTCCCCCAAAGTCTCCGCGATTGAAGTCCACGATGAACGCGAAGCAGATGAAGTAAAGCCCCGGATGCGCGTCGGCGTTGCGAACCAGCTTCACCATCACGAGTGACAGAATCGCAAACACGATGAAGGGACCAACCCACGAGAAATTGAGGAAAGCCTCGGTAACCGGAGTGTACGCGAAGCCCATGAGCCCCGTGGTGCCGAACGCGTCGCGCATGAATTGCAGGGAGAGACTCTCGGGTTTCTCGGGCCATATTACGCGAGGAATGAAGAGCCCCGGCGCTGAGAGATAGGTGAATCCCCATCTCAATGGCCGGTCGTTGTTCACATAGTGAATCAACGTGTATATCGGCGAGACGAACTCGTTCTGCGTGACCAGCATCTCCACCGGATTGAATCGCGCCAGTATCGTTGGGTCCTGCAGCACCTGACGGACGATCGCAATCGCCGTGAACGCGGAGAACGCGAGGAAACCGAGCACAACGGTGCCCAGCCGAATCACGGCGTGGCGTCGGGTTGCGATCACGCCTACCAGGAACACGAGCATGGGCAGGAAGTCCCGGCGGTTGCCCATGGCGAGCTGGAAGGCAACGAAAAAGATCACCGAACCAATGAGAGCAATTCGCGCGACGCGTGTGAGCCCACTCCATCCGGCGAACATGTACATGACGAAGCCGTTGACGACGAACATGCTGACAACCCAGAGCTGGGTTCCCAGGAATCGAACCTGCGAACGGTCGATCGTGAGCGATATCTCCACGCCCAGTGCCACTGCATACACCAGAATGAAGGCGAATCCGCCAAGGAGCATCAAAGCGTTGGGGAATGACGGCCGTATCCGTGCAAAAACTTCTTGCGGTACGTCATGCCATCCCTGCCTGTACCACCACTGCACGAGGTTGAAGCCGAGAAAGCCTGTGCCGTACATGAACGCGGCTCCAGCGATCCCCGGCTCAATGCCTCCCAGACCGAAAACGACCACCAACGGAAGCGTCCCGCCGTAGAGAAAAAAGAAGATTACGAAAAAGAGCCGGATATCCTGAAAGACCCACTGGCCGTCATAGAGCCGAATTAGCGCCAGCGAAAGAACGAACTGCCCGACGAGAAAAAACGCGGCGGCATGAATGGGCGCGCCGAGTATTGCGTCGATCAGCGCGGCGAGGTGAAATGACGCCGACGCCGCCAGGAGAATGCCGGAAGACGTGGGAAAACGCGCCGTCAGCGGGCCTCCGTCAGCCACGATACGTTGACCTGAAGCCGGTGCGCGCGATTCGCTTGAGTTGATTCACCTGCCGACGCGCGTAGTAACGCACTGTCCATCCGATTGCGGTTCCGCGAAGTCCGTGCTCGCGCTGAAGATACGGCCAGTGCTTGCTCACAAGGTACTTCGTATTGCGCCACGCGAGGTACTCGAACCACAGCCGGTTTACCCTCTGGCCCCCAATCGCGGAAATCGGGCCTCGCAAGTGGAAGCACACAGTGCTCGGTGTGAAGTACACCTTCTCGCCCGCAGAGTTGGCCGCAAGATAGAAATCGGTTTCCTCTCGCCAGGAGTTCCCCGCGTACCATTCGTCGAACGTGATGATCGAAAAAATCTCGCGGCGGATAAGGGCGATCGAGTGGATGTACGGCGCGCGCACGGGCCGGGAGGTACGCTCGTTGAAGCGAGCGTCGAGCGAACCGAGATCGAAAACTTCGCTGGCCTCTCTCGACGGTGAAGGCGGATCCATGAGACATCGCTCATCGAAAGTTCCGGGAACGAGCGCCGTCACTATGCGGCCTGCGATGATCGATGCACCCAACTGCGTCGCCTCGCGTAGCAGCGTCGAGCAATAGTCGGAAGCAAGCCAAACGTCATCTTCGCCGAACAACACCCATTCGGATCGTGCCGCAGCAATGCCAGCCATCCGCGATGCCGGTTGGCCACGCTGTGATTCATGCCTGACGATATCGACGGGGATGGAGGCAGTCTTCGCCCATTCCCTCACTCTATCGCTCGTCCCGTCGGTCGACCCGTCATCGATCACGACAATGCGCGCCACGTCGGGGTGCACCAGATACGACGGCCACACAGCTGCCAGCGCGCCAATCCGATTAAAAGTCGGGATGAGAATAGTGATCCCTGGCATCAGCGGCCGATATCCGCGCGGGCTCTGCTGGCCGCGCGAGCCGCATCGAGTCCCCTGTACCCTTCCCACCCGCCTCGCACCACGTTCAGGGGGATTCGAGGATCCATCTTGGCAAGGCCCACGACCCCCATTGCGGCCGCATGCAGAAGCAGGCGCGTCGCATACCGAAGTTGCCACAATGGCTCGTTCCCAATGGCCTTCCAGACGAAAAGGACTCGCGACCGCTCGCGCTCCCGCATCTGCGAGTGCAGCGGCGGGCGGTTGATGGAACTCGGGTAGTGCTCGATCGCCACCTTTGCAGACGAGATCATCTTCCATCCGGACCTGGCAACACGGTGCGCGACGTCAACGTCCTCATGCCAGAAGCTTCCCAGGGCTTCGTCGAAGCCGCCGACCGCTTGAATTGCGTCGCGCCGGAACGACATGTTGCCACCGCTTAGCCACGCGGCCGGCTGATCCTCCAGCGGATGGCTCGCGGGTCCGACGTTGAATCCGCCCCAGTCGATCCGATACCGGTCCGATGTGAGGCCGAGGAGGCGGTAGGCCGCATTGCGAGCTGGATTGTAATGGCCGGGATGGTCTACAAAACCACCGACACCGCCAATCGCTGGATCGTCGTAGAACGTTATCATCGAGCCGACCCACGTCTTCGGAACCCGAACATCGTCGTCGAGGAACGCAACGATGTCGCCGCCGGCCATCGCGAGTCCTGTGTTTCGCGCGCGCGAAGTGCCGAGGCCATCGTCGAATTCCACTATCTGGAGCGTGAGCCGGCCGCCGAATCTAGCGCGGTAATTCTCGTTCGCGCCCGCAGGATGAGCCTGGAGCACGAGGATCACCTCGAACGACTTGTCCGTCGCCTGGGCGGCGAGATCCTCGAGGCAAAGCTCGAGCGCATCGCTTCGCCTGTACGAGGCAACTATGACGGAAAGGTCGATGTGCATTGGGCGGCTAGGAGCCTTTGAGCGCTCGCCAGTGACCGAGGAGACCCGCGCGGTCGATCCAGCGACGTGCAGTATTACGGGGAATATCGTACAAATTTACCTGCCAGATACCCCTGAGGCGAGGCAAAAGCGGGAACCTCAGACGGATCACCTGCTTGCGCTCCCGGCACGACAGCATGAACCGGTCTTCACTCAACCCGCCCATTCGCATGCGTGACACAATGACATCGACGAACCGCGTCGAGACAGGGGCTGCGAAGCACCTCACGATGTGGTCATAGTCGGCGGCGATCGTGTAGCTGGTGTCGAACTTTCCTACGCTGTCGAAGATTCTGCGACGCACGAACGTCGCGGGGTGGCACAGGGTCTGGAGCGCCAGATCCTCGAGCTCGACGCGCTTTCCAACTATCGAAGAAACCTGCTCGTCGGCAAGCACCATCCTGCCGTACACGAGATCCTCCCCGCCACTCGCCGATATCACTCGCTCAATCGCCTGTGTCGAGTACAATCGATCATCGGCATTGGCGAACAGGATGTATGAATCGGGATCGGTCACCAGCGCGACGCCCTTGTTCATCGCGTCGTACACACCTGCGTCGGTCTCGCTCATCCAGTAGCTGAGGGTGGCATCGTGCCGCCTGATGATATCGACCGTCCCATCGGTCGAGCCGCCGTCGATCACGATATGCTCGATGTTCCGGTAAGTCTGCGAAGCGACTGACTGAATTGTTTCCTCGATGTGCTTCGCGCCGTTAAACACCACCGTGACGACGGAGACCAGTGGCGCGCCGGGCGTTCCGGCGGCCCGATCGGCGCGCGTTCTCCGACCGCCTTCAACGCGAGGCATCGGCGTCCTCGGGCGAATCGGTGAGCCAGTTATCCCTGAGGGCAAAAGTGCGCCACCTCTCATCGGTCAGCAGGCGTGCATCGTATTGAGCCCGGTTCCGATAGTAGAACGCTCGCGCGAAATCGAGCCGCCACCTCGAATCGCCCGTCACCCTGCGAGTGAGTGACTTTCCCGCTGTCAGAAACGCGAGTGCCACATGACCCGCAATCCGCTTCGCCAGACGAGCGGGACCGGGATGATTTGCGCGGTAGTCGGTATAGCTGTCGCAGAACCCCTGATCGGCCATGCGGCTGTTCAGGTAGTTCTGCGTCATCCTGGAAGCGGGGATCATGTGCCGGGTGACCGACCTTCCGACATACGCGAAGCGAAAACCGAGATTCCGGATCTTGATGTTTAGCCCGGTTTCGTTGTCGCCGGTGAACAGCGCCGCGTTGGTGTCGGGGTTGAACCCCCCCGCCTTCATAAAGACATCGCGCAGCACAGCCTGGTGGCAACTGAACACGCCGGGGTCTTCGTCAGAAACAATCAACGCTTCACCCAGATCGTTGAGGCTTAGGAGCGCGTTCCGGCAGTGCTCCAGTACCCAGAGGGGCGGCTCGGTATCCCATCGCGGCAGCACTTTGCCGGTAACCGACGCAACCATATCGTCGGCGTCGAACCCCTCCACTATCTTCTCCAGAAGGTCGGGCTCGGCAAGCATGTCATCGTCGGTGAAGTAGAGAACGTCACCGCGAGCCGCTAATCCGCCGCTGTTGCGCGCGAAGTGCGCTCCCCTTCGCTCCTCGCGAATCCCTCGCACGCGCGGGTCGCGCTCAATGATCTCTGCGATGACGCGCCACGTATCATCCGTAGAGTTGTTGTCTACCAGAATCATCTCCCAGCGACCGGCAGGGTACGATTGCGCGAGGAACGTGTTTACCGTCTGGAGCAGAAGCGCCGGGCGATTATAGGTCGGGATGATTACGGACACGAATGGCGGCGCGGCGGTCAAGTGAGCGCCTCGATGATCTCGCGGAACCGGGCGCGGAACTGCACCGGTCCCCAGCGCGCAGCGTGCTCGCGTCCGCGCTGCGCGAGGTCCGCACAAAGCGCATCGTCGGTCCAGAGCCGCACCATCGCGTCGTGTATCTCGTCGACCGATGAGGGATCAAACAGCAACGCTGCATTGCCAACCTGCTCCGGAATCCCATAGATACGGGAAGTCGCGACCGGGCATCCAAGCGCGAACGCCTCGAGCTGAGGAATATTCGTAGGTCCGAAGTAAGTCGGCATCACGAGTGCCCGAGCGGTGCGATAAAGCGCGGCCATGTCGGTGTCCGGCGCGTAGCCAAGGAACATGACGTTATCGTGAAGCCCAAGGTCATCTACCCGACGCCTCACCTCCTCGTACCCGTTTCGCTCCTTCGCACCGACGAGAGCGAGCTTCACATCGGGGTAAGCCGGCAGCATGCGGGCCATCGCGTCAATGAGTGCAGCATGGTTCTTGTGCTGATAGAATTGCGCCGGATAAAAGAAAAATTTCGCGGGCAGTTCGTATTTCGCTCGCACGCCTGCATCGCCGCTTCCGTCGTAGTCGTAGATGTACGAAGGCGCGATATAAGGCAGGACGAAGACTCTGTCTGGATCGATACCGTACGATTCCACCAGTTGGATTCTGCCGAGTTCCGAGTCGACGAGCACGCCCCTGGACCACCGTACGGTTTCGCTGAAGTGGAACTCGCGCGACTCGAACTCGCCATTTGCAGAGACTTCTGGAAATCTCTTCTCGTACCGATGCATGAGGTCGTGCACCGTACCGAGTGCCGGGATGGGCGCTCGAAATGAGTAGCGATCGTGATTGGGGCAGACCCACAGGTCACATCGCTCGTCCATGAGGGTGGTAACGTTTGTGTCGAGAATCGCGAGCGTGCGCCTCCACATCGCCACGGGCAGCCGCGAAATGTGAGCAAGCTTGTTGAGAGACCGGTTCCAGAAAGTATCCCTGAGCCGCACGACCTTGATGCGCGGCGGAAGCACTCCCTCCCACAGTGGATCGGCGATTGCGGCGCAGATCTGGTAATCAGCGGGGAGTGCGACGGCCGCGTCCACGATGGCCTGCGAGTACTGCAGCACTCCTCCCCCCGGTCCGGCGGAGAGAAGCACTCCGATCTTCTTCATCCTTTTGCGACGAACGCGGCGCCCCACGAGTCGAAGCCGGGGGGTTCGCTCGACATCCAGGTGTAAGCGCCCACGAGCGACATTCCGGCGGTCTCTAGAGCAAGCTCGATCTCGGGCGTGAAGAGATAACGCATGCTGTGTGTCTCGTGGAGCGTCTCCGCCACCCCGGTGGCAAGGTCGGTCACGTGCACTTCATAATTGACGTCAACTACGTTGCGCCCGGCGTATATCTCCGGAGTGGCGACTCGATGCACCTCGGTGTATTCGTCGCGCAGTATAATCTCCCTGGTAGATGGCCACTGCCGAAGCACGGCCGGGCCGTACCAGCAGTCGAACACAAAGACACCCCCGGGCGCCAGGTGCTCCCGGGCAGTTGCGAACGCGGCGGCGAGATCGTGATTCGACGTCTGATAGCTCATCACGTGAAAAAGGGAGATCACGGCATTGAAGCGGCGGCCCAGCCGCACGTCCCGCGCGTCACCCTCGGCGAACGTGAGGCGCGACGCGAACCCGGGCGGCATTCCGTTCTTCCTGGCTTCGGCAGCTTGGAGCATGCCGACGCTCATGTCCACCCCCGTGACATCGTACCCAAGCCCTGCCAGCTCGGCCGCGTGGGCACCGGTGCCGCATCCAATCTCCATCAATGAACGAGCTTCAGGCGCGTAAGTCTCGATAAGGTTGGCCACGTACCGCGCTTCGCCCGCGTAATCCTTGTCGCGGTACAGGAGATCGTAGTAGCGGGAATAGCCCGCGAATACTGTCACGCGAACAACTCGTGAACGGCGGCCGCGACTGTCTCCATCTGCGCGTCCGTCAACGCGAGGCCACTGGGAATGTAGAAGCCGCGGCGCGCGATGCGCTCCGCAACGGGGTATTGCTCGCCCTGGAACATTCCCATTCGCTGGTATACCGGCTGCTCGTGCATCGGCCAGAAAAAAGGCCGGGTTCCGATGCCGCGCTCGCCGAGCCGGCGCATTGCCTCTTCGGCGTCGAATGGAACATCGTCGCGCAACACCACGCCATAGACCCAATTGATGTTCGATGCGTACGCTGTCTCGCGGACGGGTAACTGTAACTGGGGAATGTCGGCCAGCAGCGTCGTGTAGCAATCGAAGATGTGCCGCTTCCGCGGCACGAACTCATCGAGCCGTTCGAGCTGCGCGAGACCCAGCGCCGCCTGCATGTTGGTCATCCTGAAATTCCAACCCAGTTCCTCATGCACGAATCTTCGCGGTGCCTGCATCGCGAGATTGCGAAGGCTGCGACATTTGTCGGCGAGGGCATCGTCGTCGGTGACGATCATGCCTCCTTCACCGGTCGTAACGTGCTTGTTGGGATAGAAACTGAATGTCGATATGGTGCCCAGCGATCCGCATGGGCGGCCGCGGTACGTCTGTCCGATCATCTCGGCCGCATCTTCGATCACGAGCAGGTTGTGCTTCTTCGCGAGTGAGAGGAGCGGGTCCATATCGACCGGAAGACCGTAGATGTGGACGGCCATGAGCGCTTTCGTCTTTGCGGTAATCCGCCCCTCGATCGCCTGCACTTCCATGTTCCACGTAGCAGGGTCGCAATCGATGAGAACCGGAGTTGCACCGAGCCTGGAGATCGCCGCCGCGCACGAGATGATTGTGAACGTTGGCATGATAACCTCATCGCCAGGCCCGATCCCGATAGCGGCGCACGCAGCATCGAGGGCGGCCGAGCCGTTGCAGACGGCGATGCCGTGGCGGCGCCCGACGCGTTCGGCGAATCGCGTCTCGAATTGCCGGATGAACGGGCCTTCGGAGGAGATCCAGCCGGTGTCGATGCACTCGTTGAGGTACTTCCGCTCGTTGCCGTCGAGGACCGGCTCGTTGACGGGAATGAAGCCTGTCAAGCGGGGGTGCCTGCGGGGGTTAAGAGACGCTCGGACATATCCTTACAAGATACAACCGGGCCGGTATTTCTCGCGACGCTTTTCAAACAAACTGCAATCAGGGAGTAATCGGGAGCTTGGGGAGTAGGGGAGACGTCAAGAAAAAAAACCAATAGTGATGGATCAGAGCCTCGCCAGGATGTCTCCCACCCCTCCCAAGGCTCCCCCAACTCCCTGATTGCTTTTCCGTGTTCCTCAGAATTGCGATCATGCAGTTGGGGGCTGGGGAGTCAGGGAACCATTCCCGCCGGGCATCGTCCTGACTCGACGGGATTCATCTCCACTACGTGATATATCTCATCGGTAGTAGCCTGGGGAAACGACGCGACGGGTATGGCCTGTTGTCGCAGCACCTTCCATTCAGCCTCAGTCCAACGAAAGATGGCCCCCTTGTAAACAGGTCGGCCAACGCCCGCCTTCTGCCACGAAATACTAGTGTATCCCAGAGATAACAGAACCGGTGCGCGGTAAGCGCACGCGACACTGTCAGCCACGAACATCAGGCGTGTGAGTGACAGATCCTGCAGTCGCTTCTGCCCGCGGTCGAAGTAGACCCGGTAGTGGAACTCGTTCTGACGCGGCATGTAGACTCGATTGGCCGAGTAGTATGGCATCGACTCCATCATGTAGTCGGGCTCACCCATCAGGATCGCGTCCCGATACTTGGGGTGAGAGGCCAGAAACTGGCCGTAGGCCTTGCTGCCAGACTCGGCCTTGTTGAAGTAACGCTGCGCCATGAACGGCAGCGCTGCTGTCTGCACCGCGAACAATGGAAGCAATCCGAGTGCGATTCTCCGACGGTCGGATTGTGTAGATGCCGCGGGATCGCCGGAGGCCGCAAGCCAGGCAATTGAGAACAGCAGCAACGCGATCACGCCCTCGTGTCTCAACGCGCCCGAGTACACCTCGCGGAACAACACCTCGAACCCGACTATCGTGAGGAGCATTGCAATGAGATGGAATGGGCGGCGCCGAAGCGACCATCCAAGCCACAACAGACATGCATCGACGATGATGCGCGACGCAATATCCGCATCGATCCCGGTGTAGCGCCACGGAAACTCGCCGGCCGCGGCCACATTCGCGCCCTGAACTCCTCGCATCGCGTGACCGGGATCTGTGAAAATCGTTCGCACAATGCGTCCGGCGTCGAAACGATCCGCCGAAAATGCCCATGCCATGTCGGGCGTAGGACGGGCCGTGACGAAAGCCAGAACGATTCCCCCGATCACGAGTGCGAGCGACGCGAGCGTCGCTGGCTTCATCAGGTTTGCACGCCGCGCGGGCTCGAATACATCCGTCAGCCAGATGAAGAGCAGCACCATGCTCGCGAGCGCTGCATGTACGCTGGTATTTGCCATCAGGGCCAGGCACACAGCGAGCATCCATGGCCGCTCCTGCCTCGACGGAAACACCACGCATGCGGCGACCATGAACAGAACACCGATGCCGTAATTCCGGGCGACGACACTCAACTCGTAGCCGAGAAACGCACCGAATACCGCCGACAGCCTGAGCCAGAAGGGAAACGGAGCATATCGCAGAATCAGATACGCGGCGGCTGCCGATACCAGGATCGCAATACCTGGCAGGACAATGTTCGAGTGCGTTACGGCGTAGCCCGCCCGCAGCACGATGTACCAGAGGGCGGGGTGCCCCTCCTGATGAAGACTCGAGAACATCGCTGCCCATGAGGGCGCGCGTGTCGCCACCGAGAACGCGCGCACCTCGTCGCGCCACATCTCATGACGCGTTGCGAGCGTCACGAGCAGGGCGATAAAGGTGGCAAGAGATACCCAGAGCCGCGGCGACGACCGGGATTCCTGTGGCATCTCCGCGGCGTTCGGCTTCAAACTGACCGATCGCCCGCCGGCACCAGCTTTCGGCCCGCCGGATCGAAAAGCCTGTCGCGCGTTATCCCCGAACGATGCAAACGATACCGTAGCGCTGTGCGTAAGACACCGAGCCCATACACCACTGATCGGCCGAAGCCTATCGACGACGCCTCGGCGAAATATCTGGTCGGGCACGATATCTCGCCGATGCGATAGTTGAACATTGCCGCCTGCGCCAGAATCTGATTGTCGAAAACAAAATCGTCCGAGCACTCGGCCAGTGGGAGCGTCTCAAGAACCTGCCTCGTGAAGGTGCGGTACCCTGTGTGGTACTCCGAGAGTTTGAGGCCGAGCAACATGTTCTCGATGGCAGTGAGAACACGGTTGAAGAAATATTTGTAGCGCGGCATGCCCCCTTCCCTCGCCCCGCTTCCAAGAATTCGGGAGCCCAGCACTACGTCGAACTCGTCAGACGCCGCAAGCCAGGCCATCGCGCCGATGAGCTTCGGAGAATACTGGTAATCCGGATGCAGCATGACCACGATGTCGGCACCGCGGCGGAGCGCTTCGGAATAGCATGTCTTCTGGTTTCCGCCGTAACCTCGATTCGCCGGGTGAACCACGTACGGCACGCCCAGGCGGCCGGCGACGGCAACCGTATCGTCACCCGATGCGTCGTCCACGAGAAGCAGATCGTCCACGATTCCAGGAGGAATCTCCGAGATAGTCTGCTCGAGCGTGCGACCGGCGTTGTACGCGGGCAGCACGACAATCACCCGCTTGCCGTTGATCATTCCGCTAATCCGGCAACAGGGAGCACAACCTTCTATCGCTTCACCTTTAGGCGGTCGGGTGCGACCGCAGTGAAACGCGTCTTGTCCTGATCACCGGCATAGGGCCCCTGCTTTACCTCGATCATCTCGATCTCCTCGAGAACCTCGAATCCGTGCCCGCCGGTTGCAAGAAGAATCACGTCGCCCTCTTCGAGGACCCTGCTTTCAAGGTATTCCTGTCCGTTGTCGTAGAAATCCACGCGCAGTTTCCCCTTCTTGATGAAGAGCACTTCCTGCGTGAAGTGTACGCTTCGGCTTACGGGATTGTGAACGTGAGGCTCTATCACCTTGCCCGCCGGATGGCGCATGTACGCAAGCTGTTGCGACAGATCATTCGGCGTGAAGAAGTGAATTCCCTTCTCGTTGAATCTGTTGGAAACGATGACCGCCAGAAGCTGGTCGCCGTGCTTCAGTGTCTCGATCATAGTCGGGACAAGTTATCAGCTTGTGCAGGCGATGCGTGAGCGTCTGGGCATCCCCTTCTCATCGGGAGACAGGATCAGCACCTGACTTAGCCCGCTCGACCGTGCTCGTGCGCAGAGTGCCTCGGCGGTAATTTCGGAAGGAAGTTGCGGCCGTCGTCGCGGCTTGTACGTCGCCATGTTGTACTGGGGCGTGATCACACACCCAGGCGCGGGCATCCCATCGATCATGGCCACCGCGGCCAGCGCGGGCGCAACAAGTGAGACGTACGTGCAGCGCTGATCCGAGTCGAACATTCCCCAGAAAGCCATATAGCTTTGCGGAATGAACAAGGCCGATTTTCGTCGCTCCGCCAAAGGCAATCGCGATATATCGCGCAACGCTGTAACGACTGGATAGTACGTTGTTTTTCGAAGGCCACGGCCCAGCGGCCCAGCATCTGTAATGAGTCCGCCACCGCCTTTCGTGGCGAGGTCCATGCGCAATGCGACGTTTGCCCGAAGCACTCTCACCGGCCACTGCATGGCGTTCATGGCAATGGTAAATGCGAATGGGGCCGCGACAAACACAGCCAGCACTGTTGCCAGCCTGACGCCGCGCCACCCGCGTCCAGGAACCCTCTCCGCCCGCGCGTCCCTCATCGCCCGCCACTTGCGTGCCCAGAGACCCACTCTCGAAATGATGAAAGCGAGGGCGATCCATCGTTGAACGTCGGAGAAATAGAACGCCGAACCACCGTGGATCGACAATATCTCGCCCGGGAGAAAGCCGATCACCGCGATGAGCACTACGACTTCTGCGTCGAGCAGCCTCTTCCCGGCCCACGCCATCCTGAGCTCACGGGTGGTTGTGATGCGTTCTTCCCAAAGGCGGCCGGCAACGTAGACCCAGGTCCACGCAAGGTTGAGCAGTGGGAAAAACTGTTGCCAGCCATCCGCAACGTTGTACCGCATGAAATTGAGCGGCGAGATTCCACCGTTATGAGCTGCGACCGCGACCACGGGATATGTCAGAATGGCCGCAGCCAGGCATACGCCAAGGGCCGCCTGCACCGGCCAGCGACTCCAGAGCCGAAGACGAATTGCGATGTAAGCAACCGTGGCCAACAGCAGCAGCATAAGCGATAGCTTCAGAAACCCGGCAATGACTATCGACAGTGGAAGGAGACCAAGCAGGAACAGCAATGCAGAGCGTTTTTCACGCACCGTCGGCGCGATGTCGGCAGCAGAGGCGACCGGAGCGATGGCGCGCCAGGCATCACTTCTCCAAAAGGCAATGGCACTTCCCATCACGAACATGAAGACCGGAACGGCAATCAGATACGATTCCGAGACCAGAACATTCGCGTTCCAGATCGCGAGGCCGTCGAGAGCGTCAGTCGGTATCAGGCCAATGGTTGCCGCGAGGAAAACCAGCCATACTCGCCAATCGGAGCGGAGAGGCCGCTCGGACTCAGGAGCCAATACCCGGCGAAGCTCGATTGCCAACAGGAGAATAGCCGCAAGAAATATGGGAATGACGATTATCGGGTACCCCAGGCTGTAAAACGAGAGCACATCGGTTCCGATGAGGTGCGCCCACTTTGAGAACAGCCACGCCGACCCAAAATGGTACCGGATGACAGCGAGGCCGTCGATTCCCGTAGTCACAGTGCCGTAGGTCTCGAGCATGTTGGCCATGCTCGCGTAGTAGATCGGATCGTGGTGGACGTTGGCGTTGAGGGCGAAGGTCTCCCAATAGAGGGGCATCTTGTAACGAGACCCCCAGACCACACCAGCCGTCCATATCGAAAAGACCGT
>JBKJRW010000064.1:0-2842 GCA_046593165.1 Gemmatimonadaceae bacterium
CTTCAGCTTACTGATTACGACATCAATGCAGCGGTCAGGCGCTATAAGCGCGCTCCGACGCGTCCGACTGTAATTCTTCCCGACGCATCGATCGATGTGATATCCGTACTTGAGGAGCATCGCATCGACTACCCGCGGCTGATCATCCAGTCGGTTCCGAAGCGATTCTATCCCGACGGCCCGGCGGTGGCGTCGTTTGTTGGATACACGGGCGAAATCACCGAGAACGAACTCAACCTTCCACAGTACGCCGGCTACAAGCCGGGGCAGATTGTGGGGAAGGGCGGGCTCGAGAAGCAGTATGAGAGCGTGCTGCGAGGGGAAGAGGGCGCGCGGTTCGATGAGGTAGACGCGCGAGGGAGGCCGGTGCGGGGCGCGGGTTTCCGCCCTGACAAGACACCGGTTGGCGCTCAGTCGATGAAGACGAACATCGACCTCGACCTTCAGAAATTCGCAGCGAGCTTGTTCGGGGATTCTCTGCAGGGTGGCGCGATCGCGATGGACCCGAAGACGGGAGCGGTGCTCGCCCTCTACAGCAATCCGAGCTATGACCCCAACCGGTTCACGGGCGGCATTCCGGCTGACTACTGGAAGGAACTGAATACGGATCCCCGGAGGCCGCTGTTCAACAAGGTCATTCAGGGCACATATCCGCCGGCGTCAACGTGGAAGCTCGCAACTTCGGCTCTGGGCCTCGAGTACGGTTTGATCGGCATGAAGACGCGCATGCCGATCGCGTGCAGTGGAGGCCTTCAGTACGGTCGCCGGTACTTCAAATGCTGGGAGAAGCGGGGGCATGGCAGCCTCGATCTGGCGGGCGCGATCACACACTCGTGCGACGTGTACTTCTACCAGCTCGGCCTCAAGATCGGCTTGTCGAAACTCGTCGGCGGTGGAATAGATCTGCAGTTCGGCGAACGGTCTGGAATCGACCTGCCCAACGAGTATCGGCCGCGATTTCCGACGCGTGACGTGCGCGCGTACTACAACAAGCGCTTCGGTGCGAACTGGAGCAACTCAGAGACATTGAATCTTGCGATCGGCCAGGGGGCTAATTCGCAGACAGTCGTGAACATGGCGAAGTTCTTCACTGCTCTCGCCACCGAGGGCACGTCCTCGACTCCCGAACTCGTCGCCAGGCAGCCCGAGCAGAAACGAATCATCAAACTCACATCCGAGCAGTTTGCCGGATTGCGTCTCGCAATGGCGGGCGTGACGTCGGCAGGCGGCACGGCCGCGTCAGCGAATATCCAGGGCCTCGTGATCGCGGGAAAAACCGGGACCGCGCAGAACTCCGAGAATCCCAACAAGGACCACGCGTGGTTCGTTGGATTCGCTCCGGCAGAAAATCCGAAGGTCGTGGTGGCCGTATTCCTCGAATTTGGTGAGCACGGCTACCTCGCGGCTCGTGTGACATCAAAGATCATCGGCCGCTACCTCGGGTACGGCGGTGAAGCGAAAGTGAACACGGAAGGCGGTTGATGCGCCGCATCGTCGCCGACTATCCGCTCGTCATCACGGCGCTCCTCCTTTCTGTGTTCGGAGTGGCCATGGTTTATTCCGCTGGCCAGACAGACACCCCGACTGCTGTCGCACGCGTGTACAAGTCGCAGCTCGTGTGGCTCGTGATCGGAATGGTCGGCGCCTACGGTATAAGCCGCTCATCGGTGCGCTTCATTGAGTGGGTAACGATTCCTGCCTACCTGCTTTCCACACTCCTTCTCGCAGCGACGCTGGTTATTGGAGCGGGCGCCGGAACTGCGGCATCGACAAAGAGCTGGCTCGCTGTAGGCGGCGTACGACTTGGCCAGCCATCCGAACTCGCGAAGCTCACTGTTGTGCTCATGCTGGCGCACGTTCTCGCCGGGCGAAAGGAGCCTCCGAAGTCGCTGCTCGACCTATGGCAGCCGGCGCTGATTGTGGCCATTCCCTGGCTGATCATCATGCTTCAGCCCGATCTGGGAACGGGCATCGTGTTCATCGGAATTTTCTTCGGAATGCTTTACTGGTCCGGAGTTGCGTGGCCCCTGCTGCTGCTTCTCGGCAGCCCGGTAGTGAGTTTGGTCCTGTCTTTCAGTACGGGAATGTGGGGAGCCTGGTTCCTTGTTCTGCTCGCGCTCGTCCTCTACTACCGGCCGTACCTTGTTGAGGGCATTGTGCTTCTCGCGGCGAACATCGCCACGGGGGTGATCGCGCCGCTCCTGTGGGAAAAACTCGCGCCTTATCAACAGAACCGCCTCAAGGTGTTCATCGATCCTTCTGCCGACCCGCGGGCGTCGGGGTATCACGTAATTCAATCGAAGATTGCCATCGGATCGGGGGGCGTTTTCGGCCAGGGATTCACGCTGGGTACTCAGAAGCGCCTCGCGTTTCTGCCGGAGCAACACACCGACTTCATCTTCGCGGTGCTCGGTGAGGAAATGGGCTTCCTCGGCGTCACTGTGGCTCTCACGTTGTTTCTCGTTCTCTTTCTCCGCATCACGAGAATCTCGGGCAGGGCGAACGATTCGTACAGCTCGCTGGTAGCGTTCGGCCTCATGGCGAGCTGGTTCGTTCATGTGCTCGTGAATGTAGGGATGACGCTCAACCTGATGCCTATTACCGGCATCCCACTTCCGTTCTTCTCCTACGGCGGGTCGTTCATGCTTGCGTCGTGGCTCGCGATTGGGGTGTTGATGCGAATTTCCGGCGAGGGACGCGGGAAGGCGGCATTCAGGGCTTCCTGATAGTCTAGCTTTGAGGGACCGAGGACCGAAGACGGAAAACCGTTCACCACGGAGTCACGAAGAAGCACGGAGGCTCACGGAGGATTCCATGGCGCTGTGCTCTTTTCGTTTCGAGG
>JBKJRW010000089.1:0-28799 GCA_046593165.1 Gemmatimonadaceae bacterium
CGGCGTCCCGCTCGGCTACGGCGGACCGCACGCCGCGTACTTCGCATGCAAGGCGGACTACGTGCGCAAGATCCCCGGCCGCATCATCGGCGTCAGTGAGGACGCGCAGAAGAGGCCGGCGCTCCGCATGGCGCTTCAGACGCGCGAGCAACACATCCGCAGAGAAAAGGCGACCAGTAATGTATGCACGGCGCAGGTGCTTCTTGCTGTCGTCGCGGGGATGTATGGCGTGTATCACGGCCCAGACGGGCTCGCGCGGATCGCATCGAGGATCCATCAGTACGCGTCCGTTCTCGCCGAAGGCCTCAGGAAGCTCGGTTTCGGAATAGCGTCCGACGAATTCTTCGACACGATCCGTGTCGAGCTTGGCGCGAGGATGGCGTCAGACTTCGTCGCTGCGGCAGCGGAGCGCGGAGTCAACATTCGCGCAGTTTCAGAAAGCGCAGTCTGCATCGCTCTCGACGAGACGGTTTGCGAGGATGATCTGTCGCGCATCTTCTCCGCTTTCGGTGGAGCCGCCGACATCGTCCCGTCGTCGGTGGCTGCAACCGTCGATTTTCGGTACGACGAACGATTCAAGCGCACTACCCCGTTCATGCAGCACGAGGTGTTCAACACACACAAGTCGGAAACGGAGCTACTGCGTTACATGCGCCGGTTGGAGAGCCGCGACCTCTCGCTCGTACATTCGATGATACCGCTTGGCTCGTGCACGATGAAGCTCAACGCGACCGCGGAGATGATGCCGGTCACGTGGCCGGGGTTCTCGAAAATCCACCCGTTCGCGCCGCTGGATCAAACAGAAGGCTATCAGCAATTGTTTCGTGATCTCGAGGGGGCGCTGGCGAGCATCACCGGTTTCGTGGCGGTGTCGCTCCAGCCCAACGCCGGGTCTCAGGGAGAGTATGCGGGTTTGCTGGCAATAGACGGGTATCATGCGGCGCGGGGAGAAAGCAATCGCGACATTTGCCTGACTCCGCAGTCGGCGCATGGGACCAATCCCGCCAGCGCGGTGATGGCTGGAATGAAGGTGGTGGTCGTGAAGACCGATGAGCGCGGTAACATCGACCTCGTGGATCTTCGCGCGAAGGCGGAGGCGCATCGCGACGATCTTGCGGCGCTGATGGTGACCTATCCGTCAACGCATGGCGTGTTCGAGGAAGGGATCGCCGAGATCTGCCGCATCGTCCATGAGTGCGGCGGACAGGTGTATATGGACGGCGCCAACATGAACGCGATGGTGGGACTGTGCCGCCCGGCGGATATCGGGGCGGATGTGTGCCACCTGAATCTTCACAAGACTTTCTGCATCCCTCACGGTGGGGGTGGCCCGGGAATGGGGCCTATCGGTGTCGCCTCGCATCTGGTGCCGTTTCTTCCGGGGCACTCGGTCATCCATCAGGAGGGTCGCGACAAGGTTGGGGCAGTGTCGGCCGCCCCTTGGGGCAGCTCGAGCATTCTTCCCATTTCGCAGGCGTACATCCGACTGATGGGTGGCGACGGGCTTACACTCGCGACGAAGGTTGCCATCCTCAATGCCAACTACATCGCGCGCCGCCTGGAGCCGCACTTTCCAGTGCTGTACAAGGGAGCGGACGGAACGGTGGCGCACGAGTGCATCGTCGATACGAGAGTCGTGAAGGGGGCGAGTGGTGTTGAGGTCGAGGATATCGCCAAGCGGCTCATGGACTACGGATTTCATGCGCCGACAGTCTCGTTTCCGGTCGCGGGCACTCTCATGATCGAACCGACCGAAAGTGAGCCATTGGCCGAGCTCGACCGTTTCTGCGACGCGATGATTTCGATTCGTGAAGAGATTCGGGCGATCGAAAACGGCACGGCGGATAGAAAGGACAATGTTCTCAAGAATGCGCCTCACACGCTGGCCCAGGTTACTGCGGACTCGTGGCCCCATGCGTATAGCCGGGAGAAGGCTGCGTTTCCGGCGGAGTGGACGCGGGAAGCCAAGTTCTGGCCAGCTGTAGCGCGTGTCGAGAGTGCCTATGGGGACAGGAATCTGGTCTGTTCGTGCCCCCCAACGGACGCCTACGTGGAATCCCCGATATTGAGCGTTGCGGCAGAATAAGTAAATGGTAATTTTGCTGCCGGAGACCGGGCACCAATTCCCGGCGCTCTGCGGCACGCTGGCCGGTCAAAAATGCGTGCGCCACAGTCCTGCTAACGGAGCCTGTCATGAACAAGGCGGAGTTGCTGGAAGCGCTTCAGCGCCAGACCAAAATGCGGCCGACGCATGTGAAGCGAGTTGTCGACGCGATTTTCGATCCCCGCGAAGGCGTCATCTCTAAGCAGGTAAAGAAGGGCGGGAAGGTCACGATTGCCGGCTTTGGAACTTTTGACCGCCGGAATCACAAGGCGCGAGAGGTCAACAGCGTCTTCACGGGTCGCACTGTCAAGGTAAAGGCGCGGCGTATTCCGGGATTTCGCGCGGGCGTCAGCTTCAAGGAAGCAATGCGGTAGGGGACCGGTAGCGGGTACCATGTACCCGCTGCCGCTACGTTAGCGGGAAGCTCACAGCGCGGCTCTACCCGATTTGCTTCCCGTAAGCCGAAGCGTCCATCAATCCGCCGATTGCATCGGCGTCGTCGAGCCGCATCCGGATCATCCACCCGGCTCCATACGGGTCACTGTTTACCAGTGCCGGCTCCTGATCGAGCCGTGAGTTGACCTCGACAACTTCGCCGGCCAGCGGCGAAAAAAGCTCCGACACGGCCTTAACCGCCTCGATCGTGCCGAACACGTCGTGCTTCGCCAGCCTGGTACCCACGGCAGGCAGCTCGACGTACACAACGTCTCCAAGCTCACCCTGGGCATAGTCGGTAATGCCGATCTCGGTCACGCCGTTGCCGGCCTGCCGAACGTACTCATGTTCTTCCGTATACTTCAGGTCGTCCGGGATGTTCGCCACTGCTCACCTCTCCATGTGATGCTCCCGCGTCGCGCACGGAGCTGAAACACTCCACTGTGCGGGCGCGCCACCAATTATATCAGGGGACGTTCGCGGTATCGAGCGACGTCACTCCGCCACCGACAATCTGCGTCCACACTCGCTCCACTTCGGCTTCGAGCTCGACGAGCGTTCCATTATTCTCGATCACGTAGTCCGCGCGCGCACGCATGAGGTCGGCCGGCATCTGCGACGCGATCATCTTCATCGCCTCGGCCTCTTCCAGACCGCGATCCCTTACGATGCGCTCCAGACGAACCGAGCGAGGCGCATCCACAAGTACGATCGAGTCGAACTCCTCAGTCAAATGTCGTTCGAACAGCAGAGGAATGACGCAGACGACAACATCTTCACCGCGCGCCCGCGCGTCCGCGATGTTCTTTTCTCGAAGCCGCATGACTTCGGGATGCACGATCTCGTTCAGCGCATCGAGGTCAGTCTGATTCTCGAACACGAGGTGCCGGAGGGCAGCACGGTCGAGACTGCCCTCCCCATCGAGAACTCCCTTGCCCCAACGCGCTACTATCGCCTCCAGAGCGGGACTTCCTCTCGTAACGGCATCGCGCGCGAGAACATCGGCATCCACAATCGTGGCACCGCGCCCGGCGAGCATGTCTGCAACCGCAGTCTTGCCGCTGGCGATATTTCCAGTAAGTCCTATTAGTAGCATCGTATTTCGGGTGAGTGGCAACTCTAAGGTAAGACCATTGTGGCCTTGCTACACAAGGAATGTGCCGCGGGCCAATCCAAATCGGGCGTTTATCCTTGATCCCTGGCTAAAGCAGCGATGCCTGATTGGCGTCCTTTCGCGGGATCGAAAAGCACATTCTGCACCGCGCTTCGTAGGACTCGGTGCCACCGACCATGATCGTCGGTGAGTCATAGGGTGCGGGCTGCCCTCCGATGAGCCGCTGGTTGCGACTCGCAGGCCCGCCGCAAAGCACGCAGATGGCGTGAAGCTTGTCGACAACCTCGGCCACGGCCATCAGTGCGGGCATCGGTCCGAATGGCTCGCCGCGGAAATCTGTATCGGTTCCCGCGATGATCACTCGCCGGCCACGGCCGGCAAGGGAAGTGACGAGCGGGATCACTCCTTCATCGAGAAACTGAGCTTCGTCGATCGCGATGACATGCGCCATCGGATCGATCTGAAGTGCGATCTGCGAAGCCGAGTCGGCCGGTATGGCTTCCACCGTTCGCCCGTCGTGACTGGAAATGCTATAGATGCCGGCGTACCGCTCATCGAGATGCGACTTGAATACCTGGACGCGTTTGCGGGCGATGATCGCCCGTCGGACGCGGCGGATGAGTTCCTCGCTCTTTCCGCTGAACATCACACCGGCGACAACTTCGATCCAGCCACCGGTCTGGTGGAACGATTGGCTCATGTGCGATCGCGGCGTGGTGGCGGTGACTGGCTGTCGCGTGTCGGGCGCCGATCTCCGCCTCCTGGCGCCGCGCCGCGCGGTTTACTTTCTCGTCCACCGCCGCGATCAGGGCGCGGCCGTTCACCACCTCGTTCGAAGCCGCGGCCTGCGTCACGTGGTCCCCCCGATGGAGGACGACGATCGCGCCCAGGCGCTCCCCTGTCAGATCCCGGTGCTCCGCGGCCCGAGCCCGATCGTTCGAAACCTCCCCGCGAGGCGGGCGGGCCTGGGCGCGGACCCGCGTCCTGCTGAGCACGCACCTCTTCCTGCGCAGCTTTCCTCAGCACACGCTCCCTCTCGAGAAGGCGCACCGCGGCGGCGGCGATCTCGATACCATCATGGCGTTCGAGCAACGGCTCGAGTGCGAGTAACTCCCGCGTCGCCACGCCGGTCTCGAGCATCGCCAGTATGTCGCGTCGCATCGCCGCATCACGGTCTCTGGCCGTGTTGCCCGGTGCGGCCATGGTAAAGGGCTTCACGCCGCCGCCAGCCATTCGCCGCAACGCCGGGACTTCGCGCGGTTCGGCGAGCGCATAAATCGAGACCGGCGAAGCCGCCGCAGCGGCCGTGAGAGCCGCCCGCGATGCTGGAATGCCGAAAAAGATCACGGCGTAGGTCGATGGCTCGACTTCGCCGCGGCTGACCCTCACTGGAGCGCCGTCGGAAGCGTAGCCAAGGAGCTTCAGCGTCTTCGACACGAGCTGCTCCGACTCGTCGTCGGCGACTACAATAGCCGCTGACGGCGGATCGATGTCGTCGAGCAGTCGCCTCAGCGCTGTTCCGCGCGATGCCGCCGAAACCGTAACGTACTGGAGGGTCACCGGTGGTGCGGCTTCTTCTTCATCCGGCACGTCTCGATGGGCCCTTCTCAGATAACGCTCCGCGAATGCATTCACGCGCCCTTCGGCCCGGCTTGTGACGACGATTCGAGCCGCATCCTTCGGGAGCTCACTCATGATCGACTCGAGTGCCTCGATATCCTCGGCTTCACCCGCCAGAATCTCGTCGGCCCACGCAAGCACCACTGCGCTGACCCCGTCAAGCTTGAGGTTGCTCCCCTGGACGAGCTCGCGGATGTCGCGGGGCGCTCCCGCGGCGGCGAGTACCGGCCGGTCGGCCATTAGTCGACCAGCGCGCCGTGCACTCGTGACCGGGAGCAACTCGATTCCCGCCGGGCCCGTCATCCTCAAGACGGCTTGGGCCAGCGCGACCGCGCTCTCGGGGTCGGAAGTGATGACCAGCACCTGAGTGCCTCCGGCAGCGGCATCGATTCGCTCCAGTGGGCCGGTGAGAAAGCTCGGTACGGAGGCCATCGACCGGGGCAGGGTATGGACGACATTCTGGCTGCGACCCGAGCCGCGTTCTTCTTGCTCTTCCGTTTCCACCGTTGGTGCTCCTGGATGCGACATGGCGCGACTTCCGCCGCGCCGATACTGTTATAATCCGTCTGTCGGCTGAGTGGCCGCCGGACTCGAAACATAGCACCATAAAGGCGGCATCGCCGAAGCCGCCGCCACCTGCCGACCTCTTCCAGAAAAGCCGATGATCACCGCTATCGTCCTTATAAAAGCCGAGCCGAAGTCCATTGTACAATGTGCGACCCGGTTGGCGGGAATCGAGGGCGTGTCGCAGGTGTATTCGGTGTCCGGGGAGTGGGATCTGGTGGCACTGGTCGAGGTTACCGACTACGAGGGTGTCGCGACAGTCGTGACGGAGCACATCACGACCGTCCCTGGGCTCCGGAGCACCCAGACTCTCACTGCATTCCGGGCATACTCTAAGAAGGATCTGGAGCAGGCGTGGGACATAGGGCTGGAGTGACAAAGCACGAGGTCCCCGGTAACGACGGTCGCGGCTGGCCGGCGTCAGCGCATGAGGCTAGACGGTTTCTGCTGGGCCGCCTTCCGGAGTGCACTCCGGTAGACGGACTTCCAACCGACGGCGAACGCTATGGATACGGAGACGACCAGCCGGTTCTGGTCACGCCTGAGCTCGTCGAGCCGGCGCCGTTCCGTGCGATCCATGTAGCCGACCCGGGAAGTGTGCGCGGCCAGAGCGGATTCGCTGCCTTTCTCGATGGCACCCAGGATCTTCGTGTCGTCAGTCAAGTCGATGGCATCTCGATTGTCTGGGCTACCGTGTCCGCCGCCATACGTGCCCGAGTCGACCGTCGGCTTGTCTCCTGGCCCGTCCGCTCTCCGATCGTCAGTGGCCGTCTCTATATACCGTTTCGCTATGTCCCCCAGCTCGAAAGCGATTTGCGGGACGATCCGCGGGTGATCGATATCGGTGTGGCGGACAGTGGCGGAAACTTTCCATCGCGTCATCCTGCGAAATTGATGGAGGCGGCGGTGCAGAGCGTGCAGCGGGAGCGCGAGCGAATCGAACAGGAACTTGCCGAGGCGTGGTGCGCATCCGGGAAGACCACTCTGTTCATTGACGGAGGTATCACTGCGAGCGACATGGTTGCTTCATCGCCGCTCGCTGTCGGAGTAGTCAAGAGTCATCGCCGCCTCTATGCGGAGGGCGATGCCTTCCGGATACTCGTTGGACTGAAAGCAGGAGAGCGGACGTCGGTATTTCGCGTTGCTCCAAGGTCACGTCACGCGGTCGCGAGCTGGTATGTTCGCGTGCGGCAGGCAACAGGTCGCGATGCATTGTTCGGACTCGTGAGAATCGAGGCCGCTCTCTCCGACGACATTACTTCCCGCGCCGACGAGATATCGCGCTGGGTGATTGGCGAAGGCGCTCCACTTGCGCTGCCCGACGGCCGGTGGGACAAGATGTCGTACGGAATCAGGCACACCGAGGAATTTCTGCGAGCGATTTCGTGACCGAGCCGCTAGGGCGCGTTGTAGCGACGGAACGCAAGCCAAACACGCCGCACGAGTTTCATTTCTGGACTTCACTCGATTGTCCGGTGGGCATCGGAACGATTGTACGTGTGGATGGGTCGCACCCTGTCGAAGGCCGGATTCCGCATGTCTATGGAATCGTCGTAGAGGGATTCAGCTACACCGACCTTCAGACTCCCATGCACGACGTGCTGGGGCACGACGGCTCGCCCGCCAATGCCGGCTTCGCTGCTACGGAGCGGACTGAGATACGACTCTATACTGCGGCGGTGCTGCGGCAGGTTCCGGACGAGCCACTCCAGCCCGTGCCCATGGGAGCAGTGTTCCTCGCCGAGGAGCAGGATGTCGCGACGGCTCTCAGAATGGACAGCTATCTGAAGGAAGGGGCGAACACCGGAATTCCCGTCGGTGTTTACCGCGCGGGCGCGACGGATTCGGTCATCTATCTCGACGCAGATTTTCTGCTCGGGCCCGAGGCTGCTCACCTGAACATTTCGGGCATGTCCGGCCTGGCGACCAAGACGAGCGCTGTCGAGTGGCTGATCGCGTCGGTGTTCGCGCACTTTCCGGAATCGAAGGGCTCCATAGCGGCTGTTGCCTTCAACGTGAAGGGCCCTGACCTCTGCTATCTGGACCAGCCCGCGGCGCGGCTCGAGGACTCGGATCGCGCGCTCTACGAGAAGATGGGAGTGAAGCCGGGGCCGTTCGAGAAAGTGACATACTTCGCGCCCTATACCGCCAAGGGTTTCTCTCTCAATACACTTCGGTCGAACGAGGCACTTCTCGACAATGTGACCCCACTCACATGGGGGCTGCGCGAGGTGCTCAAGTACGCGGAGGTGTTACTCAACAAGGATGACATCGACGCGAAGGCGGATGCGCTGATCGATTTCATTTCTGAGCGCGTGGTCGATCGGAAGATGGATCGCGAAGGCCCTCTATCGCGCGACCATACTGTGCAGTCGTTCGGCGACCTGGAGGCATGGTTTCGCGATCTGCTTCAGGGAATGGAGAAGGCCAACTCGGAATCATGGCGCACGCATCACATAGCGACCATTCGCAAGGTGCGAAATCGCCTCTCGAACATCTCCACGCGGTGTGCTGGACTGGTGACCGACTCGGGAGACGTCAGCGATCTGCCGTTCGGGAGCTTCGAGGATCGATCGGTGTACGTGGTCGATGTGGCTTCGCTTGAGGAGGATGCGCAGGACCTGATTTTTGCGCGCATCGTGTCGAAGCTTCGCGAGCATCTCGAGCGGCGCGACCTGGGGGTGAAGCATCTCATCGTTTTCGTTGATGAGCTCAACAAGTATGCGCCGGGTGACGGGCACGATACCTATGTTCGCAGGATGTTGCTCGACATCGCTGAGCGGGGAAGGTATCTGGGACTGGTTCTTTTCAGTGCCCAGCAATTCCGGTCGCAGGTTCACCGTCGAGTGGTAGGCAACTCGGGAACAGCACTGTACGGCAGGATGGACGGAGACGAGCTTGCGACTCCCGGTTATTCTGTGCTGAGCGCCGCAATCCGGATCAAGTTGGCGACGTTGGAGAAAGGGCAATTGATGGTTCGTCACCCTCACTTCACTCAGCCAATTTTCGTTCGGTTTCCGCGCCCGGCAGTGTTGTCGGGACGTGAGGGTGCGGAGAGGTATCCGCAGGCGGCCGAGGCTACAATCGAGACGGCGCTCTACCGTTCGCTGCGCAAGCTCGATCCGGGAATTTCGTTGTCGTGGGTCAACGATCTCGCCTCGTTGTACGACGAGGATGAGTTGCTCCGGCTCCGCAACGCCGCGCTCCTTCAGAAGCCGCAGAATGTGCGCGCATTTTTCGAGAAGCATTTGCGGCGTATCGTTCCATCCGAGCCCTCGCCTTCCGTTACACGGGTCGCTCCGCCGTCGCTGCGTCCGCTTCCGATCGGTGATCCGTATGACGTTTAGCCGGTTCGCGGCCGCTGTTGCAGTACTTCTGATTGCGTCAACTTCGGCCGAGGCGCAGGCGGTGTTACTTCGGATAAATCCCAGGGTAGGCGATACACTTTCGGTCTGGATGAATCAGAAAGTGGAGATGACTGGTACGCCGGTGGGTTGTGGCTCCCAGGGCTGTTCCGAATCGACGAGGACAATGACATCGGTCATGGAGGTTTTCAGTCGCGCGATAATTCGTCAGCAGACTGCGGAGGGTGCGATGGTGCGCGCCGTGACGGACTCGATCAGGACATCTGCCTCTGCAGGCGCGACCAAACCGAAGGCGCCCGTCAGAATCAGGGGCCGCGATGAAACGATCGAGCTGAGGGTATCGGCGGATGGCAGCGTCGAGGTGGTGGACGAAGACGCGAGCGAAGAGTTGCGGGCATTGTTTGGACAAATGCCGGCGACGCTATCGGGAAAGCCCGTTGCGGTTGGCGAAAGGTGGACCCGTCAGATGCGGATTCCCATTGCCGGGAGGTCGCAGACATCGGGCCTGGTCAGGGCCACTTTCAGTCTCGACTCACTCGGCAGAAACGGCGAGATGGCATTTATCTCGATGCGCGGAACGCTCGCACACGACCAGCGAAGCGGGAGTGACTCGGATTTCTCGGGCTCGATGTCCGGCTCGATCCAGCTGGATCGTCGCCTTGGCTGGATCTCGGAGACGCGTGCCGTAATCGATGTGATGTCGGTGGTTCAACCTGCCGCCGGTGGTCGCCCCATGCGCGTGCGCACACGCGTGACGCAACTGCTACGCGCGGGTTCGGCCCGATGAAGCTGGTGCATATCTCCGACCTTCACCTGGGTCTCCGCCAGTACCAGCGACAGACGCAGACGGGAATCAATCAGCGCGAAGCCGACGTGGCCAATGCATTTC
The DNA here is from genome assembly GCA_046593165.1 of Gemmatimonadaceae bacterium. GTDB lineage: Bacteria > Gemmatimonadota > Gemmatimonadetes > Gemmatimonadales > Gemmatimonadaceae > UBA4720. Next base: position 10,092 of record JBKJRW010000089.1, read on the forward strand.
GGAGGGCGATCGATCGCATCATAGAGATACGGCCCGACATCGTTCTCATCGGTGGCGATATTTTCCACGCTGTTCGGCCGGGAAATACCGCGATTCTCCACGCGTACTGGCAGTTCTCGAAGTTGATGCAGATGCTTCCCGACGCGATCGTGGTGATGATCGAGGGAAATCACGACAAGCCGCGGACAAAAGAAGCGGGGAATATCATCCGGCTGTTCTCGGCGCTTGGGATCACAGTTGTCGATTCCGAGGCAAAGCGACTGACGTTCCTGAATGGTGAGCTTTCGATCTTCGCGGTGCCGGCGCTGATCCGTCCACGCCCCGCGTACGACATAGACTCCCGGGCGAAGTACAACATTCTGCTCACTCACGATGAAGTCGAAGGAGTCATCAAGCGTTATGGGTCTATCGCCGAGCGAGCGTCCGGAGATCTCACGTTACGTGAGTTGAATATTGAAAAATGGAACTACGTTGCCCTCGGGCATTACCATGTCTACCGGCCGCTGGCCCCGAATGCCTACTACTCGGGTTCGATCGAGTATTCCGGCACCAATATCTGGGGCGAGGTAGACGACGAGCAGGGCAATAAGGTCAAGGGCAAGGGTTTCATCGTCTACGATCTCGAAACGAAGTCGCAGAAGTTTGAGCGAATTCCGGACGTTCGTCGCGTGGTTGATTTGCCGCCAATTCAAGGAACCGATTTGACCGCGGCCGAACTCAGCGATGCGATCTGCACGCGCGTGGATTCGTATGAGGGCGGTATCGATGATCGTGTGGTCCGCCTCATCGTGTGGGATGTCCCTCGCCATATCCTGCGTGACCTCGACCATCGAAGGATTCGCGATTTCAAACGGCGCGCGCTGCATTTTCTCCTGGATGCCCGGCGACCTCAACCCGTGCGCATCGATGCCAGCGGCGCCCCGGGACGGCGCGCGTCGCTCGCCGAAACGGTTCGGCTGATGCTGGAGTCGCGGGATCTCACTGCTGGAATCGATCGAAAAGGGCTCGTCGATCTGGGTCTTCACTATCTGAGTGAAGCGGATCGTCTCGCGCCAGCGATTACCGGGGACGAAGCGTGAAGATTCACTCGCTTCGCATGAAGAATTTTCGGCAGCACGTCAATACCGAAATCGTCTTCGAATCTGGTCTCACCGGCATAATCGGTCCAAACGGCGCCGGCAAGACAACGATTCTGGAAGCGATAGCCTTTGCGCTGTATGCCTCGGGGCGCTCGAATCGTGAGCAAATGATCTCGCTGACTGCGTCGGGGCGCCAGACGATGTCCGTCGAGCTCGAGTTCGAGCTAGGGCGCCATCGCTACCGGATTGTCCGGACTCGCAACAATGCCGAACTATACCTGGATGGAGAAGAAGCTCCGATGGCGGTTTCGTCTTCGGGGGTGACAGAGAGACTGCAGCGCCTGCTCGGCATGTCGCGCGACGAATTCTTCCGCACGTATTTCACGGGGCAGAAAGAACTCGCCCTGATGGCGGCACTAGCGGCGTCTGAGCGGGCGCGTTTCCTCTCGAAAGTCCTTGGATACGAGAAACTCCGGCTTGCTCAGGACATGATCGGCGAAAAGCGGCGCACGCTTACAGCAGAGATCAACGGTCTTCGAGCTGGCATGCCGGACCCCGAGGGCGTCGAGCGCGCGATGGGTGAAGCGAGGGAGCGTGTGTCTCTCGCTATCGCCGCATCGCAAAGTGCCGACCACCGGTACTCGATCGCCAACGGCACGCTCAGCATGATCGGTCCCAAGTGGCTGCTCGCTCAGCAAAACCGGGACAAGGTGCAGTCGCTTACGCTCGAAATCTCCTCGAGCGAGCGCGAAGAGGTTTCGTTACGCCGCAACCTCGAGCGCGTTGCCGCCGAGCTCGCGATGGTCGCCGAGTCTCGCGCCGAGCTCGCGCGGCTGCAACGCTCGCTCGAGCCGATGCCAGAGCTCAGGGCGGAGCTTTCAATCCTCGACGAGATGTATCGTGAGGAAGGTCGGCGCAAGACACTTGTCGAAGGCGAAACTGCTTTGCGCGAAGAGCTCGACAGGCTTCGCGCGCGACACACGGTTATCGAGAAGGCGCCAGCGCAGGAAGAGGAAGTGACGCTCGAGCTGGAAAAGAAGCGCGCCGACCTCGAGGACGCGCAGGGCGAACTCGAGGCGAGGCGCACCGAGTGGGTGCGCGACAGGCAGGACGCGGATACCAAGCTGCGAGACCTTCGTAAGCAGTACGTCGAAGTGCAGGAGCAGCGCCAGTTGGTCATTAGCCTCGGAGCAGATGGCGCGTGCCCCACGTGCAGCAGGAAACTCGGTGAGAATCTTGAAACGGTGGTCGAGCGACTGACGGAAGCTGCCAAGTCTCTCGAGGTGGACGGCGCTTACTATCGAGCCAGGTTCGACCAACTCTCCGACATGCCGGCCAACGTGCGCGATCTCGACGAGCGCCGGCGTACCCTCACCGCCGAGACGGGGGCCCTCGAGCGCAAGCTCGCACGGGTACAGCTTGGTGTGCAGGAGCTAGGCGGTCTCATGCGTGACATCGGCGGAAAGGAGCGCCGCATCGAACAGATGCGCCGTGATATCTCTGTCATCGCGCGCGGGTTCGATGCGTCGAGGTACGACTTCGTCAAAGCGGAAATTGAGAAAATTGCGCCACTCGGCGACCGCGCCGCCCGAATGGAGGCGCTTATCGAGCGCGAGCCGCAGCTTCTCAAGGAGCAAAGCGATTACTCATCGGCACTGGCGTCCGTTGAGTCGCTGCTCGGAACGCTCCGCGTCCGTCATCGCCAGATGTCATTTGCTGTCGCCGACTTCGACCGTCTGAAGAGCGATCACGAGCGTTGCGCTGTCGAGGCACGGACGGCAGAGCTGGATGCGAATACCGCGGCGGGGAATCTGCGTAACGCCCGCGAGGCATTGGAGAAGGCGCTCGTCGCTGTCGAAGAGTCTCGCACGATCCAGGCTACTGTTGCACTGCGTGAGGGAGAGAGACGCCTGCACGAGGAGCTCGACCGCGCGTTCAACGAGATGCGGGCTCAACTCAACGCGCAGCTCCGTCCAGAGTTGTCTGAGCTGGCGACGACGTTCCTTCGCGAGCTTATGGATTCGCGCACCGCAGAGATTGAACTCGACGAGAAATACAATATCACTGTGCTCGAAGACGGCATTGCCAAGCCTGTGCTGTCCGGGGGAGAGGAAGACCTCGCCAATCTCGTGCTGCGCCTCGCTGTGTCGCAGATGATCGCCGAGCGGTCGGGCCAGGCGTTCTCGCTATTGATTCTCGACGAAGTGTTCGGGTCGCTCGACGAGACGCGGCGGTTCAACGTCCTCGAGCTGCTGCGCGCACTGGGCGACAGATTCGAGCAGGTGATTCTCATCACCCACATCGAGGCGGTGCGGGACGGTCTCGATCAGGTGATATCGGTTCGCTACGATCCATCGCTCGCTGCGTCCGTGGTAGAGCAGAGTCAGGGCGGAGGCAGTGCTCATTCGGCCGAATCCGATGGCACGCTCGAGCTGGTGACGGCGGGAGCGGCGTGATGGCTGTCGCCCGCACCTGGCGATCGCACCGGCAGCCCGGTGGGCCACAACCGATCGGAGATGCAGACATTCCGCACCTCAACGAAGTGTTCAGCGAGTCATTTACGGACCGCTACCGGCGGGATGGAATGTCGGGTGTACGCGTGCCTTTCCTGAACCCTCCGGTCTGGCGGTTCGCGATCGCCGATGCGGGCCTGGGCGCGATGCTGTGGAGAGACGACCGAGGAAAGGTGGTGGCGTTCAATGTCGCGCACCTATCGGGTGCCGAGGCATGGATGGGCCCGCTGGCGGTTCATCCCGATCATCAGGGGCACGGGCTCGGGAAGGCGGTGGTCGGTGCAGGCATAGAGTTCCTCAAAGCGAGCGGCGCGAAGGTGATTGGATTGGAGACCATGCCGCGCACGATGGACAACATCGGCTTCTATTCGTCACTCGGAATGGTTCCCGGCTTTCTCACGCTCACCGTTACGCTTGACGGTGTGTTCGCGGCGCCGATGACCGGCCGGTACAGGGCGATACGGCTCGGCGGGATTGCCCCGGATGAGTTCGACCATTCGCTCGCGGCGTGTAGCGCGTTGAGCAGGTCACTTCTCGACGGCTACGATTTCTCCCGCGAGATAACCCTCACCGAGGAGCTGGCGCTTGGCGATACGCTCATGCTCTACGATCGAGACACACTCGCCGGGTTCGCGCTTTGTCACTCGGTTCCACTGGTAGAGGGGCGTGTGCGGGAGGAGCTTCGCGCTCTCAAGCTCGTCGCGCGCGGACCCGAGGATTTCGACGCACTCGTTTTGGTGCTTTGCGACCACGCGCGGCGCAGTGGCACACGCCGTGTTGCGATCCGGGTCCAGGGTCAGTACCCCGAGGTTTACAGGCAGTTGATGCGCCGCGGCGCCAGGGTGCGGTGGTCGGATCTCAGGATGACGCTCGACGGGTACGCGGAGGTGAGACCTGAGACGGGAATCGTGCTCTCCAATTGGGAGATATAGGCGGCGGACTAAGTGAGTCAGTGCTTGAACAGCGAAGATAATGCCGATGAAACCGTGATCTTCCGAAGATAAAGCAGCTCCTCCGGCGCAAACGGCACCGGCAAAATACCGAGCTCATTCGTCAGATCATTGCGCTCGATGACGTTGTCAATCGCCAGCAGATCGAGGAGGCCAGTGGTCACTGGAGGATTCGGGAGCAGTGCCTGTGCTGCGGCGACGAGTGGGCGAATGGCAGCGACCGGCACTCCAACAAGAATCCTCGATGCGTTCATCGCGATCAATATCCTCTCGGTCATCTGACGGAGAGTGAGGGGCGTCGAACCTCCGATATCGTAACTGCGCCGTATCGTAGAGTCGTGTTCGAGAACCTTGAGCACTGCCAGGGCCACGTCCGAAACTGCGACAGGCTGGAATCGCGCGGTACCGCCGCCGGGCAGCGGAAAAAAGATTGGCGAAAGTCTTATCAGCCGCGCGAGGATGTTGATGAACTCGTCGTCGGGGCCAAAAATCACCGACGGGCGAAGCACCGTCCAGTTGGCCGTGCTTTGCGTCACGAGGTCCTGTGCAATTCCCTTGCTTCGCAGAAATGGATAGGGGGAGCTGCTGTCCGATCCGTTCTGGGACATGTACACGATTCGTTCCACCGACTCGGCCTTCGCGGCCTCAAGCAGTACGCGCGTGGCCTCCGTGTTTGTCGAGGAGAAGCGCTCTTCCGCCTTCTCGATGGCGATCGCTGCAAGGTGGACGAGCGAGCCCGCATCCTTCATTGCGGCGCGCATTGCGTTTGGGTCGCGAATGTCTCCAACGCGCATTTCGAGTTTGAGATGTCCCAGGCGGTGCGCGGCCTTCGTCGTATTGCGCACTATTGCTCGCACACGCCACCCGGCCTCCACCAGGTTTGTGCAGAGCCGAGTCCCGACAAGTCCCGATGCGCCCGTCACGACCACGGGCTTTTCACGACGATCACGCGTGGCAAGAGGGAGTTCAGCCACGGCGGTCGAGGGCGCGCCCAGTGTATCGAAGGAAGGCGCCGAATACCCGTCAGGTGGTCGATTCATGGTGCTTGCGGGCTCCTTTTACTTTCCGCTGGGGCCCGGGCCGGAGCGCCCCCCGCGGGCGACGACTCGCCAGAAGAGAAGAAAGAAACCAATAGTGAGCAGCAGGTGTACATACCCCGGAGCTTCCGTGGTGAATGTTACCACTGCCCATACGGCGATGATGACGACCGCCGCGGCGATGCCGATATCCATTTCGAATTCGTTGACGGTAAGTTTGCGCGCCAGTAAATTATACTCGTTCAAGAGATGCGATGTCTGCATTTCTGGGGAACGGAGAGAATCATTTTTTGAGCCGTTAAGTCCTCCGGGTGGGTCCGATAAGTCGTGCATGATGCCATGCCCCAGTGCGGGGAAGGCAAAAGGCAGCGGTGAGGACCTCATACATTCGACAGGGCTTCAAAAACCCTCTTCGTTCCTGTAGTTGGCTCCGCCGTCGCCGTTGCGTGCCGGCGGAGTTTTTTTCCGCCTTCCCAAGAGCGCCCATGCCCCGCGTCACTGTCACCCGGCGGCTTCGTTTCAACGCCGCGCACCGCGTCTACAATCCTGCGTTCTCCGACGCCGAGAATGACGCGACCTTCGGCAAGTGCAATAATCCGAACTGGCACGGCCACAACTACACGCTCGACGTCTCGGTCGAAGGCACCATTGACGACGCCACGGGCTACGTCATCGATCTTGGAAAGCTCCGCGAGATCGTCGAACGCGAGGTGGTTGACGTCGTGGACCACCGCAACTTCAACCTCGACGTGGAATTCATGCGCGGCGTGATTCCGACTTCGGAAAACATCATCGTCGCGTTCTGGAAAATCATCGAACCGGCGGTCGCACCAGCGAAACTCAAGCGCCTCATACTGTGGGAAACGGAAAACAACTATGTCGAATACTCGGGAGACTGAAGATCTGGAGGAGCTGATCAGAAAGCAGCTCGAGCTCCTCGGAGAGGATCCGGATCGCGAAGGACTGCTCAAGACTCCGGCGCGCGTTGCGGCATCGCTCAAGTGGCTGACGCGCGGTTACGAGCGTGACGCACGCCAGGTCATCGGCGACGCACTCTTCGAAGAAAGCCATGGCAACATGGTGATGGTCCGCGACATCGAGCTGTACTCGATGTGCGAGCACCACATGCTGCCGTTTTACGGAAAGGCGCACGTCGCTTACATCCCCGACGGCAGAATCGTCGGACTCTCCAAGCTGGCAAGGGTTGTCGATGTGTTCGCGCAGCGCCTTCAGGTGCAGGAACGGCTCACCGAGCAGATCGCCGAGGCGCTGAGCGAGGTACTCGAGCCGGCGGGGGTTGGCGTGGTGATCGAGGCGTACCACCTCTGCATGATGATGCGCGGCGTCCAGAAGCAGAACTCAAAGACGATAACGTCAGCGCTGCGGGGGGTATTCCGCGACGACCCCAAGACGCGTGACGAGTTCCTTCGTCTTGCGCACAACGGCCGATAGGATTGGCGGCTCCACTGCTCGCGGGACGCACCGCCTTCGTCACAGGAGCATCGCGCGGCATCGGTGCCAGAATCGCTGAAGTTCTCGGTGCGGCGGGTGCGCGCGTGGCGCTGGTTGCCCGCACACGCTCCGCGCTCGAGGAGATCGCGGCGCGAATCGGCGGCGGGGCCATGGCTATCGATGCCGATTTGTCCGGCGAAGCCGGCGCATCGGCAGCGGCGCAACAGGTGCGCGAGGCATTCGGCGGTGCGCCCGATATTGTCGTCAACAATGCTGGAATCTTCCGCGTCGTCGCGCTTGAGGCGATGGCTCCAGCCGAGTTCGGCGCGATGATCCACACAAATCTCATCGGGCCGTTTGCCGTCTTGCATGAATTCCTCGGCGATATGCGATCGCGTGGGTCAGGCCATGTGGTCACGGTCGGCTCGGTCGCCGATCGGGCGATCTATGCGGGTAATGGCGCGTATTCCGCCACCAAATTCGGCATGCGCGCGATTCACGAAGTGCTGCGCGAAGAAACGCGAGGAAGCGGCGTAAGGGCGACGCTGATTTCGCCGGCGGGAGTGGATACTGATATCTGGGATGGCATTCGTTTTCCCGGAATGTCCGAACCACCCGACCGAAGCATGATGATGAGTACCGACGCGGTGGCGAACGCGGTTCTTTATGCGCTGACCCAACCACACGAGGTGAACATCGACGAGCTTCGCCTGTCGAGAACCTGACGGCCGCCCGCTGTGTTCATCGAGTTCATCGACCTCCTCAGGTGTCCGCGACCCCACGCCGATAGCTGGCTTGTCGCCGCGTTCGAAAAGATGGACGGCCGGTTCGTGATGGCGGGAAAACTGGGGTGTCCAGTCTGTTCTTCGAACTACACCATCAGTGCAGGGGTCGCAGACCTGCGGAGTGACGCCGGGAGCCAGGCTCCCGCGTTTCACTTGCATCGTTTCGCGGCGGACTCATCCGATCATCGAATCGAAGAGGATTCAGTACGCGCCGCGGCCTTGATGGGGCTCACGAACCCGAACGCGCTTGTCGTTCTGGCTGGCGGCTCAGCCAACCTGGGCGGGAGAGTGAGCGAGCTCGCCGAGGCGCGAGTGATTGCCTTGAATCCTGCACATGCGGTTCAGGAAACAGAGCGCCTGGCAGTTGTACTCATGGATTCCCGTTTTCCGCTCGCCCCGTTTTCTGTCGATGGGATGGTGCTGGATGGCAGCGCGGGCCCCGCACTATTCGCGGACGCTGGGAGAGTTCTTCGGCAGGGAGGGAGGCTGGTCGCCCCGGCCGACACCGCCCTCGGCGCGGGCTTTCGCGTACTCGCCCGCGACGACCTCCAGGTCGTGGCCGAATCCGTCGGTCAGCTGGTGTCGATCTCCCGGTGAGAGCCTACTCGACGTAAAGGGAGTCGATCAACGCCTTGAAATTCTTGTCCACCACTCGCCGTTTGACTTTCTGCGTGGGCGTCATCTCGCCTTTCTCGAGCGAAAAATCATTCTCGATGAGCCCGATCTTCTTTGGCATTTCGTAGTGGGCAAGGGCGGCGACGCGGCCCATCACTTCCTTCTCCATCTTCGCCTGAATCGTCGGCATCCGGAGAAGCTGCGCCCGGTCGGTCCAGATGATGTTCTTCCGCTTCGCCCACGCTTCGAGTTGCTCGAAGTTCGGCACGATCAACATTGAGGGAAACTTGCGCTTGTCGCCAATCATCACCGCCTGACTGACGTACTTGTTGGTCTTGACCAGGTTTTCGATTGGCTGGGGCGCGATGTTCTTTCCCCCGGCTGTGACGATGATGTCCTTCTTGCGGTCGGTGATGGCGATGAACCCGTCGCGTATCTCACCGATGTCGCCGGTGCTGAACCATCCGTCCGAATCGATCACCTCAGCCGTCGCGACCGGATTATTGTAGTAACCCTTCATCACTCCCGGTCCGCGGGTGAGTATCTCTCCGTCGGAGGCGATCTTCACCTCCACACCGGCTACAGGACGGCCGATTGTTCCTATCCGGAAATCGGCTGGTGTGTTCACACCGATCACGGGGGACGTCTCGGTAAGGCCGTAACCCTCGAGAATTGTCAGCCCGGCCGCGAAAAAAAACTTGTTGATCTCATTCGCAAGCGGAGCTCCGCCCGATACGAAGAACCTGATTCTTCCGCCGGTACGCTCCTTGAGCTTGGAGAAGACCAGCTTTTGCGCGAGCGCGTATTTTCGAGCCAGTAGTCCTCCTGGTTTTCCCCCAGCCAGAACGACATCGGCCCACTTGTCTGCGACGCTGCGCGCCCAGTGAAAAATATTCCGCTTTACGAACCCGCCCGCCACCGCGTTCTGAAGCACGCGGGCGTACATCTTCTCGTAGAGGCGCGGCACCGAGAACATTATCGTCGGACGCACCTCCTGCATGTTGATCGGCACAGTATCGATCGATTCGGCATACACAATCGATGTCCCGGTAGCAAACATCACGTAATCGCCTGTGCGCTGGAAAATGTGCGACAGCGGGAGGAAACTGAGCGACACGTCGTCTCCCTCGAAGGGAAGCGTGTTACGCGTCGCCTCGACGTTGGAGCGGATGTTGTTGTGGGTCAGCATCACGCCTTTGGGATTGCCAGTCGTGCCCGATGTGTAAATCAGAGTTGCGAGGTCGTCGGGCTCGACTGCATCGGCCGTCCGGCGATAATTCGCGATCGATTCCGGCGTCTCGGCGGCTGCGCCACGCTGCTCGAGCTCACCAAGAGTCAAGTCCGCCGCAGGGCCGACTTCGTCGAAGCTGATAACGTGCAGGAGAGAGGGCACCTGCGATCTGATGCCGGCAATCTTTGCAACCTGTTCGGCCGTCGAAACGAAAATCGCCGACGCACCGGAGTCAGTAAGGATGTACGCGATCTGATCTGCCGGCAAAGTCGGGTATATCGGCACATCCGTTATGCCGCTCGTAAGCGCAGCGTAGTCGACGATGGCCCATTCGGGCCGATTCTCGGAGAGTATTCCAACCCGGGCGCCCCGCAGGATGCCGAGTGACTTGAGGCCAAGCGCGGCGTGCCGTACGCGGCGCTCGAGGTCGGGGTGGGATATCGCCACGAACTTGTCACCGCGCTTATACTGCAGCGCGTCGGGCTTGCCGTACCTCTTGATCGCGTCGAAGAAAAGTTCGTTGAGAGTCCCCGGCGCCGGCGCGGGGGGGCCGATCACCATCGAGTGCGATTGTGTAACTGGGCTGGTCACTGTCACCTCGGTTTCACCTTGAGTACGAGTCTCGCGGGACTTCCTTTCACACTGACGCCACGGTAACGCACGATTGCCTGTACGACAATAGAATCGGTCACGGCAGTCAACCGGGTCACATCGAGCTTGATCCTGCGGGCTGCGATTCCGCCAGCATCGGTTGTATCGGCGGATGAGCTCTTCCCATTGTCGTCCACGAGACGCGCGAGCTGCGCATCCGCAGGGCTGAGAATTCGAAAACTCACCCGGTACGAAGCGACCGACGTGTCACCCGCAGCAGCGCCGTGTCGCAGGCGTACGCCAAGCGCACGCGAGACATTGGAAGCCGTGTCGGTGAGGGAATACGAAAGCGAATCGCGTGCGTTCGAGAGAATGACGGTGTCCGGCCTGAGAGTCACCGCCAGAGTGGCCGTTCCGTTGACGCCGTTCACGCGGGCGAGTATGCGGGCAGCGGTGCGCACGCTGTCGCCGATCACGATGCCGGTAAGGCTATCCACCCTGATTCCGCGGTCGATTGCGGAGTATCTGACGGTGGGAGCGGCGACGACATCGCCGCTGTAATTGAACGCTGTGAGCTTCACCGGCGACACGACCCCAGTCGAATCGCGGAGAGTGTCGCCGACGACAACGGACGGAGACGGAAGGGCGCTGAACTCGATCGAGAGTACGTCGTCGGAGCCCGTCGGTATTTCTACACACGCCGCGAGCAGAATTGCCCCGCAGACGAATCCGAGCGGAATCGCACCCGCCCGGCCGCTCACAGGAAGTTGTCCGCCAGTTGCGTCGCGAGGTTGATATATGCCTGCGATGCGGGGTCGGCCGGGCTTCGCAACACCACCGGCTGGCCGGCGGCAAACGCATCCGCAGTAGCAAGCGTTCGAGGAATCACTATTGGAAAGACAATGTTCGATGGAAGATGTCGCCGTACGTAATCGACAACGCGTTCGCTCGCCGGATTTCCAGGCTCGAACATAGTCATCAGAATGCCGTCAAGCGTGAGTTGCTCGTTCGTCGATGCAATGTCCTGGATGCCGCGCAGGATCTGCGGTGTGGTCTGAAGGGCGAGCGGCTCGCATTGCAGCGGCACAATCACATGCTGACTCGCGCCGAGCACTTTGCGAGTTATGGCGCCGAGTCCGGGTGGAGTATCGACTACCACTACATGGCATCGCGCGCGCGCCGTCTCGAGGAGCTCGGGGAGAATCTCGGTCTCGGCGATAAGCTGCTGGTAAGTGGCGTGATCGGCGTCGTCGGATACAGAACCGGCGAGTATCGCCCTTAGCCACGGGAGCGCTGTCGGAAGAATTACTTCGCGAAGCGATTTCTGTCCGTTGAGGTAATCCGCGAACCCTGCGTTGTCATGGTCGCGTCTGAGACCGACTCCGTATCGGACCGAGCCTTGGGGATCGACGTCGATTACAAGGGTCTTGAGGCCCCGCCGCGCAAATGCGGCAGCCAGGTTTACCGCCGTCGTCGTCTTTCCGACACCACCCTTCTGACTGACGATGGCGAGAACATCTCCCATCTACTCTGAAACCTCAGGATACTCTGCGCTTTCGAGTTGGTCGCCGGGAGTCGGCTCGTCGGTGGTCTTTATGCGTTCCAGAGTTTCTCTTGCGTGCCGGATCCAGCGGTCCGCCTCGGCGCTTGGTGCGGGGGGGTCCATGAGGAACGACTCGAGATGGTATGCGGCGTTGCCCGTCTCTCCACGGCGAAGGAGTAGAAAAGCCAGGCCGTAGTGCGCGCCTGAGAGTTTGGGCTGAATCTCGAGTGCGCGTCGATAGCATCTGATGGCTTCGGTCTGCCTACCCGTACGCGAATAGGCAATTGCCATGTTCTGAAGTACGCGATGATTGGTCGGCTGATCGCGGAGCGCCAGCGCGTACGACGTCAGCGCGGCGTCGTAATCGCCCTGACGTTCGAGCGCGAGGCCCTCGCTCAGATAGTCGAGGCGCTTCTGCTCATTTTTCGGCTTACCGCCGCTGAAGCGACTCCAGAAAGACATCGATTCGAATCTACCGACGAGTACCGTATAGAGCTAGGTTCCAGAGACCATGTCACCTCGCAGACAAACCGTCGATCCCTCGCAGGGAGTTCTACATGTCGAGTGGCCGCTTTTCGGCGAGCTGTCGCGCGCTCTGGCCCTGAAAGTTTCGCGTGAGTACGACCCTGACATGGTCGTTGGTGTCGCGACAGCGGGAGTCGTTCCCGGCGCGGTGGTGGCGGCGATGCTTGGGCGCGAGTTCCACTCCATCGTGATCAGCCGGAAGTTCCGCGCCGAGGAGTATCGGGAGACGCCGGCGATTTTCGGTGCTGCGCCCGCCGAAGTGCGAGGAAAACGCGTGCTGATTGTGGACGAAACCTGCGACTCGGGTGACACAATGCGTCTGGCGGTTGGCGCCATAGTCAACGCGGGTGCGAAGGAAGTGCGCACGGCGGTGGGATTCAAGACCGGCAGCTATGAGCCTGATTTTCACGCGCTTGCCACCGAGAGTACAATCGTGCTGCCGTGGGACCGAGAAGTGATCATCAATGGCGAGCTCACGCTCAACCCCGCCTACGTCGACGCGCTAGGGTCTCGGTAGCGAACGCTACTGCATTTCCTGCCACTTGTAGTTCATCACCTCGGCGTTACCCATCAGAAAGCGGCAGCGCGACCCCCTTCCGTCAGCGCATTCGGTCTCCATGACGGCGACAGGATAGCCGGCAATCAGGCCAAAGAATGCGGCAAGCAAGCCAGTGGTGATGTGACAACCAGTGCTGGCGGAGCTTCCGTCACCGGCCGCTTCCCAGCAGTCAGCGATGTCGAGGATAGCGACGCCTTCGTTTTCGTCGCCCAGAAATGTCACGTCACCCCAGCCCGCGCTGCGAAAAAAAGTCGCGGCGCCGTGTCCGAACGCCTCGACGGTCAGCTCGGCCGAATCAGTTCGTCCAGTCGCTGCGTCGGATAACCTCGATTCGGAAAGCCACTGCTCGAAGGCGTTGTGCACGGCCTCTCCACCTGCGAATCCGGCCTGGCGCAGCGCCTCAACCGCCGCGTCAGGGGAACTCGACGACAGAACGGCGGCGCGCAGCTCGCGAAGAGTCGGAATTGCAACACCGACGAGTTGGGTTGTCGAAGTTTCGGTCATCGTGCCTCAACGTTAACAGAAATGAGTGGGCTATGCCCCGTCCACCCTTCGCAGCAGCTCGGCTTCGTCGATCACTTCGACTCCAAGAGCATCTGCCTTTTCCAACTTGCTTCCCGCCTCGTCGCCCGCGACGACAAACGAAGTCGCCTTCGAAACAGAGCTGGTCACCCGTCCCCCTGCCTGCTCGACCACCTCGGTGGCCTTGGCGCGGGAAAGGGTCGGAAGTGTACCAGTAATGACGACGGTCTTCCCAGCGAAGGCACCACCCGCTGTTATCTGACGGGGCTCCTTAAAGCTCACTCCTGCCGTGCGAAGTTTTTCGATTAGCGCCGCCGCGCCCGGATTCGCAAAATACTCCACAACGCCCTGGGCGATGATCGCACCGAGGCCCCTGACGGCAGTGATCTCTTGCCCGGTTGCAGAAGCGATAGTGTCGAGCGTGCCGAAATGACGTGCCAGAAGCTGCGCGGCGATCGAGCCGACATGTCTGATGCCGAGCGCGCCGAGCAGTCGCGATAAAGGCTGCGACTTCGATGCCTCGATCGCAGCGAGTAGCGCATCAGTCCCTTTTTCCGCGTAACCCTCGAGTCCCAGAAGCTTCTCGCGGCTTAGAGAGTAGATGTCTCCTGCGTCTGTGACCAATCCTGCCGAGATGAGCTGATCAATGCGCGAGTATGAGAGGCCGCGAATGTCCATCGCCCCTCTCGACGCGAAGTGAACCAATCCTTCGAGCCGACGACCGGGACACGCCACATTCGGGCAGTATATCGCGACCTCTTCCTCGTCCCGCTCCACCGGCGTCCCGCATGATGGACACATCGAGGGCATGTGCCACTCGGGCCCACGGGGTTCACTCTTCTCGGGCACGGAGGCGATGATTTGCGGAATCACGTCGCCAGCTCTCTTTACCTGGATGATATCGCCAATGCGAAGGTCCTTCCGTCGCACGATGTCCTCGTTGTGGAGCGTCGCGAGCTTCACAACCACCCCGCCTATCTCCACGGGTTCGAGAACCGCATACGGATTCAAGGCGCCGGTGCGGCCAACATTTACGCGAATATCCAGCAACCTGGTCTCGGCAATGTCGGGCGCGAATTTCCGTGCAATCGCCCACCGCGGCTCGCGGCCTCCGACAATTCCCAGCTCGTCCTGAAGGGCGAGGCTGTCCACTTTCACCACGCCCCCGTCGATCCCGAAGTTGAGCTTTCCCCTCACGTTGTGCTCAACATCGTGCGCCCATTCGAACACATCTTCGACGGTACGGCATCTCGCGCGATTCGGCGCGACAGGAATTCCCCATTTCGCCAGTTGCTCGAGAAGTTCCCACTGAGTGCGGAACGGCAGCAAGGATTGATCGTCGCTGGCGACGGAGTACCCGAAAAATCTCAACGGCCGGCGGGCCGTGACAGCCGGGTCGAGCTGGCGAAGAGCACCCGCAGCAGCGTTGCGAGGCGTTGCGAACACTGGTTCGCCCGCCTGCAACCTCTCCTCATTCATCGACTCGAAACGGTCGAACGGCATGTAGATCTCGCCGCGAATTTCGATCCGCCCCGCTGGCGGGTTATCGAGCAGCCGGAGCGGCACGTCGCGCACAGTGCGGAGGTTTTCGGTCACCACCTCTCCGATACTCCCATTCCCGCGCGTCGCACCCGCGGTAAAAACACCACCCACGTAGGTGAGACTGACGGCTGCCCCGTCGATCTTCAACTCGACGATATATCCGGCTCGCTCGACGTCATCGCCCGTCGAGCGGACAATGCGGTCGCGCCAGGCACCCAGCTCCTCATTGTCGAAAGCGTTGCCGAGCGAAAGCATCGGAACGATGTGCTGCTTTTTCTCGAGTGAGCTTTGGGGGGCGGCGCCGACTCTTACGGTGGGAGAATCGGCGGTGCGGAGCTCGGGAAATCTGGATTCGATCTCCTGAAGCTCGCGGAATAGTGCATCGTACTCGCGGTCGGAGAGGACCGGCGCATCGAGAACGTAATATTCATGCGATGCGCGGTTAAGCAGTTCCCTCAACTGCGAGGCTCGAACCGGCGGTGCTGCCGACCTGGCTTGAACGTCCGTTGTCGGCTTTCTCGACATGTGCTCCGTTGTCTGCCTTCGTGTGTGCGTTGAACTCGGCGCCGTCGAAGCGCACGACCTTGTTGCGGCCCATTTCCTTTGCCACGTACAGCGCGTCGTCGGCCGCCTTGAGCATCTCTTCCCGACCGTTGATGCGCGGATGAGGCCACGATGCGACACCGAGACTTACGGTCTTGGTAAGGGTGCCACCCTCGAACGAAAATGTATGCGCCTCCACTCGCTGGCGCACCCGCTCTGCGAATGTAACTGCAGCGTCCAGGGCAGTTCCTGGAAGCAGAAGCAGAAACTCCTCTCCGCCGTATCGTCCGACGCGATCGATCTCTCTCGCTTCGTGCCTGAGGATTTCCGCGAATTGCTTCAGGACTTCGTCGCCCGCGGCGTGTCCATATGTATCGTTCACTTTCTTGAAGTGGTCGATATCGCACATGACGCAGGCGATCGGATCGTGCAGACGGAGAGAATGCTCGAACATCTCGTGAAGGCGCTGCTCGAGCGCCCGCCGGTTGTCGACGCCCGTGAGACCATCCGTCAGCGAGATGTGCAGCAGCTTGTCGTTCATCTGAGAGAGTTCACGCTCCCTCTCACCCAGGTCCTGCTGAAGCTTCTTGATCCGCAGCAGCGACCGAACCCTTGCCTCGAGCTCAGCGAAGTTGATGGGCTTGGTGACGTAATCGTCGGCACCGGCTTCGAGGCCAGCGACCATGCGCTCGGTAGAATCGAGCGCCGTCTGCATGATGACTGGTATGAACGGGAGGCTGCGATCGGCCTTGAGACGTCGGACGACTTCAAGGCCGTCCATGTCGGGCATCATCACATCCAGGAGCACCATATCCGGGCACCAGGCGGCGATCGTATCCAGGGCCTCCTGGCCGCTCATCGCCCCCTTTACGTCGTACCCGCGCGCCTCCAGGCGCGCGCGCAACACTTCCACATTGTCTTCATGATCGTCGACAACGAGGATTCTTTTTTTCTCCGTTCCGCCCGCAGCGCTGTCAGTGGCCATTGTTGCGGCCCAGGAATCGCTGCACTTCCGCGACTACCGCTCTGGGCTCACAGGGCTTGGCCAGGTAACCGTCACAACCAACCTCGAACGCCTTCTCACGATCAGACGCAAGCGCGTGAGCCGTGAGAGCGATGATAGGAATGTGCTTCGTCGCCGGGTCGTGCTTGAGGACCTGGGTCGCCTCCCAGCCATCGATGATCGGAATCGATATATCCATCAGAATGAGGTCGGGCTGGGCAGACCTCGCCTTGGCAATCCCTTCCTCACCATTCCACGCCTCAGTCACTTCATAGCCGAAGTGCTTCAGTATGGTCGAATACACGATCCGGTTGTCTTCATTATCCTCAACAAGCAGAATCATCTTACCAGACTCGCTCATTTCACCTCGCATGGGTATTGCAATCTCCCTTCTGCAAGCAAATATCTTACCACCCTCAATCGGCAGCTCCCCAATATGATGGCTCGTGGCCCTGAAAATAGTGCGGCTGAGCCCTCCCGCCCCCGCGGAAGGCCATACAGGAACGTCTCCGACACCCGGTCCGTAAGCATGCTCGGCATCGGAATGGTGGCAGGCGCGGTTATAGGAGCAGGCATCGCCCTTCTCGTGGCGCCTGAAAGTGGAGCCGAAACCCGTCGGCGGTTGACCAGCCGCGCCGACCGCCTCCGGAGTGGAAGAGGGGTCTGGACGAGGCTCGGTCGCGAGCTCAGGCGGGCCGCCGCTGCCAAGCGCAAGTCTCTGGAGCTCGACGCAAAACGCAAGGAAATCGCGGCCCGCGACGCCGAAAACATTAGAATTTGAGCCAGCGGTTTTAGTCAGCGCCTGGAAAGGGCCCGCCGCGCCTCGTCCTGGTACACACTGTCGTTGACGTCCGCAACCGGGAGGCGCACAGCTGTCTCCCGCTCGGCCCGCGCCTTCGCCTTCTCCCCTACGTCATCGTAAACATCTGCAAGGTCGGTGCGGTGAACGATACGATCCGGCTCCGAGGCGACAGCAGCTTCCATGTAACGTACGGCCTCCCGCCAACTCGCAGCCCCGAATGTCCGGCCGCCCAGAATGTTCTTCGCGACGATGCGAGTAAAGCTGTTCAGTCGCATCACTTCCGCATTCCACATTCCCATCACGTGGAGACAGCCGGGGTGTTTCGGGGAATACTTGAGACACTCGAGCGCCTGAGACCGTATCTCCGTCGCATACTTCACCCTCCCTCGGGGGCTCTGGGAGAGCGCTGTCTTCCCAAGCGCTCTTGCAACCGCGAAGTGGCCTTCCGCGTCCTGGCTGTTCAGCGCAACGGCTCTTCGAGCATATTGTTCACCACTCGTGTACAGCGCAGACCGCCGCGAAGCATCGGATGCGTACGAACCGATGTCGATCGCCGAGCGCGAGGCTTTCCAGAGTGCTTCGTAGTTTCGCGGGTCGGCGGCGATCGCCCGTTCGTAGTGAGTCAGGGCGGACGGCGCCTGGCGCGCGAGGTAATCGCGGTCGCCCAGGGCGATGTGTTCAGCGCCGGTTTGGGCGCCGGCACTGCTCATTGCGATGGCGAAGGACAGAAGTGCTGCGGGCAGGTATTGCATTGATTCCGGAGAAGATGAAAGTGATGCATGGCGGTACACCGGCGAACAGACAATGATCGTTCCACGATTCATAGAGCGAAAGCGCGAAGGGGGCCGGCTCGAAGATGGTGAGTGGCACGAGTTGATCCAGGCTTACGCCCGGGACGAAGTGCCCGACTATCAGATGTCGGCGCTTTTGATGGCGATTTATTTCCAGGGTCTCGACAGAAGAGAGACTAACGCGCTGACCGACGCGATGATCGAGAGCGGCGCGCGTCTCGATCTGTCGCATCTCGATACTCCGCGAATCGACAAGCACTCCACTGGCGGCGTCGGCGACAAGGTCTCGCTGATACTCGCGCCGCTGATTGCGTCGCTGGGTGTCGCGGTCCCGATGATGTCGGGCCGGGGACTCGGTCATACGGGTGGTACGCTGGATAAGCTCGAGTCCATTCCCGGCTTTCGCACCAATCTTTCGCTGGCCGACGCGGCGCGTCAGATCGAGTCGATCGGATGTGCTTTGATAGGCCAGACTGATGAGATTGCGCCGGCCGATCGCAAGCTTTACGCGCTCCGCGATGCGACTGCGACTGTGGAGGCGATTCCGCTCATTGCGGCGAGCATCATGAGCAAGAAGCTGGCGGAAGACCTGACGGGCCTGGTCCTCGATGTGAAGGAAGGTTCT
>JBKJRW010000053.1:0-12275 GCA_046593165.1 Gemmatimonadaceae bacterium
CCCACCCGCCCTCGACTCGACGAATAGCGACCGCCGATCCCCCTATGTAGCCCTGCGGCATAAGCGAGTACCCCATCTGCCCCAGGCGCGACAACACCGCCGCATCGAAACCACCGGCGTCAATTCGAATCGTATCGGGAAGTGCCTGATGATGAATGCGAGGCGCGTTCATCGCGTCGGCAAGATTCATCCTGTGCTCGATAACGTTCAGTATCACCTGCGCAACCGACGTGATGATGCGCGGCCCGCCCCTCGCGCCTAGAACCATGTAGAGCTGTCCCCTCGGATCGAGTACGATCGTCGGCGTCATAGCGCTCAGCATTCTCTTTCCAGGCGCAATCGCGTTCGCCTCTCCCTGCACCAGCCCAAACTGATTGGCCGTGCCGGGCTGCGAAGCGAAGTCGTCCATCGTGTTGTTGAGAAAGAAGCCGGCACCTGCCACAAAGACGCCGGATCCGTAGAGACTGTTCAGCGTCGTCGTAGTTGAGACTGCGTTGCCCGACCCGTCCACCACCGAGTAGTGAGTAGTCTCCATGCCCTCGCGCGCTGGCATCCGGATCGTGCGCGTCGGAGTCGCGCGCGAGAGATCGATGGTCGCTCGCAGGCGATTGGCGTACTCCGGGCTGAGGAGCTGCCGACGCGGCACTTTCACGAAATCAGGATCGCCAAGCAACGCATTTCGATCGGTGAACGAGCGCTGCAGAGCTGAAGTGAGCAGGTGGATATAATCAGCGCTTCCGAATGACGGCAGGCGCGGGAAGCCGTCCAGAATATTGAGTGTCTCTCCAAGTGTGATACCACCCGATGACGACGGAGGCATCGTCAGGAGCCCGTACCCTCTGAACGTCGTCGTGACCGGAGTTCTCCAGACTGGCTTATATGCCGCGAGATCGCGTTCGGTTATGAGTCCGCAACCGTGCCAGGCTCTGTCGCGCGGTCTCACATTGGCAGGACAGCCACGCTGCATTTCGGCGACGATCAGCTCCGCAGTACGACCCCTGTAGAATCCGTCAGAACCCTTCTCTGCGATGCCGCGAAGCGTTCGCGCCAGGTCTACCTGAACGAAGCGCGTGCCGCGTGCAATCGGCTCCCCTTCAGGAAAGAAAAGCGGCGCAGCAGAGTAGCGCTTCAGCAGGGTCGAAGCCCCCGCGACGGACCGCGCGAGAGCCGAATCGACTGCGAATCCCTCAGCGGCAAGCCGGATCGCCGGTGCCATCACCGCGGCAAGTGACAACCTCCCGTATTTCGCATGCGCCGCTACGAGGCCAGCGACGGCACCGGGTACTCCCGACGACGACCGCCCCGCAAGCGCACCCGGAGTAAGACGCCCCGCCAAATCGACGTACATGTTGCGGAATGAGATCGCAGGCGCTGTTTCTCGGTAATCGAGAGCCGCAGTGCGCCCGTCCGCCATGCGGATCACCATGTAACCGCCGCCGCCGATGTTGCCCGCTTCGGGGTAAGTGACAGTCAGCGCGAATCCAACCGCGACCGCAGCATCGACAGCATTCCCACCTGCCTTGAGTACATCTCGCCCGGCTACGGCCGCCATCGCATTACTACTCGCCACCATTGCCTGCGGGGCGAACGACGCACTCTGTGCTGCGGGGTACTTCCAGCCTGCATTGAACGAAGCGGGCACCCGCTCAGGCACCCCAGCGTTAGTCTGGCTCGGTGCCGGCGGCAGCACACCCCTTGGAGCGCAAGCCGTCACCGAAAAAAGAAAGATGAATTGTCGAATCAGCACGGTACCCCGATTCAGGTAGTCGGTCTCCTGTGAGCTATCTCCTCCGTCGTCTCTCTCCAAACCCGTACCGAAAATTCAACCTTATCGTTCGCTGCCGCAGGGTATTGCTCTGGTCGCTCGTCAAACCCGTTCGCTCGTGTAGCGCAAGGCCAAAGTCCTGCACGACGCTCACCTGCGTCGCCGAAGTGAAAGAGTAGCCGAATCCGTACCCGAACGTGAAGTAGGGATCGATGTTTCCGTCAACAGGTGCGAGCGCAGCTCCGTCGCTGTCGCGCGTGAGATTCCGATACTGAAGCACTCCGGCCGAGGCTTCGAGAACCTGGTGAAGTCCCCGGCCTCCGCCGACGTGAAACGACCCGGCAAGGGACATCACGTCCAGATGCGCTGCGCATCGAGCGCAACTGGCGGGGCCCCCAGAGCCGATGTAGTTGAACGGCAGGTGCACGTAAGTACCTGCCGCTCCGATCGATGTCGTGTTGTTGATCGCCTTCTCCAGCGACACGCGATACTGCGCGTTGGAGGCCCGGCCGAAGTCCCAGGTGCTTCCGGTCGCTCCATCGCTTACGTCGTTCGCGTTGAAGAGCCCCACTCCAACCGAGACCCAGGCCGATGGCTCAGGCGCGCGCTGCGGCACTCTCCGTCTGACCTGAGACTCGGCCGGGATGGCCAGAACCACGAGCGATACCGCTGCAAATATTTTTCTCACTCTATCTCCGTTGTCTTGCG
The DNA here is from genome assembly GCA_046593165.1 of Gemmatimonadaceae bacterium. Classification (GTDB taxonomy): domain Bacteria; phylum Gemmatimonadota; class Gemmatimonadetes; order Gemmatimonadales; family Gemmatimonadaceae; genus UBA4720. The sequence goes on from JBKJRW010000053.1 coordinate 2,474, forward strand.
GCTCGCGAGAAGCGCCGGGTAACTTCCACCCGTGGCTCATCCCGCCGAACTGAATGCTTGATCCCCGCGCGACTGAGCGTCGCAATCCGTGGACCGCTTCGATCGATCTCGCGTCCCCGCTCGAGATCGTCGATGTGATAAACGCCGAGGACCGCATGGTTCCTGACGCGGTCGCGACTCAGCGCGAGCAGATCGCCATGGCCATCGAGATTGCCGAACGCTCATTCCGCGCCGGCGGCCGGCTATTCTATGTCGGCGCCGGTACATCGGGACGGCTCGGCGTGCTCGACGCAAGCGAGTGTCCGCCAACATTCGGTACTCCTCCGGAAATGGTGCAGGGAATCATCGCTGGTGGTCTCCCCGCGCTGACGCGCGCGCAGGAAGGCGCGGAGGACATCGTCGAGAATGGTGCGAAGGAAATGGATTCCCACGCAATCGGCCCGAATGATTTCGTGATCGGGATAGCCGCGTCGGGAACCACTCCCTATGTCCACGCGGCGATCTTCAGGGCTTCGGAACTTGGCGCAAAGACGGGTATCGTCGCTTGCTCTGCTGTTCCGGCGAACGTGCTTTCCGTCGTCGACGTTGCGATCGTTCCCATCACTGGACCCGAAGTCGTAACCGGATCGACGCGACTCAAAGCGGGAACCGCGACCAAACTCGTGCTCAACACGATCACGACAGGGGCGATGATTCGCCTCGGCAAGACATACGGCAATTTGATGGTCGATCTCCGCGCCACCAACAACAAGCTGAAGGACAGAAGCGAGAGAATCGTCGTCGAAGTCTGCGGCGTCTCTCGCGAGGAAGCGCGCATTTTGCTCGAGGAGGCCGACAAGAGTGTCAAAACGGCGATCGTCATGAGCAAGCTCGGCGTCAGCCGCGACGAGGCACTGGGCGCGCTCGATCGCGCTGGCGGAATTATCCGTCGCGCGATTCCCGATGCGCCCCCACCTGTCTCCGAATGAACGCGATGAAACACGAGAGCATGGTTCTGGTTGGACTCATGTCAGGCACCTCGCTCGATGGGGTTACCGCAGCGGTCGTCCGGTTCACCCCGGCCGATGACGGCAGAGTGAGCGCTGAACTGCTTGGCTTCACGCTTCACGACTATTCGCCCGAGCAGAGGGCGCGGCTGGCGCGAGCGCTCACCGGCGCAACGCCTGCAGAGTACACACGGCTCAACTTCGAGCTTGGTGGCTGGCTCGCCGACGGAGCGGTCGCGGCGATGGCCGAGGCGGGAGTTTCGCGAAAGGATATCGCGGCGATCGCGTCGCACGGGCAGAGCATCTGGCACGAGCCCGGCCACTCGACTTGGCAGACCGGCGAATCGTCCGTGATTGCCGAGCGAACGAAGATCGACGTCATCAGCGATTTTCGCGTGCGGGACATGGCAGCGGGAGGGCAGGGTGCGCCACTCGTGCCAATGGCCGATGCGATGCTTTTCTCCGACACGACCGCGTGGCGCGCGCTCCAGAACATCGGTGGAATCGGAAACGTGTCGGTGGTGCCTCCAGGAGGCGATCTGCGCGGAGTCCGCGCGTTCGACACGGGCCCTGGCTGCGGCGTCATCGACAAAGTCGTGCGTACTCTCAGGCCCGATCTGCCGTATGACGTAGACGGAACGCTTGCGTCGAACGGAACTGCGGTGAAGGCGGTGGTAGACCGGTTGCTCGAGCATGAGTACTTCCTGAGGCCGCCTCCAAAATCGACCGGGCCCGAGCTTTTCAGTCCGGGATACACCGCCAATCTCATCGCGTCGTGCCGATTGGAATCGCCGGGATGCAGTGACGAGGACATAGTCGCGACGGCGGTGTCGCTGACGGCGCGAAGCATTGCCGGCTCGTACGAGCGATTCATCGCCGAGCCGGTGTCGGAGGTCTTTCTCTCGGGAGGAGGCGCGAAGAATCCGGCGCTCGTGCGCGCAATTACAGAAGCGGTGGCGCCGCGCGAGGTCAAGGACTTCGATGCGACCTTCTTTGACGGAGAGGCAAAGGAAGCTGTGGCCTTTGCATTGCTTGGGTATCTCCACCTGATGGGGCGCCCCGGCAACGTGCCGACAGCAACTGGCGCGTCGGGCCCCAGAATTCTCGGCAAGCGAACTCCGGCGTAACGAGGGGGAAGTAATGGACGACAAAGGGCGCAGCTCACCGGTACGCGCGTTCGCTCAGCCCAAGATGGCCGCGCTGATTTTTCTCGGATTCGCCTCTGGTCTTCCATTTTATCTCACCAACACCACGCTGCAGGCGTGGATGACCAGCGCGAACGTCAACCTCACCACGATTGGACTTTTCAGTTTGGTGGGATTGCCTTACTCGCTCAAGTTTCTCTGGGCTCCGCTGCTGGACCGCTACGTGCCGCCGTTCTTCGGACGCCGCCGTGGCTGGCTCGTGATCACGCAGGTGCTGCTGCTAATTGCCATTGCCTCGATGTCGGCGCACAACCCGGCCGTCGGCCTTCGGCTGCTGGCTTTCAACGCGCTTTTCGTCGCGTTTCTGAGTGCGACGCAGGATGTGGCAGGGGACGCTTACCGGACCGACGTGCTCCACCACCGCGAAATGGGTGCAGGCGCAGCGATCTGGGTACTGGGTTATAGAATCGCCCTCCTTCTCACAGGTTCACTGGCGTTCGTCCTTGCCGACCGGCTTCCGTGGCCGATTGTGTATTTGATATTGTCGGCGCTGATGCTCGTCGGAGTGATTGCCGCCGTGCTCGCGCCGGAGCCGGTGCTCGACGACGCGCCGCCGCGATCGCTGGCGGAGGCCGTTATCCTTCCGTTCAACGAGTTCTTCACACGCTCAGGGCTCTTCCGTGGGCTGCTGGTACTTGTCTTCATCGTCCTCTACAAGTATTCGGACAGTCTGGTCATCGTCATGGGAACGCCGTTTCTGGTTCAGGCTGGGTATAGCCTGACAGAAATCGGGGTCGTGCGTGGCGGCGCGGGGCTGATCTCAACGATCATCGGTGTGCTGGCAGGTGGCGCGGTACTGGCCAGGATTGGATTGAATCGAACGCTCTGGGTGGTGGCAGTGCTCCAGGCGGTGAGCAACCTGGGCTATTACTTCCTCTCGGCCACGGGGCGCAGTTCGACGTCGCTGCTCACCGTCATCGTCATTGAGAACTTCATCGGGGGGCTTGCCACCGCTGCTTTGCTGGCATTCCTCATGATGATGTGCAACAAGCGCTTCTCGGCGACGCAGTTTGCTCTCCTCTCGAGCCTGGTGGCAGTCAGCCGCGATCTGCTTACCGCACCGTCCGGTGGGATTGCGGAAGCCACGGGCTGGCCGTCGTTCTTCCTCATCAGCGTCGCGGCCGGACTCCCCTCACTTCTCATGTTGCCGTTCATTGCGCCATGGATGCAGGAAATTCCAATCGGAGCGGCATCGCATACCGGCGAAACGGCGGATTCGGGCGTCAGCCCCGAGCGGGCATCTGATACCGTGCTACGACCACCGTGACGTTGTCGGGCGCTCCCGTTTCGATCGCGCGGTCGATCAGAGCGTCACAAAGCGCCTCGAGATCTTCGTGCTTTTGCACCATCCCCGAGATCTCTTGCGACGACATTTGATTGGAAAGTCCGTCGCTGCAGAGAACCACGACATCTCCGCCCATCAGCCTGTCGCGCGTGAACTCCGGAACGATCGTGGCCTCCGGCCCGAGCGCCTGAAGAATGATATTGCGGTGCTCGCTGCGCTCGGCCTGTTCAGGCGTGAGCTTGCCGGCATCGACCATTCGCTGAACGAGCGATTGATCCTTCGTCATCTGCTTCGCGACCCCATCGCGGACGATGTAGGCGCGGCTGTCGCCGACCTGCGCAAAGTAGATCATCCCGCCGACGACCAGAGCGACCGTTGCAGTGGTTCCCATTCCGTGGTGCGTGCGATTCTCGCGCGATTGTTCGTGAATCGCGAGGTTTGCGGCAACGACAGCCTGTTGAAGCGAGTCGGCGATAATGACGGCGCCCTTGAGCGCGCCCCGCTCCTGACGGTCCCGCAACCGGTCGAACGAAACCTGGGTGGCGAGTGAACTGGCGATCTCGCCCGAAGCGGCTCCGCCGACACCATCGGCTACCATTAGCAGCGACGGTACTGCATCGACACGCAGCACACCAGAGTTGTTCTCGCTGAAAGCCTCGCCAGTGGCGAGATTCCCGAACAGGAAGGAGTCTTCGTTGTGCTCCCTGATCAGTCCAACGTCGGTCCGGGCGGCTATTTCGATGGTCCCGGCCGGAAGTGCCGGGAACTCGGCCGTGAATGGCTCTGCGCGAGTCACAATGTGATTGGCGCGGCCGAGTTTAGGGCGCGCGAAGAGAAATTTGTAGTGAGTTGGGACCACGGCATTCGCGGGAATATAGGTGGAGCGGAGGCAGTTCGCCGGAAGATCCCGGATCGTCGCCCCTTTATCTGGTATTGACCATGCATTCGGCTTCACTCAAAGACGACCAGGCACCCATGATCACAACCAGAATTTCCACCGCTGCATTTTTCTTCGCCGCGCTCGCCCTGAGCGCGTGCGCACCGCGTTCGTCAGGCGCGCCAGGTCCCGAGCCCATCGCGTTGGGCCCTGCGGGTCCTGCCGCCGCTCCAGTCGTCGCGAAGGCGCCGGTGCCTGACCCAAACCCGGCACTGCCTGCGGTTCCAAGCGTCAATGGCCCGATGGATATCAGGGTCGTGTACCCACCGGCCGGCCACCTTATTCAGTCAAAGGACTCGAATTTTATTTTCGGCAGCATTGGCAACGGCGACGCGGGCCTGACGATTAACGGAATTCTGACACCCGTGTGGCCCAACGGTGCGTTTATGGGGTGGCTGCCAAATCCGCCGGCGAGCGCGCCGGCCTACGAGATCGTTGCGACAACCGGACTCGATACCGTTCGCCTCACACATCAGGTGAAAATCGCCCCGCCCCCGACCGAGCCTCCACTGCCACCCGATACCATTTCTCCGTTGTCACCAGCGCGGTATGCGGCGCTGATTGGCCCGGCGGTGTACGCGAGCGATACAGATCGTGTCGTGACAGGATATGCTCCGGCGGGCGGAATTCAGCGGTGGTTCCTGATGCCGGGCACGCTGGTGAAAGTTGTGGGGACGAAAGGGTCTGACGCCTACGTCATGCTCGACTCGACACAAACGATCAGAATTGCTCAGACTGATCTGCAAATGGTCGATTCCATCGTAACTGCACCTCCAGTTCGTGCATCGGCCTTCAGATTGAAAAATTCCGCCGAATGGACCGACGTCGTGATTCCGGTTACGAAGCGCCCGGCCTATCTGGTAGATGCGGGGCCCGCATCGCTCACGCTCACGCTTTACGAGACCACAGGGCCCCGGCGCCGGCAGACTCCAGCGCGCGGCGCGGTGGGTAGCTACATAGAGTCAGTCACCTCAAAAAAAGCCGACGGGCCGAAGCTGCAGTACACATTTGCGCTCAAGGGCCCGGTTTACGGTTACCAGTCGTTATGGGAAGATGGGAAATTCACGATTCGCGTTAGACGCCCTCCGCAAGTCGATTCGATTTCGCCGCTTATGGGGCTCACGATAGCGGTCGACCCGGGACATCCGCCGATCGGCGCAACCGGCCCAACCGGGCTATGGGAGCCGGTGCCGACACTCGAGGTGGGATTGAAGCTGCGCGAGCTGCTCCAGGCAAAGGGCGTGAATGTATTGATGACGCGAACCACACCTGATCCTGTTGACCTCAATCTCCGGCCCTCGATGGCGCGGCGCGCCAATGCTCACGCGCTGGTGTCGATCCATCTCAACGCCGTCCCCGATGGAGTGAATCCGCTCCGTGTGCAGGGGACGGCGACCTATCATTACCATCCGCATTCGGCAGCTCTCGCCGAAGCTGTGCAGAGAGGCGCGGTCGCGAACATGGGATTGCGCGACAACGGCGTGAAGCGCGAGAATTTTGCCCTTGTTCGTCCGACGTGGCTGCCCGCGATACTTGTGGAGGGCGCTTTCATCATCGTACCGGAACAGGAAGCGGCGATGCGGACACCGGAGTATCAGGAGCGATATGCAAAGGCGATTGTCGATGGGCTGGAGGATTATTTCCGCGGTCTCGCCAGGGCCCGTCGTTGATGTCATCGCGCGATTGATCGCAAATCGCGTCGGCCGCGCCAACGCCAGGTTGCCCCGGCGCTGCGGCTTCCTCGCCGCGGTGCTCGTGGCGTTTCTGATCGTGCCCCTCAGTGCACGGGCGCAGTTAGTTCCGAGCGGCCGATGGCAGACCATCGAAACTCAACACTTCCGCGTTCATTTCACGGGTCCCCTCGAAGCGGAGGCTCGGCGGGGCGCAGTGAATGCCGAGCGCGCATGGACTGAGCTGGCGACCGAGCTGAAGCCGCCGGCAGGCAAGGTCGATATTGTGGTCGCCGACAACATCGATTTCGTGAACGGTTACGCGTCGACCTTTCCCGGCAACCGCATCGTCGTCTTCGCGCATCCCCCGATAGATGTGTCCGGGCTCAGGAATTACGATGACTGGAGTCGCCTGGTCATCACGCACGAGCTCACGCACATTTTCCATCTCGATCGTGCCGACGGGGTGTGGCGGATGGGGCGAAATGTTTTTGGGCGTCATCCCGCACTCTTTCCAAACGCGTACCAGCCAGCGTGGCTGGTGGAGGGGCTCGCGGTCTACTACGAGTCGCGGATCACGGGAGCGGGGCGCCTTGAAGGATCCGAACACTACATGATCGCTCGCGCCGCGGCTGAAGCGAGGCAGATTCCCCGGCTCGGAGAACTTTCTCGCTCCACCAGCCGCTATCCGGGCGGGCAAACCGTGTATGCGTATGGCGGCTTTGTCTTCGATTATCTATCGCGAACGCGTGGGCCGGAGAAGGTCGGCAAGTTCATCGACGCGACCAGCAGGATCGTACTTCCTCTGTCTCTGAACGCGCGAGCCAAGCGGGTTTTCGGGATCAGCTTCGAGAATGCATGGCGCGACTGGAGTGACTCGCTGGCTCGCACGGCCGGTGAAAGTCGCGATCCGCTGCGCGGATGGCGCGAGCTGACGCGCGACGGCCGTTACGTGGAGTTTCCGAGATGGCTCGGCGATACGGCCATTTTGTACACCGCGGCGACGGGCCGGGAAGTATTGTCCGCATACTCTGTGTCGCTCGATGGAAAGGTGAAGCGCCTGGGCCGCCGCAACGGTCTCGACGCGAACGTTCCCCTGCCAGACGGTTCAATTGTTTTCGCGCAGCCAGACTATACCGATCCGTTTCACCTGCGCACGGATTTATACATTGAAAAGAACGGTTCGCAGCGACGCCTCACCTGGGGCGCACGGGTTGCGCACCCAGACGTACGCGGTGACGGCGAAATCGTTGCGATGCAGTTGGTGCCCGGCTCTACGCGCCTGGTGCGAGTGTCCCCGGATGGAAAAACGATTCAGCCCATCGTGGTCGCTTCCGCGGGAGTGCAATGGGGCGAGCCGCGCTGGTCGCCCGACGGGATGAGCATCGCGGCCATCCGCATAGTGCGCGGGGGAGTGTCGGAGTTGGTACTTCTTGATGCCGACGGTCGGCTCCGCGCGGTGCTGGTTTCCGAAAATGCGATTGTCGCTTCGCCGTCGTGGTCTGCAGGTGGAGGGACGCTGTTCTATTCCTCGACGCGAACCGGCCGGGCACAGATCTATGCGGTGCCATTGAACGCTGCCGTGGCTTTTCTTTCGCAGGTGTCCACTGCGAGTACCGGTGCATTCAATCCCGAGGTCTCGCCGAATGGGAAGCTGCTCGCCGGACTCAGTTTCCGGTTTGACGGTTATCATGTGGGCGTCGCTCCCCTCGATTCCGCGACCATCCTCCGGGGTGGCGTGATGGGTCCAGCGGGTGTCAGCCCGCGATCGGGCTGCGACAATTGCGGCTTGGCGCAAAAGGTTTCGCCTCCGGCGGCCTCGAGCATCGGCAAGGCGCGCCCGTACTCAGCGTGGCGTTCACTTGCACCGACCTATTGGGAACCCATCGTGTCGTATTCGTCGAGCGAAGGGACTGCGATCGGTGCGGCGACCAGCGGCACTGACATTATCGGACGTCACGGTTTTTTTACGCAGGCTGTGTACAAGACACGGCATCGCGACGCGGAGCTTTACGCGGCATACCAGTACGCAGGATTGGGGCAACCGTATCTCAATGTGACCGTGCAGCAGGAGTGGGAGCACTTCCCGATTTTCAGGACGACTTCGTTCATGGCTCCGGTGAAGATAGGAGTGCTCGACCGCCGCGCGCGCACGGGCGGGTTGAGCGCAAGCCTCGTTCGGCCGCGAGCGCGTACGTTCGCTTCGCTTTCATTCGGAGCCGACCTGGAATCGCGAACGTACAGCACTGACCCCGACTCACTGCTCGCGGTTCTGTCCGAATCGTTTGGGTCGACGCGTCGCTATCCGTCGCTCTTCACGTCGGCGAGTTGGGCAAATACGAGGCGTCCCTCGCTCAGCATCTCGCGCGAGGACGGGATCGCGATCAGCGCGACCTTGCGCCAGCGCTGGCAGAGCAACGACTTCGCAAGTCCGGAGCGAAACGCCAACGCGAGTACGAGCATCGTCGGTGTTGCGGCCCTGTACAAGTCGCTGGATTTCCCGGGATTCGCGCACCACGTAGTTGCAGTGCGCGCAGCTGGCGGGTATGCGAGCGCGGGTGCGATCTCGAGCTTCTCCGTAGGCGGTTTGAGCGGCGGAAGTCTGGATGCGCTCGGTGGCCTGGCTGTTGGCGGAGCGCGGCGGACTTTCGGGGTACGCGGCTTTCCACCGTCGGCGGAGCAGGGAATCCGTGCGCTCGCCGGAACGGTCGAGTATCGGGCTCCGATTGCCGCGCCGTCGAGGCGTGTTCCATTTATTCCTCTCCTCTTCGATCGAATTTCGGTATCGGCGTTCGGAGACGCGGGTCGCGCGTATTGTCCGGTTTCGGCGGGAGCAACGGACGTCTGCAGAGCGGGCCGGCTCGGGGGGCCGTGGCTGGCGTCGGCCGGGGCCGAGCTGGATTTCGATACCGCGGTTCAGTACGACATGCCGGCGCGGTTCAGGCTGGGAGTTGCGGTTCCGGTGGTGAACCGGGCGGCGGGACGAGCGGATGAATTGAGTCTTTATTTGACTGTGGGATCATCGTTCTAGGGACTGAGTCGCGTATGAGGGAAGACATTGCAGCCCACTCGTGCGTCCTTTGTGCCTGTCGTGTATGACGCGCTACCTGCTACCTGCCTATTTGCTTTTCTGCGTTCTGCTTGAACGGCGCAGGTGCGGACCTTCGCTGTCTCCCCTGGGGTGGGCAGAGGTGCTGGAAAAAAACAGAAAGCATCTCAGCTAGCAGCGGGTGGCAGGTAGCGCGTCAATGCCAGATCAAGTCATTAAGGCGCAATGATCAGGCCTTGCGCCTGCGGGCCGTGCGACTCGTGTGTCCAGGCAAGTCCACGTAGTCTAGAGGAGGATTGAGGTGGAAACTCGCAACCGCCCAGTTCATTCGTGATGTGGATACTTTAACCCATTGATGTGTATAGACTTAACTCGGCACTGGCGCGGACTCACGAACGCGGTTAACCTGCGCACCCCGACTACTTTGACCGAATCTGCCGAAAGGCTGAACTACTTGATTTTGCTTTGCTGTTGACATCCAATTTTTATTTGCGGAGAGTTGTATTAATGCCCATCCCAGCCACGCCCCCTGCCGGACCCGCCGAGCTCAATCAGAACGCGCGGACAGTCATCGAAAAGCGCTATCTGATCAAGGACGCCACAGGCGCGCCGACAGAGCAGCCCGAGGACATGTTCTGGCGTGTTGCCGGCACCGTAGCCGAAGCGGACC
>JBKJRW010000057.1:0-8315 GCA_046593165.1 Gemmatimonadaceae bacterium
AACGTTGGCGAAACCTTCGACGCGGAATTCGATCCGCCAGCGCGCGGCGAATACCGTCTCACCATCGGCCCACCAGCTGCCCAGGCTCTCCGGACGAGGCGCGTTATCGTCCGCTGATCGCAAATGAGGCCATCGCTGGTTCGGGCCCCGAGAAGTCGAGGTCCGGGTTGAGTATGGGCCTTGGGCGCTGCCTTCCCAATTGGCTGTCGTTCATGTATGATGCATTCATGCGATCGCCCAGTGCCACCATGTGCATGTGTTATTGTCACCCGCCCCATGTGAATGGAGGGCTGGCGATCTCGCGCACATCCGCATGATCTGACCAGCCGGGCAATGAGCCCTCGCAACGCCGAAGCAGGCCGCGACTCCTTGAGAGTCGCGGCCTTTTTGTTTCCCTCAGCCTTTCAAGCCATGACCGTCTCCGCAAATCGTCCGATCGCCATCTTCTACGAGCACCCCGATTGGTTCCGGCCCCTCTTTGCCGAACTCGATCGAAGAGGCATCGACTATGTAAAGCTCGATGCCAACGCGCACAGCTACGATCCCGCGGCAACCGAAGTCCCGTACTCCCTGATCTTCAATCGCGCGAGCCCGTCAGCTTACCTCCGCAGTGAGGCCGAATCCACTTTCTATACGCTCGACTGGCTTCGGTATCTCGAGCGCCGTGGCGCCAAGGTCATAAACGGCTCGGCCGTATACACGATGGAAATCTCGAAAGCGCTTCAGCTCGACATCCTCAGGGAACTCGACCTTCCGTACCCTCGCGCCCGGGTGATCAACAGCGGTCGCATTGCGGCCGAGGCTGTGAATGGCTTGCGGTTCCCGGTGGTCGTCAAGGCAAACGTGGGTGGAAGCGGCGCCGGCATCACACTCTACGATTCCCTCGAAGAACTCGAGCGCGCCGCGGCCAATGGCTCCATTCAACTCGGTCTCGATCATACCGCGCTCGTGCAGGAGTTCGTTCCCTACGCCGACGGACACATCAGCCGCGTCGAAACACTCGGCGGGAAGTTCCTGTACGCGATCAATGTGTATCCCTCGGGAGACTCGTTCGATCTCTGCCCAGCCGATGCCTGCCAGACAACTGAGGGTCAAGCTCTAAGCCGCTCTGCATGCGCAATCGATGCTCCGAAGAACGGAATGCGAGTGGAGAGCTTTACCCCTCCGCCAGAGATCATCGAACAGGTCGAGCGGATCGCTGCACGGGTGCAACTCGATGTCGGTGGCGTCGAGTACATGATCGATTCGCGCGACGGCAAGCCGTACTTCTACGACATCAACGCCCTTTCCAACTTCGTAGCCGACGCGCGAAACGTCATCGGGTTCGACCCCTTCGAACGACTGGTGGATTATCTCGTCGAGCGTGCCGGTATCAGCGTTGACGAACACGAACCGGCGGGAGTGGCGTGATGAGATTCGGCTACTGGCTTCCCGTTTTCGGCGGTTGGCTTCGCAATGTCCCGGACGAGGGAATGGAGGCAACCTGGAGCGACGTGAAGCGCCTCGCCCAGCGGAGTGAGGAAATTGGCTTCGACGTCACGCTCATCGCCGAGCTGTTCCTCAACGACATCAAGGGGATTCGGCATCCCTCGCTCGATGCATGGAGCACTGCCGCCGCGTTGGCGGCTGTCACCGAGCGGCTGGAACTGATGGTGGCTGTCAGGCCGACATTTCACAATCCGGCGGTTCTCGCCAAGCAGGCCGCGAATATCGATCGTATTTCGAACGGCCGTCTTGCGCTGAATGTCGTGTCCTCGTGGTGGGCCGATGAAGCTCGCCGCTATGGCATTCAGTTCGACGAGCATGACGATCGCTACGCACGCACCGAGGAATGGCTCCACGTGCTGAACGGCGTCTGGACTGAGCCGAGCTTCAGCTTCAAGGGCAAGTACTATTCAGTTGACGAAACCGTCCTCGAGCCCAAGCCCGTTCGCTCTCCCCGGCCACCGATCTACGCCGGGGGTGAGTCCGAGGCGGCGAAACGCCTCATCACCCGCAAGTGCGACGCGTATGTCACGCACGGCGATCCAGCGGAGCGCGTTGCACCCAAAGTCGCGGATATACAGTCGCGGCGGGCAGCACTGGGGCTTGATCCCATGCTTTACGGGATGGCCGCATATGCGATCGTACGCGACACGGAAGAGGAGGCACAACATGAACTGACGCGCATTACGAATGTCGCGGCCGGATCAGCAGGGTATGGGAACTATCAGGATTGGATCACACACACCCACCTCGAGCAGAAAGTCAGTCTCGAGGATTACTCCGTTTCCAATCGCGGCTTGCGCGCGGGGCTGGTCGGAACACCGGAGCAGGTCGCACAAAGGATTCTCGAATTGGAGTCAGCCGGAGTGGGGCTGCTCCTGCTTCAATTCAGCCCTCAGCTGGAGGAGATGGAGCGTTTTGCCGAAAGCGTGATACCGCTCGTAAACAGCGCGCCGGCTCACGATTCCTATGGTGCCCTCCAAGTCGCGTGCAGTTGACCGTGTGATCAGTCCACGAACGGAGTCGTGGGCGCGCCACGAATCGCCACATCAACGGTGTAGCCGTCCCGCGCCAGAAGCATGCGCAGCATCTGCACGGCGCTCTCGTTGGCATGACGTAGCAAATCGACTTGCTGCCCGGCAGCCGAGAGCTGCGCACGCGCCTGCCGCTGAATCGCGTCACGATCCGCGGGTCGAAACGGATTCCACAATCCGCCGCGCTCGTCGTACGTTCGCATGTCGGTGATTTCCATGCTAATGAGCTTCGCTGGCGGAATGCGTATCGCGATTCGCTTCTTGCCGTGGTCGATCGACACTTCCGGCTTGTCGCCAAGATCGATCCCCGCCATGAGCCTCCCAGTTACAATAACAAGCGAGCGCTTTGTCGATCCATACCAGGTGTTCTCGTATACCACCACATCCCGCACTGTCGCTTCGCTCGAGACGAGCTTCGCCACCGCACGCATCTGCGATACGACCACATCGTGCGTGACCCTGGTTTCGTTGCGGCCGAGTGCACCGGGAATCACACGGGTGCCGCAGTAGCCGACGGCCATGATGACGAGGAGGAAACCGGCGAGTATAGCCGCGCCGGAGCTGAGGAAAGGCCGCCCCCGCTCTTTTTCGCGCGGTTTGTCGTCCGGGCCTGGCGGTCTCGTTTCGGATATCATTGGCTCTAAATCTATGCCGGTGTTCGCCAGCCATCGACGTCGCCTTGACGCGTGTTCCTTCGGCCATGACCTTAGCGCATGACTATCGCCCGTGAAGACATTGCCATCTGTCTCGAAGATTCTCCCGTGCAGGCGCCCGGGCCTCAGTCGATGGCGACGCCGATCGTCCAGACTTCCCTCTTCGCATATCCCGATCTCGATTCGTTCAACGCAGCCGCGAAGGAGGAGAATCGGTTTCCCATCTATACGCGAGGCCAGAACCCCACCGTCGAGGTGCTGGAGAACAAACTCGCGACGTTAGAGCGAGGCGAGGCCTGCAAGTGCTTCGCGTCGGGCATGGCCGCGATGAGCGCTGTCGTGATGGGCCTGCTGAAATCCGGCGATCACATCCTGTTCGTGAATCAGACCTACGGCCCGATGATGCAGCTCGCCCGGCACCTCGAGCGTTTCGGAATCGAACACAACCAGGTCCTCGACCTCGGCCCCGACGACGTCGCTGCCGCGCTCAAGCCGAACACGAAGCTCGTCTGGCTGGAAAGCCCGGGCACGATGTTGATGCGTACGTTCGACATTGCAGCTGTGGCCGATGTTGCGCGAAAGCATGGCGCGCTCACATGCATCGACAACACGTGGGCAACCCCCCTTTTCCAGAAGCCCATCACCCACGGAGTGGACATCGTCGTCCACTCCGCCACCAAATACATCGGCGGGCACAGCGATGTCGTTGCTGGAGCCGTGATTACGACGGCCGAAAGGATGAAGGAGATTTTCTACCGTTCCTTTCTATTGAATGGCGGCATTCTCGCGCCTTTCGATGCATGGCTTCTTTTGCGCGGACTGCGCACGATGCCGGTGAGGATGCAACAGCACGAGGCCGATGCGCTGCGGGTTGCAGAATTTCTGCGGACCCGGCCGGAGGTACGACAGGTATTCCATCCGGCGTTCGACGACCACTCCGCATCGCTGACGGGCTATTCGGGACTGCTCAGCTTCGAGCTTGCCGACGGCCGGTTCGAGGCCGTTCGCCGGTTCATCGATGGCCTGAAGCGCTTTCGGATCGGTATCAGCTGGGGTGGTGTCGAGAGCCTGGTGATATCGCCCAACCGCGGACACAATCTTGGCTATCTGGACGCGCAGCGAATTCCGCACGGTTTGGTTCGTCTTTCCGTTGGGCTTGAGGGCGGCGATGCGCTCATCGATGATATTGCTGCGGCCCTTAACCTCTGATAGAGGCACTTGGCACCTTCTGTCAATCGCATGCGAATAACTCCCATGACCGCCGGAGCATGAGATGAAGGAATATGTGATCGAGCGAAGCGTATGGGTGGCTCGAGCAGTCTCGCAGGTTTTTCCGTTCTTTGCAGCAGCGAAAAACCTCGAGCGCCTTACTCCACCAGAGCTTGGATTTCACATTCGATCACGCCTTCCCATAGAGATGCGAAAGGGAGCACTGATCGACTATACGATCAAGCTCTACGGGATTCCCATGAAATGGCAAACCAGAATCACCGAATGGGATCCGCCGTATTCATTCGAGGATACGCAGCTTGCGGGTCCCTATGCCAAGTGGGTTCACACGCATGGCTTCGTTTCGGATCGCGGTGGCACAACCATCCAGGATCGCGTCGTCTACGCTTTGCCCTTTGGTCTGCTTGGGAGGCTCGCGCACCCATTGATCAGGCAACAGTTGCGGAGAATATTCGGGTTTCGCGAGGCGTTCCTTGCTCGAGAGTTCAACTGATCCAGGATCCTACTTGTGCACCAACGCCCTGTACTTGATTCGATGCGGCTGGTCCGCATCCGCCCCCTTCCGCTTCTTCAGATCCTCGATATACGCCTGGTAATTCCCCTCGAACCACACCACCTCCGAATCTCCCTCGAACGCAAGAATGTGCGTAGCGATACGATCCAGAAACCACCGATCGTGAGTAATCACAACCGCACACCCCGAGAAATCCAGCAGAGCATCTTCCAAAGCACGCAGCGTATCGACATCGAGATCGTTTGTCGGCTCATCCAGCAGCAACAAATTCCCGCCACTCTTCAACAGCTTGGCGAGATGCAGCCGATTCCTCTCGCCACCCGATAACTTCGACACCTGCTTCTGCTGATCCGCACCCTTGAAGTTGAAGCTCGACAAATACCCGCGCGTATTTATCTCGCGCTTCCCAACCTGAATCATGTCCTGACCAGCGCTCACCTCATCGTATACGGTCTTCGCGCCATCGAGCTCACGACCCTGATCCACATACGCCAGCTGTACGGTCTCGCCAACCTTCAACGAACCACCATCCGCTTTCTCTTCCCCCACAATCATTCGGAAAAGCGTTGTCTTGCCCGCGCCGTTCGGCCCGATCACTCCCACAATCCCGCCGCGCGGAAGCGAGAACGACAACGAATCAAACAAAACCTTGTCACCATACGCCTTCGCCAGATCCTTGGCGATCACAACGTCATTGCCGAGCCGAGGTGCCGGGGGAATCACGATCTCGTTGTTGGCGATCCGCTCTTCCTGTCCCTCTGCCGCCAGCTCCTCATACTTCTGCAGCCGCGCCTTCGACTTCGATTGACGCGCGCGAGGCGACATCCGCACCCACTCGAGCTCATGCTCCAAAGTCCTCTGACGCGCCGATGCCTGCTTCTCCTCGGTCGCGAGCCGGTTCTTCTTCTGCTCCAGCCACGAGGTGTAGTTCCCTTCCCACGGAATTCCCGCTCCCCGATCGAGTTCGAGAATCCACTTCGCCACGTTGTCCAGGAAATACCGGTCGTGAGTAACTGCCACCACGGTTCCCGGAAACTCGGCCAGATATCTCTCCAACCACGCCACCGACTCGGCGTCGAGATGGTTCGTGGGCTCGTCGAGCAGCAGCATGTCGGGCTCCTCGAGCAGGACTCTGCACAATGCCACACGCCGCTTCTCACCACCCGAGAGATTCGTCACCTCGGCATCCGCCGGCGGCAAACGCAACGCATCCATCGCGATCTCGATCTTCCGGTCGAGCTCCCACAAGTTGTGCGCGTCGATCTGCTCCTGCACACGCCCCTGTTTCTCCATCAACTTCTCCATCTCCACATCAGTCATCGGCTCGGCGAATTTCATCGATATCTCCTCGAATTTCTTCAAAAGATCGCGCTGCTCCTTTACCGCTTCCTCGACATTCCCGCGCACATCCTTTGTTGGATCGAGCTCCGGCACCTGCGACAGAAATCCTATCTTCGTTCCTTCATGTGCCCACGCCTCACCTTGAAAATCATGATCCACACCCGCCATGATCTTCAGTAGAGTGGACTTACCCGCGCCATTACCGCCGAGGACGCCGATTTTTGCGCCCGGATAGAAAGAGAGCCAGATGCCACGCAGAATCTCCCGCGACGGCGGGACGACTTTGCGAAGATCCTTCATTACATAGATGAACTGTGGTGCCAAGGGTCAATCCTCTAGAGGGCGTTTCCGTAAAGCAGGCGTTTATGCCTATTCAACCATTTGCGCTTTCATGCATTGTATACCATTTTTCGCGCGCGGCGACTGAGCTACGTACCGTGACGTTCCCCAGAGATAACCTTTGCGAACGACAAAACGGAGACGGCACCTTGGCGCAACCTATCGATCGGCTGTCGGGCAACTCTGCAACAGAACATATCCCCACCTTTCGCGAACGCCGCGACTATGACCTTCCCGTCGACATTCCACCTGAAAAGGTCCAGGCAGTGTTGCGCGCCGACATCGAGAACAGGCTCCGTGATGTATGCGGAAATTGGTCAACGGGCGAGTTCGATCGGGTGGTTGCAGACGTTACCGCTACAGCGATGAAATTTCACACACCGAAAGAGAATCGCCAAACGCCAGACGCGGCTAGCGTCGAAACCACAGCAGGTCCGACTACAAGCGAAACAGCAGGCTTGCTGCGCTCAGCGATGGACTCGGTGCAACAGGTGTTGAAGCTGGAGATCGGCCTGCCCCGAACCCGGTAGCCCCGCCGCCGGGAATCAATTCCCGCCCCCCACTTGGCCGGGATCTCCCTTGGAATGATTCCAAGTGCGCGATCCGGCCTCTGGTTGTACTTTAGCGTCGATGCTGACCAGCAGGTACCGTCGGCCTACTGCGGCCTCCACCGCAATCTGGCTCGCTCTCGTTCTCGCGGAGCTGCCGGCGCTCCACGTGTGTTCAGTTCACCGCCGGGCCACAGCACAAGCCACGGCCGCGCCCGCTTCCGCAACGTCGGCGACTCATCCCGAGCATTCACCACAAAAACAGTCCCACGAGCACGGAGAGCAGTGTAGTTGTCTGGGCTCCGCCAATCACTCGCCGTCTGTAGCGATTCAGGCCCGCGCCACGGTCCACGTCGCCGAACTGACTCTCGACCGAAGCCCTCTGCTGCTGCCCGCAGGGGACGAAACTCTCCCGCCTCCCCCTGAGTTCAGTCTTCCGTTCGCCAACGGACCTCCCGCCGTTCTCACCACTAGAGCGCGAACGGCTGTGTAAGTAACGCACCACCTCTCCGGCGGCTGCGCACTCGCAGCCGGTCGCATGACATCCACTCATTGGACTTCAATGTTTCCCGGGAGGGATTTTGACAAAGCATCTCCGTGTCCTGCACGTAGTCGCAGGCATCTCTATAAATGTGTTCGCTTCGATGGCCGTTACTCCGCTCAACGCAAGCGCCCAGGATCACGATGCCAGTGACGATCATCACAAGGCGCCACTCCACTTCTCACACCCGCTCTTCACTGAATCGCCGACCCCCGATACCAAGATCCGGCTGGACTACCTCTACGCTAACCTCGCTCGTCGCGTTTATGAGAACACGTTTCAGGTCGAGGGCGAGTACGCATTCAGCCGCAACCTCAGTATTGAAGCGGCCCTGCCGATAACCAGCAGATCAGTGGACGGTCAAAGCACCTCCGCCGCGGGCAGCGGTGAAATCGCACTCAAACTGGCAAGCTTCGTCGCGGCAAAGCAAGGATTCCTCCTCGGCGGCGGCCTCGCATTCGGCCTCCCGACTGGCGACGACGAAAAAGGAATTGGCAGCGGCCACATTGTCGAAGTCGAGCCATTTGCCACGCTCGGCTTCATGCGCAATGCGCTCGAGCTCGTTTCGATCGCTTCGTTTGGCACCGCCGTCAATCGCGATGAAGGAGAAGAGGAAGAGCAGGAGGTCGC
>JBKJRW010000092.1:0-9472 GCA_046593165.1 Gemmatimonadaceae bacterium
GCGTTGATATGACTGGGCTGGTGTCAATGGTTCGTCAGAAAGTTTGCATTGCTGGTGGTCGTGGTACGACGTGGGCGCGAGGCAGCATCGACGGTTGATCCTGCTGATATACGCCGATTACCGGAGTGCTCCGGCAGAGCGGCAAGAACTGGATTCGTCGGGAGCTGGCTCATTCCAGGCTCGGGGATCCTGCATCAGGTTTCGATGAGGCCGCATAACGCCTCCCTAGAATGCTCGCACATCGAGCCTCGACGCCACGCGCCGGACCACAACCATGCTGATCATGCTGCTTGTTGCTCGATTGGTGAGACATCCTGCATCACTGCCCACAGAAAACCGACGAGCTCGCGAGCGATCGCTACCGCTGCGATCTGGGGCCGTTTCCGATACGATAAATGATTGAAGCGCTGATGCAGCCGCTGCTGCGCCTTCCACGCGTGTACGATGACGCTCGGAGGCTGTCCCTGCTGTCGCCGCTTGAGTTCGACCCCGGTCTGCGGTCGATGCCGGTAACTCCACGCTGCCTGCACGAGCACGTGGCGGCAGTGACTGTTGCCGGCCTTGGTGATTGAGCCGAGCCGTGTGCGGTCGCCACTCGAATCTTCTCTGGATACGAGACCCAGATAGCAGGCGAGTTGAGACGGACGCTCGAATCGCCGCCAGTCGACAATCTCTGTTGCAAGTACCATCGCCGAGTGTAGCGAGATGCCGCGGAAGCACTGCAAGCGCTCGACCATCGGGGCAAGGTTAGGGAGCAACGCGAGCTGCTCGATCTGACGGTCCAGATCGTCACGCCGCTCGAGCTTGTAGAGCAGTAATGCGTGGTATTCGCGGTAGATGAGACGGTCGTGCTGTTCGAGCGGGCTGTTTTCGGTTGTCAGATGCAGCAGCCACTTGAGATGCGGACTGCACCAGTTGGTGCCTTCGCGAAAGACGAAGCCTAGGGCGGGCCAGGAACTTGAGGATGTAGTGGCGCGACTTGAGAATCTCCTTTTGGAACGTTTCGCGGCAGCGCGCGACGTCACGTACCCGCTCATCACTCTCGCTCGGAATCCGCACCGCGGTGAGCTCACCCGCTCGATAAAAGCGAGCAAGGTCGGCGGCATCTCTCTTGTCGTGTTTTCTCTGGACGCCTGGTCGCTTTGGAATCAGTGATGGGGCGATGACTTCACACTCGTAACCCCATTCTTTCATCGCACGGTGAAGGACATAGCCTGCGCCAC
The DNA here is from genome assembly GCA_046593165.1 of Gemmatimonadaceae bacterium. Lineage (GTDB taxonomy): Bacteria > Gemmatimonadota > Gemmatimonadetes > Gemmatimonadales > Gemmatimonadaceae > UBA4720. The sequence goes on from JBKJRW010000092.1 coordinate 1,224, forward strand.
TCGCTTCGTAACACGCGCGAATCTCGCCGTCCCGCGCAATCCGCTCCAGCCATTTCCTCAGTTTCGGTAAATCGTTTGGTAATCGATCCAACCGCGTCGGTGTCTTCGCTCCTTCCGGCAGCACCGCGATGGTGATCGACTCCTTGCGCACATCCATCCCGAGATAGATGATAGAGCGAGGCGCAGCGGCTGTGGTAGATTTTGCAACAGATGACATGGGCTGGTCTCCGTGCATTGCGACAGAAACATCGTCGCAGGTGGCTCTGGCGACTCCGGTTCACACCGAGGAGCTAATCCACGGATAAACCGGAGGCCAGCCCAGTCATATTTCTAGGTAGCGACGTGCATTCTCGTGGAGAAGACCCATGGCATCCAAACCCACCCTGCTCACCGTCACGCCTCTTGTCCCCGCTGGGCCCAACTTGGCCGACGCGCTCCGGTTCTACACCGACCAACTCGGGTTTGCCATCAGCTGGCAGGGCGGAGCAATGGCAGGCGTGCGGCGTGGCGGCGTCGAGTTCAACTTGGTACAAAATAGCAATCACGTTTGGGCTGAAAACTCGAGCGCCAGCATAGGCGTGGACGACCTCGATCTCCTTTACAGTGAATATCGGCGGACCTCGGCTCAGGTAGGCCCGCTTGAGGCGAAGAGCTGGGGACGCCGAGAGTTCCACATGATTCTGCCGTCGGGTGTCTGCCTCCAGTTCTACCAGGTGGAAGCGGAGCATCCGAGCTGAGCAGCCGGACCACATGTCACCCGAACAGACGATGGGCATGTCGGACATCGATGAGCGGAGCGACATCTAACGCCCGGCCGCTGAAAGAAGCCCCCGGCCGCCTCAGAGGTTCCTCTGAAGACGGGCTTCCCGAAGGCATCAAGGATTTGCCGAGCTTCCGTGTCAGGATGCCATGAGCTCGGGCACTGGTAGGACGAAAGCCCGGGGTGACATAGTCCGGACTTCGAGGTGCGACGCGTTGAATCAACTGGCATCCACGAGCGCCCCAATCCACTTTAGTCGGACCCTCACCCCACTTATGCGCCCAATCTTCGCCTTCCTCGCGCCGCTCCTTCTCACCACATCGCTCGGCGCCCAGCAGCGATCGGTCGAGGCACGACTCGCTGGGTTCGATGGCTACATGCGTCAGGTGGTCAGGGACTGGAACGTCCCCGGCATCGGCGTCGGTGTCGTGATCGGGGACAAGCTGGTTTTCGCGAAAGGGTACGGATACCGGGATTACGGAAAAAAGCTCCCTTTCACGCCCACCACCACTGTGCCAATCGCGTCGAACACGAAACTCTTCACAGCGGTTGCTGCGGGTTTCCTGGTTGACGAAGGCAAGCTCGACTGGGACATGCCGATCCGCCAGTATGTGCCGTCCATCCAGTTCTACAATGACGACCTGAATCGCACGGTCACAGTCCGCGACATGCTGGCTCATCGCACCGGGATCACGCGTCATGACCTGATCTGGTACAAGTCGGACTTCACGCAGAAGGAGCTGTTCGAGCGGCTCAAATACCTCGAGCCCGCGGAACCCATGCGTTCGGTGTTTCTGTACAACAACATGATGTACTCCGGCACGGGCTACGCGATCGAGCTTCTGTCTGGTAAAACGTGGGAAAGATTCGTCCGCGAGCGCATCCTCGACCCACTGGGCATGACGAGCACCACGTTCACCATTGCCGACATGCTGAAGACAGCGGAGCCGGGGGTCCGGTACACGGAGCGGCGCGACAACACGGAGATTTACGCCGCCCCGTATTACAGCGAGGGTGTCGGGGTCGCACCCGCCGGCGCGATGAACTCGAACATTGTCGACATGTCGAAATGGTTGATCGCGCTGATGAACGACGGAAAACTGAACGGGAGGCAGGTAATTCCGAAGGGAGTCATCAGGCAGACGCTCGCACCTTCAATTGCGCTTCCGAATACCGGACTCGAGGTTCGCGGCTGGGGCGAGCTCCTGAACGCCAGCTACGGAATGGGGCGATGGACGACGTCATATCGCGGCCATCTGCTCGCGTATCACGGAGGCGACCTGCCGGGCTTTCATTCACAGGTTTCCACGATGCCATACGACTCGATCGGCGTCATCGTCATGGTGATCGGCGACCACGCCGCTCCGCTGTACAACGTGGTGTCATACAATGTCTACGAGCGCCTTCTTGGAATGTCACTGACGCCGTGGTCCGAGCGCCAGAACAGGATTCGTCTCGCGAACAAGGAAGCAGGCAGGCAAGCGCGCTCGAAAGCCGGAGGCGGACGAGTCGCGAACACTCGGGCATCGCACGCACGAGCCGACTATGTCGGCGAGTTTGAGCACCCAGCGTACGGCGTACTTACCATCTCGCAAGGCGACACGTCACTCATGTTCGATCTGCACAAGATCAAACTTCCTCTGAGCCACTTTCATTACGATCGGTTCGACACGCCGGATGACGAGGAGGACGGGAAATGGTCCGTGAACTTCCTCACCAACCCGCAAGGTGAAATCGACAGGGCCGAACTGTCGCTCGACGAAGCCGCGGTCATCTTCGTGCGGCGCGTACCGGCAGAACTCACAGCAGCCGCTACCCTCCGCCAGTACCTCGGCACATACCAGACGCCCAGCGGCGGGGCCTTCGAGGTCGTCCTGCGCCCGGATGGCACGCTCGCGCTCCGGTACGCGAGTGGAACATTCCAGAATCTGATTCCGTGGCAGCCGCACCGTTTTCGCGTCAAGGAATTTCCCGATCTGGTTTTCGAGTTCGTATCGTCGAATGGCAGAGTGACGGAGCTGAAGCAGTCCGACCCGTCAGGCGAGTATCGGTTCGTGCGGAAGTAACGCGACCCGCGAGCTTCGCTAACGAGGAGTTGTAGGTGAAGGCGCATCACGGAAGCGGGTGGCTCGCTGCGCTCGCCGGCCGCGTTGTTATGAAGCGCCGCAGCTAAACTCCAATGCGTTAGGCGCACGAACTCACCATGCCACTCTGGGCGACGTTATCGTTGATCATCATCGCTGCTGTAGCCACGGCGCTTTGGGCGGCACAGTCGCTCCAGGCACGCGCTGTTGCCGCAGCGGTCGCTGGTCTCTTAGCTCGTGCGCAAGAGCAACCCTCGCAGGCAAGGGCTACGCACTTTCTGGAGGAACTGCCGCTCCCTGTACTGCGCTACTTGAATCACGCCCTTCCGGCCGATCGTCGCGGCCTGAAGTTCGTCAGGTACGAGCAATCAGGTACCTTGCGCACAGATCCAATGCGAGACAATTGGATTAAGTTCATTGCCTCGCAGGTGATTTCCCCCAGAAGGACGGAGTTTCTCTGGACAGCGCGTGCATCGATCGCCCCGCTTCTCCACGTCCGGGTCAGGGACTCCTACATCGGCGGCCTCGGTGCCGGGCGGGTTCTTTTCCTGTCCGCAATACCCATCGCATCGGCGTCTGGAAATATTGAAATCAATTCCGGATCGCTTCATCGGTTCCTTGCTGAGGCTGTCTGGTGCCCGTCCGCACTCATGCCGTCGGCGCAACTGACGTGGTCGCCCGTGGATGACCATAGGGCGATTGCCGCGCTCACCGATGGTGCGACGACCGTATCACTTGAGTTCCGTTTTAGCTCAGAAAACGAGGTGATCAGCATCTACACGCCTGGTCGATGGGGCTCTTTTGACGGGACCTACAAACAGGTGGCGTGGGAGGGGAAGTTCCACCGGTACTCTGCCAATCGCGCGCTCAAGGACAATGTTGCGCGCATCAAGCGGCTGCGCGTCGCCTAACGAAACGTTGCTGCTGAGGCGGTACCAATGTTACCCATGTTGCCGGACAGATCTGTTACCCATGTACCCAGACTATACCTTTGAGCAGCCTAACACTCGCTGAAGGCGACAAGCGATCTAGTGTTGCTCTCTGCACTCGCTTGCCCGCTTCGCTCGCCAATTGTACGGTTCGCTCGCGGCATAGCTGAAGGCATTATGCGGCTTGAGACAACTATGACGATGACCGAGACCGCTACGGTTCCGCGACTACGTTTAGGGATTCTCCTTTGGATCGCCGGCATTCTTGGCGTGGTCGTCATCACGGCCACGGTGCTACCGAAACTGTTGGGGCAGGTGACCCTCCCCGCGCCCCTCTGGGTGATTTCACTCGCAAGTCTCGCGCAGAGCGGGCTCCTTCTCGCACTCGCCGTATGGTCTGGTGTTGCGCTCGCGCCAGCGGTTGGGCTGCGCGCGCCCACGTTCGAAGCGGCAGTGACAGGGCGCCCAGTTGGGCGCGCTCTAAGGTCACAGCTTCTCCCTGGCCTCACCGCAGGCGTGATTGGCGGGATTCTGCTGGTCGCGTCCTACCGATATGCGCCCGCTTCGATCGCAGCGGTGCAGGAACGGTTCTCGCTCCCGATCGTTGCTCGTGTGCTCTACGGCGGTATCACCGAGGAACTGCTGCTACGGTGGGGGTTCATGACGGCGCTGGTCTGGTCGGCTTGGCGGTTTCTGCAGAACCGCCGAGGTGCCGTGCGGGCGGTGTTCGTCTGGATCGCGATCGCCTTCAGCGCACTCATATTCGGTGCCGGTCACTTGCCGGCGGCGTTCGCACTGGTCGGCTCGCTGAATGCGAACATCGTGGCGTGGGTGATCGGCGTGAACGCCGCGTTTGGGGTGCTCTTCGGGTATCTGTTTTGGCGTTACGGCCTGGAAGCAGCCATGCTTGCCCACGGTGTCGCACATGTGGTGAACTACCTGCTGAACACGTGAAGAGGCGCGGCATTACAAGCGATTTCAGCCAACGTTCCTTCGATACGCTCCGCAACGCGGCTGAACGGCGGCGTTATGTGACTTACATGGATCTAGAATGAGCAAGCTGCCACTGCCTCGACTCACTACGGATCGCCTCATCCTCCGCCCGTTTGCAGCAAGCGATGACCCTGCTGTTGAACGCCTGGCCGGAGCCCGAGAGGTAGCGGATACGACTCTGACAATTCCGCATCCATATCCAACGGGCGGCGGCACGGACTGGATCATGACGCACGCTGATGCGTACTCGCGGTGGAACCGTTTCGAGGACGTTGCCGTCTACGGTATTTTAGCTATGCGCTTCTCGCAAAAGTTTATGGAGTTGACCAATGAAAACGTTCGCTGTAGGAGTGTTCGCGCGATGCCGACAAGCAATTACGGAGACTCAAATTAGAAAGCTCAAAATCATGGAACACATCTCGTTGGACGGTGTGATCCAGCACTCCGACGATGACGGCGATTTCCCTTACAGCGACTGGACCGCGCCCTATCGGACCCCGGCTGGCAGAGATGCAATTCTCGCCGCGTATGGCGAGAACTTCGATCTGCTGCTTGGCCGTGGCACCTACGACATCTGGTCGGGCTTCTGGCCAAAGGCGCCGAGCCTTTGAAGACAGGGATAGTTCGACGACGCGACATCGTCAGTGAATACCGGAAGGGATCTAACGTTATTTGAACTCTCCCGGGCTAGGGGTCATTAATGAGGGACAACACGCCCTCGCGTGTCTCTACACCAGAACCTCCTTGGAGAACAACATGCGTTGCGGCATCGTAGTACTGGGTATCTGCTCGCTTCTGGCGTGCAGCAACAGCACCGCCACCGATACCACCGCCCCCACGAGCGTCCCAGACCTGTACAAGAAATTCGCCAGCAACCTGACCATCACCGTCAGCGGAAACTTCGTCGTCATCAACAGCACCGGCGTGCCCGATCACAAGAGCCCTTACTTCGCCACCAGTAACGCGCAGTACGAAGCTTATAACGGCCCAAACTCCCGCTTCGTACTCAATCCCAACCGCATCGCCGCGCAGAATCTGACCTTCCGGATTCCTATCACAGCGTCACCGTTAGGAACGCCGTCGCCAACGCCGCTCGGACCTATTGGCGTGTCCGTCAATGGCGTCCCGATCTTCAATCAATACGCGGGCCCCAATCAGCCGCTCACCAATGAGATCGACTCCTTCGATCAGTACAGCGGTCATCCGCAGATGACCGGTCAGTATCACTACCATGTCGAGCCGCTCTGGATCACACGTACCTCAAGGTCGGCACTCATTGGCGTGTTGCTGGACGGATACCCGGTGTACGGACCGATGGAGAACGGGCAACTCGTGACCACGAGCAGCCTCGACGCAGCGCACGGCCACACCGGCGCTACCGCTGAATTCCCGCAGGGCATTTATCACTACCACACCACGGGTGATGTGCCGTACATCAACGGAAGCGGCTTTCATGGATCGCCGGGGACTGTGACCCAATGAGCGCCTTGTCAGCAATCCGCACCACGTCGCTCGTCGGCGCTCTTGCGGCCGTCGCGCTGGGTGCATCTCACACACGCAGGCCAGAGCCCTGCGCCAGGACGGTCGTCGTCGAGAGGTACGACAACGGAGTCGTCAGGCGGGTAGCCGAGTATTGCGACGGACAGCTGGACGGAAGGGTGCGCGGCTGGTATGAGAACGGCGCGGTGATGCTCGTTCATCACTACCGCAACGGCTTGAGTGAAGGGTTACAGGGACAGTGGTATCCAACCGGTCGCCTATTCTCGATGTTCAATCACCACGAGGGACACGAGCTGGGACGTCAACAGATGTGGAATCCCGACGGGACGATTCGGTCGAACTACGTCATTCGCGACGGCAAGCGGTATGGGCTGCTCGGCGCGATGGGCTGCACGGGAAAGAGCGCGGGCGAAGCGGGCGTCGAATGAGGCCTCGCGATTCGGTTGCGGTGATGGTGACAATCTTCATGGGATGCGGGCGTCCGGCCGCGGATCTTCCCTTTTTCCGCGACGCGAACATGACGCCGGAATGGCTCAGTGATGCCGAAGCGTCCGCTCCGACGATGCATCATGTCGCCGCGTTCCGCGCCACCGATCAGCATGGTGCGACGGTCACGGAGCGAGCGCTCGATGGAAAAGTGACCATCGCACATTTTTTCTATACTAAATGCGGCGATGTCTGTCCCATTACGACCAGTCATCTGCAACACGTACTCGATAGCCTGCATGACGAGAAGCGGCTGCAGGTGCTGTCGTACTCGATCCGGGCGGACAGCGATGCCGTTGCCGACCTCGTGGAGTTTGCCGATGCGCGCGGCGTGAGCGACGCACGGTGGCATCTGCTCACCGGCGACCGCGCCGCAATCGATTCACTCGCCCGCCACTCCTTTTTCGTGCGACTCGGCGACGGCTCTACGTTTGGCGTGAAGTCCATCGCCCACACCGAAAGCGTCGTCCTCGTTGACGGGCGCGGACGGTTGCGAGGCGTTTACGCCGGCACGCTTCCACTCGAGATGCAGCGGTTGCGGGAGGATGTCGAGGCGCTGCTACGCTCATGAGAATCCGGCAGCAGTCGTGACCGCGCGCTCTCACAGGTGGCCGGACCTTCTCGGGACTATTTGCCATTCGGCTATGCGCCTCACGTAGATACTCTGGATTTGGTCTCTATTCTCAATGAGGTCGCACGGTCGCACGCTTCCCGTACTTCTCGTAGCAGGAGGACTGGTGCTCGTTATTCTACTCGTTCGCCGCTGGACCAGACCGGCTGAGGTATGACGAAGAACCCGCCGGCTTCGAAGTCGCGTTTCTGCAACAAAGTGCGAACACAATGCCTCCCTGATGCGCCGTGACTGACGTTCGCTGACTGAGCCAGTGGCCCTCGGGCCACGGACGAGCCTTGCCGGGGAGCGTCGCCGTCGCCCCGCAGATCGGTTGCCACCCTCCGCTGCGCACCGATACTCTCACGGGCGCGATTGAATTTCCCTACGCGGAATTCCCCTACACTGAAAGTGCGATTTACCCGACACCGGCGCCGTGGCGCGCGTTGTACGTTCCCCACACAAATGTGGTGGGCGACGCGGTCTGGTCGATCCTGATACTCATCCGCAAGGGGCTTCTGACAATGAAAACCAATCGTGCACTCCTTCGGCTTCTCGCCGCGGCGGCGTGCCTCGCGGGCTCGCCAACACTCGCGTTCGCACAGGGTGATCGTGGCATACAGCATATCCGGCCGCTCGATCGGTCCGGCTTGACCGTCTTCGAAGATCCGAAGCTCGACACGACGACGTTTCGCCGCCTCACTCTCGCCATCGGCGGCGGATTCGCGCAGGAGTTCCAGTCCCTCACGCATTCCACGGCAGCGGCGCCAAACCTGGTGAACGGGGTCAATTCGAACGCCCTCACGCCAATCGGTGCCGGCTTCAACACCGCGATGGCGAACATGTACGTCAACGTCCAGCTGGTACGGGGCATCCGCGTTGCCCTC
>JBKJRW010000125.1:0-4242 GCA_046593165.1 Gemmatimonadaceae bacterium
CACCTGGGGATCTACCTTCATCAGATCCAGCGACCACAGGAAGGTCGGGATATAGATGAGCGCTCCATGGAGAAGCGTTATCACCGCGATGATCGCCGCAGTCACCGCCCCGTACACAACCAGAGGCAGCGAGCCCTGATACGTGTGCTCCCTCTTGGCGACGACGAGGTTCGCGAAGAACACCCCCACGACGACAAGCGCCCCTACCGCGAAAAGAATTACCCCAAGATAGAATAGCGGATGAGCGCGCAGCGGCACGTAGGACGTGAACAGCACATCGGCCTTGCCGCCCCACATGAGCACTTCGACCATCAGTGCCCCAAATAGCATGAGGCCGAACCCCAGCCACGACGTCTTCGGCGCGGAGTTCCGCGCGCTCAGTAGCACCGTGCTGGCGAAATGCAACACAGCCATCTCGAAGAAGAGAATGAAAAAGATCAGCATGCTCATGCCATGCACGCCGAGTATCCGGTAGAACCACACGGCAGGAAGGAGATGCACTGCCTGCCAGCGCGTGAGCACGATCAGCACTGCGGCGATCGCACCGATCAGCAGCGCTACTACAGCCGCGACGGCATTCACCTTGATGATCGTTTCGGCCTTGTCGTGAATCCGGCGTCCGGTTATTCCGCATGTGCGGAATACCGCGTTCGCTGTCACCGCGGTCACTGGACGCCTCCCTGTGAGGTGGTCACCGTTGGTGCCTTCCCGTCCGTTGCGGCAGCGGGTGCGTCCTCGACGATCACGCGCCCAACCATGGTGTGATGGCCGATGCCACAGAATTCATTGCAGATGATGCGGAAGTCACCCGACGAGTTGGGTGTAACCCGCAAACCGTAGTCGTAACCGGGTACGACCTGAAAATTCACGTTGATCGGGTAGAGAGAGAACCCGTGGTTGACGTCGAGCGAGGAGAGGTGGAGCGTGTACTCCGCGCCCTTTTGCAACCGCAGGATGGGCATCCACTGAAAGGTCATGCCGATCAGATAGACGTCAGAGCCCGGCGGCGGCGCAACGATGGCCATTCCACGATCGTCGCCCACTTTATACTGAGTGATAAATTCCTGCGTGCGCTTGAAGAAGGCTTCGGGCGCAACGCGCCTCCGGATTCCGGAAGGATTCTGTCCGCCCTTCCAATGCCAGAGCGGCATCATCGCGAACAGCACCATGCACCAGGCGAAGGCGATCCCGACCCACACCTTTTCGGCCTTGTGCGCGGGCTTCCACCAGTTGCCCTGCGGTGACTCGAGCCCCGTATGCGTCTCAGTATGCATTTGAGATCCTCATGGCAGTGTCGCCTGTGGAAGGGTGAGTATCTCCCACATGCCCCACCCCGTGAACAGGGCGAATACAATCACAATGCCGAGCCCGAGAAGCAGAAAGATGTTGTCGAACAGCCTCTGTCCAAGGGGTATCGGTTCCTGCGGCGATTCTGAATGCTCGGTATCTGGCATCGACACTCCGTGTAATGCGGGTTCGGAATGAGCAGCGCGTCGGGAAGGGCTGACTTTACACTCTCGATAGCGGTTGAGCCATCCGGGATTCCCTGACGAGGTAACGTGGAATCCCGTACTTGGCGCCCGGCGCGCGGCGGCTTATCGTTTCGCACAGATGCAGCCTCACGATTTCTGATGGCCGCCCGGTCTCGTCCCGTCGAGCGCGCAGCCTTGCGCATGCTAACAGCCGCCGACGCCGCGCTCAACCGGCTCTACGGCTGGAAAGGCAATCCCCTCTATCAAAGCGGTACGCTCGTCATCGCCCTGCTCCTGTCGCTCGTCGCGACAGGTGTATGGCTCATCCTGTTCTACCGCGTGGGCGATCCGTACGCTTCGGTGGAGCGGATCACCTCAAACATGTGGATCGGCAACTGGGTGCGCGGCTTCCACCGCTATGCGAGTGATGCCGCGGTAGCCGCGATCGCAGTTCACGCGATCCGCATGTATGCGCAGGGCCGAAGCTGGGGCCCGCGCGCGCTCGCCTGGATGTCCGGCATGATTCTCCTGCTGCTCCTCATGGTCTGCGGGTGGACCGGTTACGTGATGGTGTGGGACTCGTTCGGGCAGCACCTCGCGCGCGAAGGAGCGCGCATGCTCGACTCGCTGCCGATTCTGTCTGAGCCGACGAGCCGCGCCTTCACCGGCGAGCGCCCGGTTCCGAGCGCGTTCTTCTTCCTCAATCTCTTCGCTCACATCGGAATTCCGCTCGCCATGGGACTGGTGTTGCTGGTGCATGTCTCGCGGGTGGCGCGCGCTGCCATGCTCCCGCCGCGCAGGCTGATGTGGAGCGTGTTTGGCGCATTGATCGCGGTCGCAGTGGTGTGGCCCCTGCGCATGGCACCCGAGGCGAGCGCGTTCCACCTGCCGGAGCGCATCCCCGTCGACATTTTTTTCGCCTTCTGGCTTCCGCTGTCAGAATCCGTGGGAGCGGGGTGGGCGCTGGCCGGCGCGACCCTGACCTTCCTTGCGGCAATGCTTTTTCCACTCGTCACGAGGAGACGCGGAACGGCGAAGCCGGCACCTTCGTTCGTGGACGAAAGCGTCTGCGTTGGATGCAGGCAATGCGCGCTCGATTGCCCGTACGAGGCGATCACGATGATCGAGCGACTCGGTGGCGGACGATCGGATGAAGTCGCACTGGTGAATCCCGAGTTGTGCGTGAGCTGTGGCATCTGCTCCGGATCGTGCGCTCCGATGGGTGTGGGACCGCCAGGAAGAACCGGCCGCGATCAGGTCGCCCGCGTGCGCAAGTTCATCGCGTCGCCCGAACGGCGCCCGGCTGATACCGTCGTCGTCTGCTGCGAGCACGGAGCCGCGAAGTTCACTGATGCAATGCATTCGGCCGGCGGCGCTGTGTATCCGATCGACTGCGCCGGCAACGTGCACACGTCGGTGATCGAGCTTCTGCTTCGAAGCGGAGCAGCCGGAGTTCTCGTTCTCGCATGTCCGCCACGGGATTGCTGGAACCGTGAAGGCCCTCGCTGGCTTGTCGAGCGGATCTACAACGACCGCGAGGCGGAGCTTCAGGCGCGGGTAGACCGCCGCCGCGTCCGCGTAGCATACGCGAACGCCAGCGAGCAGGCGGCCGCACTCGGCGCACTCCGCGCGTTCATGGCTGACACCGCATCGCTCGGCGACACTACCGCGGAATCCGGCGGCGAGCTCGACCTCGAGTGCGAGCCCGTGCCGGTGGAGCAGGACGCATGAGCGCGTTGCGAACGATTGCTGGAGCGGCCCTGGCACTCGCTGGAGCGTTCGGAATTGCGTGGGCGTCGAGCTTCGAGGTTCGAGTGAATCCATCCGCCACCTCTGTGGTCCGGCTTGCGTGGGGCGCGCGCCCCGAGCGGGTCGAAGTCTGTCGTACCCAGACCGACGAGGACCTGGCAAAGCTTCCGCAGCACATGCGCCAGCGCGTCGTGTGCGAGGGCACCACCGCGCGGTATCGCCTTGAAGTGCGCCGCAACGGGGCGGTTATCGCGAACGCTGTCGTGGTGGGCGGCGGGCTTCGCCACGACAGACAGCTCTACGTATTTCGTGAGATTCCGGTTCCCTCAGGCACTTCCGCGATCGACGTGCGCTTCACTCGCATTGACAGCGTCAAGGCCGAGGATGACGGTGATGCCGACGGCCACGACGCATCGGAAGTCAGTTCAGATCGCGAGACGCGCGAAATAGAAGAGCGCCGCCGGCGACGTGGAGAAGCCGTGCCAGCTACTTTGATCTTCAGCGAGACTGTGACGCTCGTGCCGCGGGAAGTGATGCTTGTGACTTACGCGCCCGATGAAAGAAAGCTCATCGGTTTGCGCGGCCGCCGCTGATCGTACCAGGGAGCTACTTCAGGAGCCTTCGGACGTGCCGGATTTCGACTGCGCTAGAGCGGGCGACCGGACTCGAACCGGCGACGTCCAGCTTGGGAAGCTGGCATTCTACCAACTGAATTACGCCCGCGAATAAACTTCTGCCCCAATGTAGCGCTGCGTCGACCCAAATCAACAACTCTGACCCCTTGAACCACCTTGAACCACAAGGAAACGTCCGGCCGTACATATTACGGAATGGCCTTCGACGGGGACAGCCATTCGATGGCACAACGCGCGCTGGAGCTGGAGTCCACAGCCCCGCTGATCGAGCACGACCCCGCGGAGTGCGAGATGTGCGCGGAGTATCAGAAGGAGTTTTACGCCTTCTCACGGACAGCGCTGCCACGAATCGCCGAAGCGTACCTCGAACTCGCAAAGAGATCGGT
>JBKJRW010000130.1:0-22815 GCA_046593165.1 Gemmatimonadaceae bacterium
ACTCCGCTTCTTTCAGCGACTCCCTCACGGTCATCGCCTTGCGGTTCGCTCGGGTCGTTGCGATCAACTTCCCAAAGGACTTACACCTCCGAGTAAATGGTCATGCTGGGCACACCAAAAAAACGGGGCACCCGAGGGTGCCCCGCTCTTTTTATTCAGAAGCGACTGCTTACTCTTCGCCGCCGGCTGGGACGACGATGGTGTCAGAGCCGATCGTCACGATCACGAAATCATCGCGACGGTTGCGCTGCCAGCAGGTCTCATCGTGCTCGGTGCAGACCGGGCGCTCTTCGCCATAGCTGACGAGGTCGAACCGGCTGGTATCGATGCCACGCTCAACGAGGTAACGCTTCGCGGCGGCGGCACGACGCTGGCCGAGGGCCAGGTTGTACTCATCCGAGCCACGCTCGTCGGCATTGCCTTCGATCCGGATACGCATTCCCGGGTTGGCCGTAAGCCACGGGATCTTGCGATCGAGGGTTGCGGCTGCATCGGTGCGGATGTCGGACTTGTCGAAGTCGAAGTAGATCGGAGCAGTGATCGCTGCCGTGTCTACGACTACCACCATCGGAGCCACTGGAGGAGCTACGCAAGCAGGATCCGTAGCGGTGATACCGCCAAGGCCCGGGTATGCGCACATGGCCGGCGGCGGCGGCGGTGGAAGCGGCGCGACGCACGACGGGCTGGAAGCAGGAATGTTTTCCAGGCCAGCGTAGGTGCACATGGCTTCACGACGGCCACCGCCAACGAGCAGCGACAGACCGGCGCGTCCGATCAAGTTGAGATTCTCGGTGTCCTTCATGTAATCGGCGATACCGTCTACGCGCAGGGCAACGCGATTAGCGAGGCCGAAGCGAAGACCGGCGAGGCCGGAGACACCGTAGTTGTACGTGAACGAACGATCAGTGTTCGTCGACTCGGTGCTATAGTTCGTGCGAACTCCACCAAGACCGAGGATGAACTGTGACTTGCTCATGATCGGAATGTTGTAGTTCATGCGAACTGCGAACGTCGAGTACGTGATCGGATTGTTGTTGAATCCGGCACGTGCTGGCGGATCGCGCTCGAGGTCGGGCGAGTATGCGCCGTCGCCTTCGAGCTGCCAGTGCGGATCGCTGAGAAATACACCGAGACGGGCGCCGTAGCCGATTCCGTCCTTGGGATTTCCAGGAGCGCCGCCCTTACCGGAGGCGTCGCTGTCATCGAACTTCGTGTACTGTCCGAACGCACCGATCTCGAGCATGCCGGGCAGGGCCCAGTCGCTTCCGAGGTCGTCGAACCACATGTACGGTGCCCACGGCGCCATGCTGGCGGTCGATGAGCTACCGCCAAAAAGCGAAGCGATGTTTGGGCGGAACTCGAGTCCGGCCTGCGCACGCAGGTTGGTGTGGCTCTCGTAGACAGCGTTCGATGTGCCACCGACCCTGCCGCCGTTCGGCATGTAGTCAGCGATACCATCGACGCGGAGCGAGATTCCGGCGAGGCCAACGGTGAAGCCGACATTGCCTTCGGCGCCGTAGTTGTAACCACGACGGTTCGAGCGAATGTCGCGCAGCTCGGTTCCCGTCGGCTCATCCGGCTCGTAGCCGGCGTACGACGAAATTACGCCGCCAGCGCCAAGGTGGAACGAAGCGAGTCCCGCGAACGGGAAGCTGTAGCGGATTCGTGCGGATACGGGGCCGTACCAGATCTTGCCTAGCTGGCCAGTTCCGACCTGCTCAGGGCGATTGTAGGAATTCTCGGCTTCGAGATTCCAGTTGGGAGCGAAGAATGCGCCGACTCGTCCGCCGACACCGAACACGTTATCGAGCTGCAACGCGTCGTCAAACTTCGTGTACTGCCCAAAGCCGCCCAACAACAGCGTACCCGGCTGCTGTGCAGCGGCCGTTCCGCCGAAGAGCAAGGCCGCCATTGCGCAGACGGTCCAACGTCTTCTCAACATGATGAAAATCCTCTTTCGAATGGTGGATACAGCAACTTCAACCGGTCCATCTCGGTAAACGCCGTAAGGCAGGATGCATGCCGGTAAGCCGATGCGGCCCCTTTCAGAGGCCGCGCGGCTCGCGGCAAAAGTTAGCGAGATTTTTTCCTACGCGCTAGGCGATGACCACGCTCGATCATCATACGGACTGTACCTTTTTGGCGACGTGCAAACATATGTAACCAAAGGCGTTGGAAAATCCGCGCACCCCTTCTATCGCGACGATTCCAGCTTGCAAAATCAGAGCCACATTTCGCTTGAAACGCTATAACGACCGAGCGCGATTGAAGCGGACCAACCGCTCAGGCCCGACCTAGCCCCGGATTCCGGCGCCACCATGCGGCTCTGTCCCTCCGCCGCGCTGCGCGAACCGCCGCCCGCCAGGCATCCTTCATATCGGCCTCGTCACGAAAACGGTCATCGGGAGAAGGCATGAGTCCCCTTGTGATCCACACGGCCACAGGGGGAGAAAAAGGCGCCAGATCGATCGTCCCGGCCAGTTGGCGAGCCACTATCGTCGCCGCCTCGCCATCGCCAAACGGCGGAGTTCCACTCAAGGCAAAGGCTACTATCGCGGTAAGAGCGAACCGGTCAGCCGACGCGCCATGAGGTTCCCCAAGAAGCTGTTCGGGGGCCGCGAATGCGGGCGTCCCCGTCGTGCCGGTCGAATCTTCTCCAGTCGCGTTCGCCGTCCCGAAATCACTCATGCGCCAGCGGCCGTAACGGTCGATCAGAATATTCTCGGGCTTGAGGTCGCGATGGACGATCCCGATAGCGTGCGCCGCAGCAAGGCCATCGATAATCAACTCCACCTGAGGCGCGACCTCGTCGAGCTGACGCGGACCGTTCCTTTCGACGAGGTTCGCTACAGACCCTTCGTCTGCAAGCTCCATCGAGTACCAGGCGAGGTCCTCCCTGCTGTCCCAATCGTAGATCGGCACGATCGCAGGGTGGGCCAGCTGCGCCGCAAGCTTTGCCTCGCTCCAGAACGCGGCCACCGCGCGAGCGTCGGCGGCGACATGCGGATGAAGCACCTTGAGCGCGACTTCCCGCTCGAGCGAGAGATCTCTCGCCCGCCACACTTTGCCGAAACTCCCCGATCCCAGTGGAGACAGTATCTCATAGTCATCGCCAAGAGCAGCGCGGATGCGCGACTCCTCGGACTCGCCGCCCCGGGAGTCGGGATTGCGAACAGGCACGAGCGCACCCCCGCCAGCGTAGCCTCGATCAGCGGCTCGAAGGAAAGCTGCGATCGACGGAAAACGATCACTCGGTTCTGGCGATAGGGCTCGATCGAGCGCTTCTGCGAGACTGGCAGGGCACTCGGGCCTGAGCCACCTCACAGGGGGGACGTCACGCGGCGGAGGATCCTCCCCCGTAAGGGCCGTAAAGCAAACTGCGGCGAGTTGCCATTGGTCACTTGCGGCAGTCGGGCTCCAAATGCCTTGCCCCCATTCTGGCGGAAGCGCGGTCGATGACACGCGACCCTCGGCCAATCCGCCCGGGTGAAGCGGCCGCATTCCCGGAGGAACGTCGTCGCGTGGCACAGCCCACTGCCACTCAAGCATCCACAGCCTGCCGGTCGGCGCAACCCACACTGTGTCCACTGTGAGCGCGCCATGCGAAGTTCCGTTGTCATGCAGGTACGAAAGCGTTGATCCCGCCCCGCGAAGAACCTGAAAAACGTAAGGAATTTCCGCAGCTCCCAGGCGCTGAAGGTGCGCCCGCACCGTCTCCCCTGTTATCCACCGCCGTAGATATCCTGGACCACGCCGTGAGTCTCGCTCAGCTACCCAGTAGTGATACGTGGTGGGAATGGCAGGGTGATTTCGGTGCGCGAGATTTCTCGCCTCGGAAAAAAGCCATGCGTGATGAGCGGGATTGGGCACCGTCACCAGCGACAGCGAGCGTCCCAGCCCGTCCGTCACCTGCTGATAATGCCTCTCGTCTCCAAGCAGACCGTGTGCTCCCCACGACCAGCCCGGAGGAAGCTGCCATGCCGCTATGTGCGGCGGAAGAGAGTGGGTCTTGAGTGGCTCGACCGGCGTGCGACGCGGCCCGCTCACGCCGGCGCCGTCTGGAGCACGATCGTCACTCGGGTACCGCTGTTTTCCTGGCTGGTGATGTCGATGGTTCCGCCCCACGACTCGAGGAGCCTGCGACTGATCGCGAGTCCAAGCCCGCTCCCAGTTGTTCTCGTCGAGAAGTGTGGTTCGAACACGCGCGGAAGCGCGCCCCGGGCAATCCCTGCCCCGTTGTCATCGATGGCAATCGACACTGACTTCTCGGACGTTGAAAGGTTGACGACAACTTCGCTCGCACGGGCGAGACGGGCGTTCTCGAATACATTGAGCAGTACATCCCGCAACTCGTCGGCCCGCGCATACGCCAACGCAGTCTCGTCCGCTGCGTGAAGGCTCCACGACACGCCGCCGATACCGATTCTCTCGAGGCCGACCACGTCGCGTAATATGGCAGCAACGTCAATGCGTTCGGGCGCGGGCAGGTCAGCGGGAGCGCTTCCGTAGCGGCTGAATGCGCGCGCGATCTCATCCAGTCGGTCTATTTCCGACAGAATTCGCGTCACGTTCTCATCCAGCACCTTGTCGTAGTCGATACGCGCGTCAGCCCGTGCACGCCTTAGATGCTGCACGCCCAGCCGAATGGGTGTCAATGGATTCTTGATCTCATGCGCGACCTGACGCGCCATCTCACCCCACGCAAGAATTCGCTCGGCCCGCGCAACCTCGATTCGGCTCAGCTCGAGATCGCGAGCGAGAATTCGCGCCGCTATTCCGCTCAGCCAGAACGCCGCGATACCTCCCATCGCGGTCGCAAAGAGCAGGAGCAGTGTCAGGTCGCGACGCCTGCGATCGAGCACAAGTTCATCGCGCCGCGCAGGGGCCGCGAGTATGTAATTACCTCGCGATGCGCTGGACCCCGCGCGAAACCCCCAGAATATTCTCGAACCGGCAACCCGTTGCTGCCAGCTCGCATCGAGCTCACCAGCGTCGGAAATACTCAGCTGCACGGGCCTTGGCAGCATCCGGCCGGCAGGCGCGATCATCTCATAGAGCGAATCGCTGCTGCTGGTGAGCACAGCGTTGGAGTAGAGAAAGAGCGGAGTCTCGCCGAGTCCGTGATCACGCTGATGTTGCAACGGATCGCCCTCGGGTGTCGGCTGCAGGTCTTCACGAACGAGTAACCCGCGAACGTCTCGATCTTCCCCGCGCAGCCGCTGGAACGACCACCCTGCGAACGCGACGGCGGGGACAACGAAAAATGCGAAGAGCGCGAGCGTGAGGCGGCCACGGTAACTCCGTAACCAGCCGGAACCCCTGCGTCTGAGCCACCTCAGAAACCCGCCTTCAGACATCGCACTCAGCGCCCATAAAAAAGCTACGATCGCGATGTTCAACGTGACAATCAGCGACGCACGCACCAGCCGTGTGGGCCACGTGCGCAGATCTACCTCTACGTGAGCGCGCGCCAGCCCGCGGGATGTCGCGATCACCTCATCTCCGTGCCACTCGTCACCATTGCGGCGCCACGTCATTGTCCCCCGCTTCGCAGTTCCGCCGGGAATGACGTCGGCAAGGCTCAGCGTGTACGGCTGATCACTTTGCTCAGGCTGCTCAAACCCGAGCAGCGGCGCATACGGGTCCTGCGCGACGAGCCTGGTCCTTGGCGATGCTACAGTTGATGTTACTTGCCCATCACCATGGGGAACCGCCATAAGTACCTGACGACCGACCGGTCCCAGTGTCTGCCGGATTATCGGCAGGCCAGCAGATCGCGCCTCGCGCACGACCGCGCTCAGGGCCGCCGAATCGTAAGGCAGTCGCGCAAGGTCGAGGCGCGACGTCTGAACCGCGGCCGATGACCACGTGCCGAGCGACACCTGAACTTCGGCGGGCGCAAGATCGGATAGCGCGTACCGCTTGAGCACGTCCGCCCGTGTGCCGGCGCTCTCGTAGGCCGCGAGCTGGGTACCGAACCGGGAAACCAGCAACGCAGCGTCTGGGTCGGCGCGCTGAAGACCCGCGACATCGCGCATGGACAATTGCAGCCGCTGCTCGGTCGCGGTGGTCCATACCGTGAACGTGGCCACCGAACCGGCGACGATCGCGACCAGAGTTGCCGACTTCAGAGTCACCATTGGCCTGCTGCCGATGGCCATCATGACGAGCCACAATGCGGCAAGCCAGGCCGCGAAGAGCGCGAGAAACAGTGGCACTTCCCACTCCAGCCACAATGCCATGGGCGCGCCCCACGGCGGAAGCACCATGCCTCTGGCGACAATCCCGGCTAAGGCGGCCCCTCCAGCACCGGCCAGAACGCTCAGTGCTGCGGCGAGATATCGGCTGATCCTGACGCGCTTCGCCCGGATCAGTGCAATGACACTCATGACCATGAGTGCGCCTGACATAGTGAAGACGCCTGCACTCGCAGTGAATGGCCCGCCGACGGGCGAGTAGAAGTACGCTGGGTCGAAGGCCCGTGCGAAGTTGGAGAAGTTGTTCCACGGAACGAGCGCGATTGCCACCAGCGCTGTTGCGACGGTCGAAAGCCGCAAGCCTAGCGATCGGCGGTCGGACCAGCCGAAGCCGATCAGAATCAGTATCCCGACACCGAGCAACACAACCCCTCGACCGCGTGCGGAAGCCACCTCCGCAAATCGCACCGACTCGGCGGTTCGCGGGATCGCGTCCACCCTCATCAAGGGGCGCCCGCTCCTGTCTCGGACCAACTCGCCGGCAGCTGTGTCGCCCACCGATGCAAACCGGAACGACTCCACAAAGCGGCGCGCTTCGATGGTGGCGTCCAGCGCCGTCGCGACCCTGTCCGCAGGAGGCGTCGCGTGAATCAGCGCCGTTGCCATTGCCCGGCGAGCACCTCTCACCGCGACTACTTCGAGCGTCGTGTAAAATGGCGTGAATCTGACGATCGTTCCCGCGGCGCCGACGGTGGGAGTGACGCGCAGTTGACCCGCCCACGCGAGCGGCGACGCTCCGTCCTGAACCAGAACGCCGGTTTCCGGCGAGCGGGTAATCGCCTTCAGATATTCGAAGGCCGCCTCGGGATCAGCAGGGGCGCCGAGTGCTGACTCTGCGATTTCCGTCAGGCGAACCTCGGTTGAGGACACAGCCCTGATGGCCGCGGTGATTGCGCTGCCGCGTATTGCGGCAGCATCATCCGACGTCGCCGAATCGGCAGAAATTGCGCTGGCGCGCCTCGCATCCCCACCATAAGGTATGGGCGGGTTTCGCAGCCACCACGCCAGCATTAGAACGGCGGCGCCTCCGACGGCCAGCCCGAGACGACCGGACCACCAAACTCTCACGATCCTGATAGGCCCACCTCGCGAATGAAGCGAATGTCACCGTATGCGACCGACGCCGATCCGGCCTCGCCTCGCCTGGCGCCGCACGCGCCCATCGTTCCGCTCCCGCAGAATGCACCACTGCGTATCAAGGAGCTTCTTCCAATGCAGATCGAAGCCGCAATGGCTGATGATCCGCGTCTGATCATTCCAATCGGAACATGCGAGCAACACGGTCCGCATCTCCCGCTCGGCACGGCGACAATCATCGCCGAGCGTCTCGCTGACGATCTCTCAGCAGAATATGGCGTGCTGCGGGCACCGGCCGTGGAGTACGGCGTCAATGTCGATACCGAGAGAGGTTTCGCTGGCAACGCATCGGTCAGGAAGAAAACACTGCACCGGTCGCTCAACGACCTTCTCGATGCATGGGAAGAGACTGGGTTCAAGGAGTTCATTCTTCTCACTGCGCACGGGCACGATCCACACCAGGAAGCGCTCGCCACAGTCATTACCGCGGCCGCTCGCGTTCGTGTCGTGGATATTTTTGCGGTCAATCTATCCGAGTTGCTCGAGGGCCAGACTGAAGCGATGCACGGTGACGAAGTCGACACCTCTATCATGCTCCACATCGCTCCACAATTGGTACACCTTGAGCTCGCCCGCGACTATATGATGTCTCGCGAAGAGCTTCGGCGTTACCGCCGGGGCACGCTGAAGGTTCCCGGCAACAGTGCGGGATCGATCGGAATGCCGTCGCTGGCGTCGGCAGAAAAGGGGCGGATTCTCTATGAGCGGATTCGCTCCCGCATCAGCGATCGCATCTTCCTCGCCCCCGCGCCGGCGGGATGAAGAATGTGATGAAACACTTTCCATACAGCCGCCGTACGTTGACCTGACTCTACCCGCACCCAACAATGCAAATGCGTTTGTGTCTCATATTGGCTCTTCTCGTTCCAGGCCTGGCTGCCGCGCAATCCGCGCCTCAGGGCTCGCCTGAAGCACGCGCCGTCCTCACGCTCGACGAGGCGGTACAGCTTGCAAGACGTAACAACCCGAACCACCTGGCGACGATTAACAATCGCCGAACCGCCGATGCCGCTGTTCGCTCGGCGCAGGGACAACTCTTGCCGAGCGCCGACGCGAGCTTCAGCGCGCAGCGCCAGCAGGGTGGCCGCCAGATCTTTGGCGGCGCGAGCCTCGGTGCAAGTTCGGACGTAAATCAGTCGTCCTATCAGATCGGAATTGGGTACCGGTTGAACCGCGCGACATTCATTACTCCCCGCCTTCAGCGCGCCAACCGCGATGCCGTCGAGGCCGACATTACCGGCAGTGCCGAGCTGCTTCGCGCGAACGTGACGCAGCAGTACCTGTCCGTCCTTCAGGCCCAGGAGCGGGCGTCGCTGCAGGACACGCTGCTTGTCGCCGCTCAGTCTCAGCTCGTGCTGGCAAAGGCCCGTTCACTCGTCGGCTCGGGGACACAACTCGACGTTTCTCGCGCCGAGGTTTCCGTAGGTCAGCAACAGGTGCAAGTGCTGCAGTCACGCAATCAGATCGAGATCGAGAAACTGCGTCTCTTTCAGCTGATGGGCGTGGAGCAGCCAGCGAATGTCACGCTTACGACTCGCTTTCCCGCGCTCGATGAACCTCCTGCACTGACCACGTTGCTCTCATCGGCGCGTCAGGCAAATCCAGTCGTACTCGCATTGCGTTCGCGTGAGAAAGTCGCTGACCTTAACGTCAAGCGGGCCCGGGGCGAATACTCGCCAACCCTCAGCATCAACACCGGCGTTTCGGGTTACACGTACTCATTTGCCAATTCAAACTTCCTCGTTCAGCAGGCGAGCGGCCAGTCGCTTGCGGCGATTGCGTCGTGCGTGCGAACCGAAGAGGTTCGCGCGGCCCTCAGGCTTCCAAACATGCTTGCTGCCTGCCCCGACTTCGGTATGACTGACGCCGATGCGGCAAGGCTGCGCAGCGACAACCGTCAGTTCCCGCTCAACTTCCAGAACTCGCCGCGCTCCATCTCGGCGACCATCTCGCTTCCCCTGTTCGATGGCTTTGCGCGCGAGCAGCGGGTACAGGAGGCACAGGCGTCGCGGGATGACGCTCGGTTCAGCGTTCGCGCGCGTGAACTCGCCCTGACGGCCGATGTCTCGGCCGCATACCTGACACTTACCACCGCGGCAAGGACTGCCGCGCTCCAGGCGCAGAACTCGGCAAAAGCGAGGCTGGAGCTCAAGTTCACGCAGGACCGCTATCGCAGCGGCGCCGTGAACCTCGTCGATGTCACCGATTCGCGCGCTGCTTACGAGCGCGCCGAGAGTGACCGTATCAACGCAATCTTCGATTACCACAAGGCGTTCGCTGCGCTGGAAAGCGCAGTCGGCCGTCCACTCAGATAACGGAAACCAAAATGTCCAAGCGCACCAAGTGGGGAGTAGGCGGCGCAATCGTTCTCGCGCTCGTGCTGGTCGGAGCGTTGAGCGCCGCAAAAGGCCGTAACAAGGCTACCGAAGTCCGCATCGAGGCCGTCGAGAAACGCGACCTCGTCGCCTCGGTCACAGCAAGCGGGCAGGTTCAGCCGCATACAAAGGTAGACCTTGCTTCCGACATCACCGGCCGCATCGTGCGACTGTCCGTTAAGGAAGGAGACGAAGTTACGAAGGGCCAGTTCCTTCTCGAGATCGATCCTTCGCAGTACCGGGCGGCTGCGGAGCGCGCGGCGGCGGCCGTTGCGAGCGCCCGCTCGCAGTCTGCGACCGCGCGGCCAACCCTGATTCAGTCCCGGCGTAACTACAATCGACTTCTCGAGCTGAAGAAGGCGAACCCGACGCTTGTATCCGACGAGCAGGTGGAACAGCTCAAGACGCAGGTGGACGTCGCTCAGGCGCAGCTCGAAGCCGCCAACAACGGGATCGCGCAGTCACAGGCGTCGTTGCGCGACGCGCAGAGCCTGCTGGCCAAGACCACGATTTTTGCGTCGATGAGCGGCCGGGTGACGCGTCTCAATGTTCGCGAGGGGGAGACAGCGATCATGGGGACGCTGAACAAGGACGCTGCGACGCTGCTCACGATCAGCGACATGAGACTGCTCGAGACGAAGGTCAAGGTGGACGAGACCGACGTGTCACGCATCTCGATCGGCGACTCGACCGTCGTTCAGATCGACGCGTTCCCCGACACAACCTTCGTGGGCCGCGTTTCCGAGATTTCGAACAGCTCGATCAAGGGTGGGGCCGGTTCTGCAAACCCGGCCGACCAGGCGATCGATTACGAGGTGACAATTCAGCTTCTGAACGCGCCTGCGACAACGCGTCCCGACTTCTCGGCAACCGCCAAGATAGTTACCGACACCCGCACGAACGTGCTCTCGATTCCGATCATCGCCTTGACGGTGCGTGAGGATTCGCTCGCCAAGCGCGACAGCGGAGCGGTGACCCTGGCCAAGAACGCCCCGGCAAGGGAAGTCGGTAAACGGGATGTCGAAGGCGTGTTCGTGGTCGGCGCAGACAACAAGGTGACCTTCAAGCCCGTAAAGGTTGGTATAGCCGGCGAGAAATACTTCGAAGTCATCTCCGGTCTCAAGGAGAAGGACAAGATCGTCGGCGGAACCTACCAGGCGATTCGCGAACTCAAGGACGGAAGCCGCGTCAAGACAATCGCGCCTGACGACAAGAAAAAGGCAGAGGCCAGGAAATCGTAATGGAGACAACTGAAGAACCCCTTGGCATCACCGCCGAGCGCCACGTTGTAACCACACAGTCGGGGACAGCGCCTGACAAGGATTGGGTGATCGTTACACGCGGGCTCAAGCGCGAGTACGACATGGGTGGCGAAATCGTGCGCGCGCTTCGTGGTGTGGACGTCGCAATCAGACGCAACGAGTATGTGGCAATCATGGGCCCTTCGGGGTCGGGCAAGTCTACGCTGATGAACCTCATCGGCTGCCTCGACACTCCGGATGCCGGAGAGTACTGGCTGAGCGGCAACCTCGTCTCGACCATGGCGGATGACGAGCTGGCGCGCGTGCGCAATCGCGAGATCGGCTTCGTGTTCCAGACCTTCAACCTGCTGCCCCGCGCTACGGCACTGCATAACGTGGAGCTTCCGCTGGTCTACGCGGGCGTGCCATCTGACGAGAGAAAAAAGCGTGCGAAAGAGGCGCTCGAGCGGGTTCAGCTCGGCGACCGCATCACCCACCGGCCGAACGAACTCTCTGGCGGACAAAGGCAGCGCGTGGCGATCGCACGCGCGCTTGTGAACAATCCGTCCATTCTGCTTGCTGACGAACCGACGGGTAATCTCGACTCGACGACATCGGAAGAGATCATGAGGGTGTTCGAGACGCTCGCGAGCAGCGGACAGACGGTCATCATGGTGACCCACGAGCCAGACATCGCTGCCCATGCGCGGCGTGTGATCGTGCTGCGCGACGGAATGATCGAGAGCGACGATCGTCGTGAGCGGTTTGCCGAGAAGATGCAGATCGGCGGTCCATCCCCGAAGCATAAATAGCGGCATGCCATTCATCGACGCCATACGGCTCGCGCTCGCGCAGATCCGTGTGCAGAAGCTGAAGAGCTTCTTCACGCTGCTCGGCGTCGTGATCGGGGTGATGTTCCTCATTGCTGTCGTCTCGATCGTCGAAGGGATGTCGAGCTACATGGAGCACGACTTCGTCGGAAAGCTCATCGGCGTCAACACGATGACGCTCCGCCAGCGGCCCGATATCGGTGGCGACATGAGCGAGGCGCAGTGGCGCGCCATGCAGCGCTGGCCGCGAATCAAGATCACCGACGTCGAACCGGTGATCGAGGCGCTGCCGCCGGGTACACTCTGGTCGGCTGAGGGCTACGACAATGTTCCGATGGCCTCACAGTGGGCCAAGCCGACCATGCTTCAGGCCAGCGCGGTCGAGGGCGACTACTTCCAGATACGCGAGATGAAAGTCGACCGCGGCCGCCTCATCAGCCAGCAGGAGATGGCGCTGGGCACGCCTGTCGTCGTTATCGGAACGGAAATCGCGACCCGCTTCTTCCCCAAGCTCGACCCACTCGGGCGCCAGCTCAAGGTTGCGGGCCTTCCTTACACAGTGATCGGTGTGGCGGAGTCGCAGGGAAGCATCTTCGGATTCTCGATGGATCGCTTCGTCATCGCTCCATACAGGTCGCCGCTGCGTCACGTCGTCAATCGTCCGCAGGTGATCGACGGGATCAAGATCAAGGTCGCCGGCGACGCCGACATGCTGGAGGTGCAGGAAACGGTGAGGCAAGTCATGCGCGGGAGGCACCATCTGCGTCCCTCGCAACCTGACGACTTCACGATTGAGACATCGGAATCCGCGCTCACCTTCTGGACGAACATCAAGAGCAAGCTGGTTATCGCCGGCGTGATACTGCCGGCGATCGGCCTGGTGGTTGGTGCAATCGTGATCATGAACATCATGCTCGTGGCGGTCGCCGAGCGAACGCGTGAGATAGGCATCCGGAAGGCGCTGGGCGCGCGCAGGCGAGACATCATGTCTCAGTTCCTGGTCGAGGCAGCGACGCTGAGTACGGTTGGAGCCGCGATCGGCATCGTATCCGGCATTTTGCTGGCTCAGCTAATCGCCGCCGTATCGCCCCTCCCCGCCACAGTCGCCCCCTGGTCGATTGTGGCTGGAGTGCTGGTCGGGATGGGCGTCGGAATCGTTTCCGGGATCTATCCAGCCAGTCGCGCTTCGCGGCTCGACCCGATTCTCGCCCTGAGGCAGGAATAGATGAATCTCTCTTCCTGGTTGTTCAACATCACCGAGGGAGTCGGTATCGCGTTCGATGCGATCCGCGCCAACAAGGTGCGCGCTGCGCTCACGATTCTTGGAGTCGCTGTTGGAGTGTTCGTAGTCGTGACGCTTTCCGCCGCCGTGCACGGCATCAATGCAAGCGTTGCAAAGGATCTCGAGTCTGCAGGCCCTACGAGCTTTTACATGTATCGTCGGCCGATAAGTCTGGGTGAGATGTGCGACGGCACCGACGAGACATGCGCGTGGCGTCGCAATCCACCGATCACGCTCACCGAAGCAGAGCGAATTGCGACGCTGCCGGAGATCGCCGCCGTGACGAGCCACATCGGCACGAGCGCCAAGTTCAAATACAAGGACAAGGAGATCAGCCAGGCCGGGTTAGACGGGTACAGCTCCGGATGGCTCGCGGCGGACGGCGGTGACATCGTGGCAGGGCGCGACTTCACTTACGCCGAGAACTCGACCGGGGCAAATGTCGTCGTAATCAATGAAAAAATGGCAGAGCGCCTCTTCAAGGATTCCGACCCGCTCGACAAGTTTGTCGAGGTCGATGGCAAGCCATTCAAGGTCATCGGCCTCTATCACAATGTTGGCAGCTTTCTGGGCAAGCCCAGTTCGTCCACGGCCGGCAACGATCCAAAAGCGATAATTCCGCTGCAGTCGGGAAAGCGACAGCTCGGATTCCAGCTTCGCCGGCTCGATCTCACGGTCAAGCCGCTCGGCGACGTTCCACGCGATCAGGCGATCGACGCTGTCACCGCATTCCTGCGGGGGCAACGTGGGCTGCGCCCCAGCGCGCCTGACAATTTTGCGATCGTAACGTCAGATGGCCTCAAGGCGATCTATGACGGGTTCTTCGGCGTGTTCTTCGTCATCATGATTGCGTTGTCAGCCGTTGGTCTGATGGTTGGCGGCGTCGGAGTGGTGGCGATCATGATGATCAGTGTCACCGAGCGCACCCGTGAAATCGGCGTGCGGAAGGCGCTTGGCGCAACGAGAAAAACGATCCTGTGGCAGTTTCTGGTCGAGGCGGCTACGTTGACCTGCGTGGGAGCGTCCATCGGCCTCGCCCTGGGATCGATGGTCGCATTTCTGATCAACCGATTCACGCCGGTTCCGGCGTCTACGCCGCCCATGGCTATTGTGGCGGCACTTGGAGTCAGCGCTGTTACAGGCATTGTCTTCGGCATGTTGCCAGCCGCGCGCGCGTCTCGCCTCGACCCAGTGGAAGCGCTGCGCTACGAGTGAACCCATGACGTTCGCGCGATGACATTCGCGGATGTCATCTTCACGGCCCTGCAGCAGCTTCGCGAAAACAAGCTCAGGTCGTTTTTTACGCTCCTCGGCATAATTGTGTCCGTGACGTTCCTTGTCGCGGTAGTCGCCATCATCCAGGGAATGAATGCGTACGTCAGCGATAACCTTGCCGGTGCGCTGATCGGGAAGAACACCTTTCAGGTTCGCAGGTCCCCCATTCAGATCGGACTGTTTGATGACGAACAGTTCCGGCGAATTCAGCGGCGGCCGCGCATTACCGAGGCGGATGCTGAGGCGGTGATCGCCGCAATCCCTCACGCTGAGGCAATCAGCCGGCAGTCCGGATGGCCGTCGCCGGTCGGCGACGTAAAATGGAACGCCAGAACCCTTGGCGACGTCGCGATTCTCGGTGTCACCGCACCCTATCAGATCGTGCAGGACTACACGTTTGCCTCCGGTCGCCCACTCACCGATCTCGATGTGGATCAACGCCGCTCCGTGGCGGTAATCGGGGCCGACGTTGCAGAGAAGCTGTATGAAAACGTAGATCCCGTAGGCAAGCCGATTCGCATTCTCAGCTCGACATTCACCGTCGTTGGCGTGGTGGCGAAGAAGGGCCGCGTGCTCGGGCAATCGTTCGACGGGTTCGTGCTCCTTCCGCTACCGAGCTTCGAATCGATTTACGGGTTGCGCAAAACGACCACCGTGTCCGTCAAGATGGCGCGGGCCGAAGACGTGGCGGGCGCGATGGCACTGGCTGATGGAGCGATGCGAACGGCGCACCGTCTCAGGCCCGGAGAAGACAGCGACTATTCCGTCGAAACTGCCGATGCGCTGATCGAGTTCTGGAAGAGTCTCACGCGCATTCTGTTTTCGGTGATACCGGCCATAGTCGGAATCGGCATCGTTGTTGGCGGCATTGTCATCATGAACATCATGCTGATGTCGGTGACAGAGCGGACGCGGGAGATTGGCGTTCGAAAAGCCCTCGGTGCGCGCTCGACGGACATTCGCCGGCAGTTTCTGGTCGAGGCGATCGTTCTTGCAAGTGTGGGCGGGCTGCTCGGGGTGGCGACCGGCTGGGGCCTTGCCGCGCTAATCTCGTTCGCTTCACCGTTGCCGGCTCGTGTGACTGCGTGGTCGATCGCGCTGGCGCTGTCTCTTGGCGCGGGAGTTGGAGTGTTGTTCGGCGTCTATCCCGCGTCGCGGGCGGCCCAACTCGATCCCATCGCCGCGTTGAGGCAGGAATAGATGCTGGCGGAGCAGGTGCGGAGCAACGTGGCCGTCGCGCTCGATACCTTGCGAGCCAACAAGCTGCGCTCATCGCTGACGATACTTGGCGTCGTACTTGGCGTTTCGACAGTCATGATGATGGCGGCGATTGTCCAGGGCATCAAAGAGCAGATCGTAAAGACTATCGAGATCGCCGGCCCGACAACTTTTTATGTCGTGAAAGCGTTCTCACAGACTCCTGTCAATCCGGACAACCTGCCGAAGTGGATTCGCATCAGGCCAGATCTCACGGACGCGGAGGCGCGGCGGATCAACATGCTGCCCGAAATTTCGTATGCTGCGATCTGGGGCCAGGCCCAGGCAAGAATGGAGTACAAGGGCGTGCGAACTCAGGGTGTGCTCCTCTTCGGAGCAGACGAAGGCTATCCGCAGATCTACGGAGGCGATCTGATTGCGGGGCGCTGGTTCACGCAGTCGGAGATGGTGAGCGGCGCTGCGGTCGCCGTTCTCGAGGAGGACGCGGCGAGGAAGATATTCGGCGGCGAGAGCGTCATCGACAAGCAGTTCCACGCGGGCGGACGGCCGTTCCAGGTGATCGGCCTTTATCAGAAAGCAGGTAACATTTTCGAGCCCCCCGGCCAGGCAACAGGCGCCATTCTTCCGTATAAAACCCTCGACCAGCAGTTCACTCTCGACAAGACGAATGCGGTCTTCATCGCGGTGAAGCCGAAGAAAGGAGTCACTACCGAGGCGGCACAGGAGGCGGTAACGGTGGCAATGCGCGAAGAGCGTCGCCTGAGGCCAGCCGACAAGAACACGTTCGACATGATTACGCAGGACCAGATACTTGACACGTTCAACAAGATCACCGGGGTGTTCTTTCTCGTAATGATCGTCTTGTCGAGTGTGGGACTGATGGTGGGCGGCATAGGTGTGATGGCGATCATGATGGTTTCAGTCACCAATCGCACGCGAGAGATCGGTGTGCGAAAGGCCCTGGGGGCCACTCAGCGGGAGATACTGCTTCAGTTTCTCGTCGAGGCTGCTACTCTCACCGGGATTGGCGGCGTGATCGGCATCATCGTGGGACTCGTTCTGGGGCGCATCGTGACATTGTTCATGGACATCGACGCCGGGGTCCCCGTTGTACTGACCCTGATTGCGGTAACGGTATCGGTGGGAATCGGCATCGTATTCGGAATCCTTCCCGCGCGGCGCGCTGCCCGCATGGACCCGATCGAGGCGCTGCGTCATGAGTGACATGTTGAGAGTTCATCGAGACTGTATATTCGCCCGATGCCCAACGTAGATATTCTCGCCATCGGGGCGCACCGGGACGATGTGGAGCTGACATGCGCCGGCACGCTCATCAAATCGAAGTCGCTGGGCAGGCGCACCGCCGTTATCGATCTCACCGCCGGCGAGCTTGGTACGAGGGGGTCGGCGCAGATCCGGGGCGAGGAAGCCGCGAAGGCGGCGGAGATAATGGGCCTCGATGCGAGGGAAAACCTGGGGCTGCCTGATGGCGGCGTGGTTAACACGCCGGAAACGCGGGCGCGCCTCGCGTTGGCGATACGCCGACTTGCTCCCGCGATAGTCATCGCACCCTCCATGCGAGGCAAGCACCCCGATCACACAATCTCGGCGCAGCTCATTCGCGATGCGTGCTTCGTCGCGGGACTGAGCAAGGTGGAACCTCAGGTCCCGGCGTTTCGCCCGCGGAAGCTGATTCACTGCCTCGCGTATCGGGAAGACAATGTCAAGCCGACATTCGTCGTGGACATCACCGACGAATTCGATAGAAAACTCGAGGCGGTAAAATGTTATTCGTCACAGTTCGACGAAGCGATCCAGGCGGGAGAGGTATTCCCCAATGGAGAACCACTTTATGACATCATACGGCACCAGGCCGCGCACTACGGGTCGCTCATCCGCACCAGGTATGGCGAGCCATTCTTCACGATGGAAACAATGCGGGTGGACGACATCGCGGCGCTGGAGGTCGCATCATTTTGAGTGACGAATCCGAACTGAACTACGGTTCATATCTCGCTCTCGACAAGCTTCTGTCGCTACAGCACCCGCGGTCGAGCCCGGAGCATCCGGATGAGTTGCTTTTCATCATCGTGCACCAGGCGAGCGAACTCTGGTTCAAGCTGATACTGCACGAACTCGAGGCACTCAACGAAAAACTCAGCGCCAACGATGCTCTCGGTGCCCTCGGTTCGGTGAAGCGGGTAAATGCGCTTGTGCGAATAGTCACGTCACAACTCAGCGCGCTGGAAACGCTGCCGCCACAGCATTTCGCGCAGTTCCGTGGTTACCTCGGAGCTTCCAGTGGTTCGCAGAGCGAGCAGTTTCGCGCGATCGAAGCGATGTCGGGCCTGCGCGATCCGCATTTCATCCAGGTTCTCGAGGAGCACGGCGGCATTCCAGAGCTTGTGAAGCGAGCGCTCGCGTTGCCGTCGCTTCAGGAACAGTTCAATAGAGTGCTCGAGATGCAGCAGGCAACCGTAGAGCAGATATACACCGACGAGCAGCATCGGCCGCTGCAGATGCTTGCAGAGGGTCTTCTCGAGTACGAGCAGGGCTTCGCCATGTGGCGTTTTTTGCACGTGCAACTGGTCGAGCGCATCATCGGCCCGAATACCGGCGGTACCGGAGGCACACTTGGGGCCCGCTACCTCCAACGCACCGTGAATCAGCGATTCTTCCCGGATCTGTGGGCGGTAAGAGCCAAGTTTTTTCAGGGATGAGTGGCTGCAATCCTATCGGCAGCCGCTGAACCTCGAAACGCGGTAAACTGCAATCAGAGGCAAGGGAATTGTCTCCGCCGCACAATGACATCTCCCCGAGCTCCCTAAACTCCCAGGACTCCCTGTTAGCAGTTCCCGCCGTTCCTCCCGCTCCCGCAAAGCCCTCGCCCACGCACACTACCCTGTTTAGCTTCAGGAGATGAAGCCCGCGCCAATCTATCTGGACCACGCCGCGACCACGCCGGTCCGCGACGAGGTTCTCGAAGCCATGCGGCCGTTCTTCGGCGCGCGCTTCGGTAACCCGTCGAGCACGCACAGATGGGGTCGCGAGGCCCGGGCCGCACTCGACGAGGCCCGCGAGCGCGTGGCGGCCTGCCTTGGCGCCCGCGCCGACGAGGTCTGTTTTACTTCGGGCGGGACAGAAGGTGACAATCTCGCCATCCTGGGCATCTGGCGGCACGCGCGAGCCGCAGGCCGGAATGCAGTTGTCACCACGCCTGTCGAGCACAAGGCGATACTCGGCGCGGTGCACCAGGCCGCGGCCGAAGGAGCTGAGGAGCGCTTTCTCGATGTCGATTCGAATTGCGTGGTGACTGTCGAATCGTTTGACAGGCAGGTGCGGGATGATGTCGCCGTCTGCTCGATAATTTGGGTCAACAATGAGATCGGCACCGTCCAACCTTTGCCGGAGTTCGCCGAAAAAGCGAAAGCCTGCGGGGCGGCAGTACACACCGATGCGGTTCAGGCATTCGGCAAGGTTACAATCAACGCCGCGTCTCAGGCGTTCGATCTTCTCTCCATTTCCGGCCACAAGATTGGCGCGCCAAAGGGCATCGGTGCGCTTTTCATTCGGCGTGGAACGCAGCTTCAGCCGTTGATGCACGGCGGCGCACAGGACCGCGGCCGGCGCCCTGGTACCGAGAACGTCCCGTATGCGGTTGGCCTCGCGACCGCGGCCGAGCTGACGCTCACGGAACACGAGCAGGAGTCATCCCGGTTGCGCAAAATGCGCGACCGACTTGAACTGGCGATTCTCACCGCCCTTCCAGACGCAGTGATCCATGGACGCGGTGCCGAGCGGGCGCCGCACGTGCTCAACATCTCGGTTCCGGGCACGGACAGTGAGTCGCTCCTCATGGCGCTGGACCTTCGAGGGATAGCGGCCTCGGGCGGCTCTGCATGTCAGAGTGGAAGCATAAGCCCATCCCACGTGCTGGTTGCGATGGGAGTCCGCCCCGACCTTGCCTCTGCGGCCATACGGATGAGCGTCGGCTGCCTGACCACTGAAGAGTGCATCGACCGCGTAGCGGAAGTGTTCCCCGCGCTTGTCAACAAGGCGCGCCAGTTTTCGACCGCGGGCTGAGTTCCGGTATATGAAGGAAAGAGTTCTGGTTGCCATGTCCGGCGGAGTAGACTCGTCGGTAGCGGCGGCGCTCCTCGTCGAACAGGGTCACGACGTTGTCGGCGCGACGATGAAGCTATTCTGCCACGGCACGGACGTGCCCGATCGCCCATGCTGCTCGCTCGATTCAGTAAACGATGCGCGCAGGGTATGCGAGAAGCTCGGCATTCCGCACTATGTGATTAATCTCGAGACACGTTTCGGCCACGACGTGATCGATGATTTTGTTAGCGAGTACGCCCGTGGCCGCACTCCGATTCCGTGCGTGCGCTGCAACACGTTCACCAAGTTCCGCGACCTCGTGCGGAAGGCCGATGCGATCGACGCGCGCTGGATCGCTACCGGGCACTATGCCCGCATCGTGGACGGTTCGCTTCACCGCGGACGCGATGACAACAAGGACCAGACCTATTTTCTCTGGGGGATCGATCGCGAAGTCCAGTCGCGCATGCTGCTCCCTGTCGGCGACTCCACCAAGCCGGAGACTCGCGACCTGGCAAGAAAGCTTGGACTTGCTGTCGTTGCAGAGAAGCCTGAGAGCCAGGAAATATGCTTTGTTCCCGATGGCGATTACATGAAGATTCTGCGCGGCCGGCTTGCTGCCGATTCGCCGGCTCTCTCACGCGGCCCCATCGTGACCATCGATGGAAGTCACGTCGGCGATCATGAAGGTTTCGCCGGCTACACCATCGGGCAGCGACGCGGGCTACCGGGCGGGTTCCGTATTCCGATGTACGTGGTTGCCATCCGTCCCGCGGAAAGAACCGTGGTAATCGGCCCCCGCGAGGATCTGCTTGGCCGCGGTGTGATAGCGAGAGAGGTGAACTGGCTTTCGGCACCGCCGCATGTCGGATCGATGGTGAGCGTCCGCGTTCGTCACCGGGCACCGCTTGTGTCTGGCGAACTAATCAGAATGGACGGGACAGAGATAGAGATTGCGCTGAACGAACCGGTTGCCGCCATTACACCGGGACAGTCCATCGTTCTGTACGACGGTGAGCGGGTCCTCGGCGGAGGATTCATCGAGGCGGCGTCTGTTTCCAGCCGGGTCGCGCTTCCAATCCTCGCCGCCTGATTGAAGGATCGTCGGTCAGCGCGGACGGAACGCCGGGAAAGGATTGAGCGGTGTGCCCTTCCACCACTCCTTCATGTTGTCGTTGCGCGTGACCTGAAAGTGAAGGTGAGGGCCCGCGGGATTTGCGTTTCCCGACGTGCCAACGAAGCCGATTATCTCCCCGCGCTGGACTGAGGAACCTTCCTTCAGCCCTGGCCGAAGGCTCTCGAGGTGGCCGTACATCAGGACGAAGCGCGATGTCTGGTCCGAAGCATAGATCGTGAGTCCGCCCGCGGCGCTGTTGTGCAGTTTGAGAACTTTACCTGTGGTCGCCGACACCACCGGAGTGTTGCGAGGCGCCATGATGTCGAGAGCGTTGTGGCGGCGGGTTCCACCCCGCATTTCGTTGAAGGTGTCGATGAGGTCCTTCGCCGCTACCCCCGCTACCGGAATGACCAGTCCCTGACCGCGCAATTCCTCCGCCTCACGCGGACCGACGGAAGGCGATGACGACCCGACGGCTGCGGGTGCCTCAACCTTCAGGTCTGCCAGCGGAAGCGACGCAGGCGGGGCAGTGAGGGTATTCGTGCCGATAGTGGAGGGTGACGCGGGGCTCACCATTGGCGTCGCGGAATCGCCAAGGGTCACACTTGATATCGCTGCGCTGTCGTCCCTCTGCCCAATGGTCACCATCGGACCTTGCTCGGATTTCGTGGAGTAGATCAGCGCGATTAAAAAAGCGCCCGCGAACACCGCCGACCCGGCGCGCACTCGTTCGTTAATACTTCAGTCCCCCTGCAGCGGCAAATTCCTTCATGAGTCGCTCCTGCTCCTCGGACAGTTTTTCGGGGGCCTCCACCTTCACATCGACCATCAAGTCCCCCACGTCGGCTCCCTTGCGAATTCCCTGCCCGCGCACGCGGAAGCGCTTTCCGCTGGCAGTTCCTGCTGGAATTTTGATCATGACTTTTTTTGCGTCGAGCGTGGTGACGCTGACCTTCGACCCGAGCGTTGCCTGAGCGATGTTGAGCGGAAGCGTGGCGATTACGTCGAGTCCTTCCCTCTTGTAGAACTTGTCGGCCAGCACATTGAAAGTGATCAGTAGATCACCCGGGGGCCCGTTAGCCGACCCTTTGCCCCCCTGCCCCTTGAGCCGGATCTTGGAGCCCGTATCCACGCCCGGAGGCACGGTGATCACTACCTTCTTTCGCGTTCTGACTTCGCCGCTTCCGTTACATGTCGCACACGGCTGAGACGGTACTTGCCCACGGCCAAGGCAAACCGGGCATGGTCGGTTGACGGCGAATCCGCCCTGTCCGAACGACACTACGCCGCGCCCCGAACATTCGGGACATGTCTTCATTGTAGCGCCAGGAGCGGCGCCGGTTCCGCGACAGGTTCCGCACTCCTCGTTTACTTCGAGATCGACATTCACCTTGCCGCCGCGCG
The DNA here is from genome assembly GCA_046593165.1 of Gemmatimonadaceae bacterium. GTDB lineage: Bacteria > Gemmatimonadota > Gemmatimonadetes > Gemmatimonadales > Gemmatimonadaceae > UBA4720. The sequence goes on from JBKJRW010000130.1 coordinate 22,241, forward strand.
CGGCCGTCCGGAAGGGAATGTCGAGACTGGTCTCGATGTTCTGGCCCCGCTGCGGGCCCGATGGCCGCGCCTGCTCGCGCGAGTTGCCGAAAATGGAGCCGAACAGGTCGCCGAGCCCGCCCAATCCTCCGATATCGAAATCCTGGAAGTTCACGTTCGCGCTGCCGGTGCCCTGACGCGGCGCGCCGCCTCGACGCGAAGGACCGCTCGCACCAAACCCATCGAACGCTCCCAGCCGCCGCATATCATCGTACTGTTTTCGCCTGGTCGCATCGCCGAGCACGTTGTTCGCCTCGGATATTTCCTTGAACTTTTCCGCCAACTTGGGATCGTTTGCGTTGGCGTCGGGATGGAATTTCTTGGCGAGTTTTCGATACGCCTTTTTTATCTCATCCTGCGTTGCGGTCGACGGTACGCCGAGAACCGCGTAGAAGTCCCTGGTCTGCGCCATGAACCTTAGCCGTCAGTGAGAGCCGGGATACTGCCTGACCACGACGCGAGCCGGCCGCAGAAGCTGCCCCTTGAATGTGTAGCCGATCTGGTAGACGCGGGACACAGTGTGGTCCTCGTCGGGC
>JBKJRW010000153.1:0-3365 GCA_046593165.1 Gemmatimonadaceae bacterium
ACTTCGAGGCACCAACAGAATCTCCCATCGCTTTCGCCGCCCGGGCGAGACCAAGCAGGGAGCGCGCTCTCTTAGGCGCAAGCTCCAGGGCACGATTAAATTCCGCGCGCGCCTCCCGCGGCATTCCCACCACGAGCAGCATCTCGCCAAACAGCTCATGCGATGGCTTGATCACGGCTGGAGGCCCGAATTCCACGGGCATCGCATCCTCGCGGCGTGTTGCGTCGCGCATCAACGTCATCGCTTCGTCGCGCTTTCCCTCGGACAACCTTACGAGAGCTGTCAGTTCCATCTCGAGAATCGCGTTCGTCACGTCGGGCGACGATCCGATCGACGCATTCGCTTTCGATAGCGCCGCCAGTGCGGTGGACGCACCCGGAGCGTCTCCCTTCCGCGCCGCACGCAACCCGTCCACGAACGCCGAGTAGGCGGTGACCTCTCCGCTGCCCACCTTCCATGTCGCGGCAGGACTGTCCCATAACTCCGACTCGATCAGATATCGCGCGCGCATCTGAGCGAGCCCACCCAACCGTCGAGGCGCGACAGGGCTTCCAGACCGCAGAAGCATTCTCTCCATCATGTGAAATGCATCCTCGTACCGGCCCTGCTGGAGATACGCGTAGTTGAGCCACAATGTGTAGTGATTCGGAGTCCATGCATCGTGATCGTGCCCCGAAGCGATTTCGTTCTGCGACACCACATCGTCCCACATTCCCATCGCGAGAAAGATGTGAGTCGTCATGTGCTGCGCGTGTGCTGCGCCGGGGGCGATCTTCGAGTACGCCCGCGCTGCGTCCAGACCAAGTTTGGCATGTTCCGGGTCGTCGTACGCGTGAATGATGTAGTGCACAGCTCCAGGGTGATCCGGATTACCCTTGAAGATCGGCTCGACGACTTTCCCCGCGCGCTCGTACGCGGCAACATCGCGAACCCCCTGGTTGAGCCCGATCAGGGAGAGGGCGTAGAACGCCTTCGCCTCCATGTCCTGTGGATAGGCATCTGCAATTTGCTTCATCGCCTGCGAATACAGCGTATCGCGACGCGGCTTCGAGCCGGCTCCGTAAAGGATCTCAACAGCCTCGAGATATTTCTTCTCGCGCGCAGTAGGAGCCTTCGCCTGCCTCATCGCTGCAGTCGAAGCGAGGCGACCCAGAATCGCCTGCGCTGCGGGCAGGTTCTGCTCGTTCCACACTGCGTGCGTGTGCGTCATCGCCTCCCCCCAGTAGGCCATTGCAAAAGCTGGGTCCGCGGCCTGCGCTTTCCGGAACTGGGTGGAGGCTGAGTCGTACTCGAAGCTGTGCAGAAAGAGTACGCCGCGAATGAAATGCGGCGTCGCAGCGGCCGAGCCAGACGTCGGAAAATCGATCGTTCCCAGTCGCGCCTGCGCGGACGAAGGAGCCGAACACGCAGTCAGGGCGACAATAGCGACAAGGGCAATGGCGGCGGGGCGGGTCATGGGCATAGGGGCTCGGGTTCCGCCTGAATTCTGCTCCTTTCGATAGATTTGCGCCAATGCTTATTGCCCCCGCACTGCTCGCCCTCGCCCTGATCGCAGATTCGACGTTCGACGGACGCGCCAACCGCACTCGTGTTGACGTTCCCCGTATCGACTCCACGGTCACAGTCGATGGACGTCTCGACGAGCCCGTATGGTCGCGCGCTGCGCGGCTCAACGGATTCTCACAGTACCAGCCGGTAGATGGTCGCCCCGCCGAGGAGCCGACTGAAGTCCTCGTATGGTATGCGCCCGATGCGATCTACTTTGGAATTAAGGCGAGCGAGATTCATGGGGACGTCGTTCGCGCGACGAAGGCCAACCGCGACGATATCGCCAGCGAAGATCACGTGCAGCTCCTTCTCGACACCGACAACGGACGCCAGCTCGCATTCCTTTTCGGCGTCAACGCCCTCGGTGTACAGCAGGACGGTACTCGTAGCGCGCAGTTTGCCGGCGGTGCTGGTGGTGCGTCGGCAACCGGTGGAGGATTTCGCAACATCAATCCACTCGACGGCACTGTCGATCTCAATCCCGACTACGTCTTCGAGTCGAAAGGCCGGCTCGTGCCGGGGGGATATGAAGTAGAGATCCGCATCCCGTTCAAGAGCCTTCGCTATCAGGATGCAAAAGTTCAGGCGTGGGGAATTCACATCCTCCGCCGCATTCAGCACTCGGGATATCAGGACACGTGGGCCCCTGCTGTCCGGGCGACCGCTAATTTCCTGGCTCAGTCGGGCACCTTGGAGGGATTGCACGATATGAGGCGCGGACTCGTTCTCGAAGCAACTCCTACGATGACTGCGCGGCTCGATGGTTCTCCAGGTTCGGGGTCGAATCGCGAGTATGATGGTCAGGCCGAATTTGGCGCCGACGCGCGGTGGGGCATAAAGCAAAACCTCACGCTCAATGCGACCATCAATCCTGATTTTTCGCAGGTCGAGGCCGATGTCGGACAGGTTTTGCTCAACGAGCGGTTCGCGCTGTTCTATCCCGAGAAGCGGCCGTTCTTTCTCGACGGGCTTGAGCTTTTTGATACGCCTAACCAGCTCATCTATACCCGTCGCATTGCTGCACCTCGCGGCGGACTCAAACTCGTTGGAAAAGTCGCCGACGTAAACGTGGCGGCGATGGCGGTACAGGACGATCGCGACAACTCCTGGCAGGATGGGAGGATTCCGTTGTTTGGTGTCGCGCGCCTCAGGCGTGACTTCGGCCGCAAGTACACGCTCGGCTCCGTTCTCACCGCGCGTGAAGACGGCGACGACTACTCGCGCCTCGCTGGTGCCGATTTCCGGCTGTACCACTCCAAGCTCTACTTCGCGCAGTTCCAGGCAGCGCAGTCGTGGACCGACAGTCTGGGCACCGCTGTCAACGGATCACTCCTTCAGGCCGACTGGGATCGTACCGGACGGCAGTGGGGATTTCACTACACGCTTCGCGGTGTCGAGCCCGATTTCGGCGCTGCCGCCGGGTTTGTAAATCGAACAGGGGTCGTCGAAGCGCGCGTATTCAATCGGCTGAGTTTCTACGGAGCAAAGGACGCTCTCGTTCAGACCTTCGGGTCGTTCTTCGGACTTCAACGCACGTGGGGTTACTCAGACGGACGGCCGCTGATCGAGTTGAGCGAATCGATCACACCCAGTGCGACGCTTCGAGGCGGATGGCAACTCAGCGGCTCTATGTCGCGCAGCGGATTCGCGTATGATGCGCGCAACTATTCCAGGCTTCGGGTCCTCCGGAATAGTCCTGTGGACGGACCCCCGGATACCGTCGCGTTCACGGTACCGGGAATGGAACTGAATCAGTACGGCGGATCGTTCCGCGTCACGACGCCGACGCTTCGCTTCTTCAGTGCAACAGCGAGTGC
>JBKJRW010000201.1:0-4116 GCA_046593165.1 Gemmatimonadaceae bacterium
TTGTTGAAGTAGTCTTCCCATCGCTTGTCGAGCGCCGCGACGTACTTCACGAGCGCGTCGCGCTGGGGAGTCAGCAGTTGTCCGTTGAGCCGGCGGACAAGAGTTGCATCGGTGATGATTTCCACCGCTTCGTGAAACGCGGCCGTGCACGCGGCGGAACCCTCGGAGCAGCGTGCATCAACGCTCGAGTCGAGCGGGATTGCATAGGGTGTGTCGAGGAACAGGCCTCCCCGCGCGATTTCGTACTGCCACTGCGCCGGCACCGATTTGGCGAGAGCGTCTGCTTTGACGACTTCGATCCAGGCATCCGTCCGTTCGACAAGGTTCTGAATGTTGGCACCGTTACCCGACTTTGCAGCCGAGTTGCGAATGGCAGTCAGCATCTCGAGTGCACCTCGGCCGTCGGGAGCTTGGAGCCAGGTGGTGAACTGCTTGCATAGCGCGACAGTGCAGATACTTTCGCCGAGGCAGCCGGTGATGCGAAGTTCGTGGAGCTTGTTGACTGCGGTTTCTGCCGTGCGCGGTCGATCGTCTCGTGCCCCGCATTGTTCCTGTGCTGAGAGACGCGGGGCAAAGATCAGGATCGAAACGAGCAGGCTGATGCGAAGTGCTGCGCTCATGCTTCCCCCGCCATTTCGAGGAGTGCGTTGAAGTCGTCCCACAGGTTTTTGAGCGACGGCCAGCTTTCGCCCGAGCTTGGAGATATTGCTGCAAGGTCTTTCTTGATTCGTGCGGCGTCTTCCGGGCTCAGGGTGTTGAACTGGGGAAACTCATCAATGGCTGACTTTTCCTGAGACTTTGTAATCATCGATTCGCCCGCCAGCGCCCGGAACAGCGGAATGTGCGCTTGCGGATTCAGCAGATAGTGGCAGACGTCGTGGACGTTCACCTGGTGAACGTGTGTGACTTCGCAGTACTGATATCGCCGTGCGGCAACCGTTGCATCGTCGGGCCAGCTCTGCGGCCGGAACATCCGCGGAATCGTGAATGGGTCGAGAAAGTGACGGATGTTCACGTAGCGGAGGCAATCCCTTCCCGCCTGTCCCGCCTTCCCCGGTTGCACCGCTGACCTGTAGACATCCACAACCTTCGTTTCGAGCACTCGGCTCGTGTTGGCGATCATCGTGATCGACTGGGCTTGTTCGATCGTCGGGTCGAACGCGCTGGTGTCTGTTCCCGGAACAACGCCAGTTGCAAGCATGTCGAGCGCGTCGTGGGCTACAGCGGTGCCGAGTGAGTGGCCGATGACCGACCAGAGGGATTGCTGCTCTTTCTTGTACTGTTTGGAAATGCCTTCGACGATTTGTTTGGCGACGTTGACCTTGACGCGTTCGCGAACCGTGGCCGACAGGCGGTAGAGAAGCACATCGGCGGCGTGAGTCCAGATGAAGTTCCCGTCCTTCTTGCCGGCTGTTCGGAGCCATCCGACGAGTTGTGCCACCTGGCTTGCGCCGACGTCGATCGCGAGAGGTTGTATTTCTTTAGCGTCGGCTTGCCACCGAGAGACGATCTCCTGGAAGATCGGATCGTAGTGGACCATCTCGATTTCGAACTGCGAGTCGAACGGTATTGCGGCGAGCTTTGGATATTTCTTGTACGCGGTGACGAGGACCTTTTTGACTTCTTTGGCCCAGGTATCGCCGTTGTACACACCCATTCCGTGAACCAGGAACAGCTTGTGCCGCATGGTGCCTCCGCGCTGTTGGTGCGATGAGCGGGCATTGCGTCCTGGGCCAAACGTAGGGCGGTTTGAGAATCAGGCAATGTCGATTCTCTATCACGGAGTGCGCTTTTTCTACAGTGGCGTGTGGCGCTCCCGGAGATCCCACGGGGTCGCGATGTCCTTGGTTTCGGGCGGCCTCCCTTTGCCCCGTTGGTCCGCTCTGCGCGAGCTTTCGCGGCTCCTATCGCCCCGCGATCGCTACTTTGACACGCGCCGCTCGCCGGGTTTCAAGTCCGATCCTGATCTCGACTGGCCGTCCAAGCGCCACAAGCCAACTGACGAGGCGATCGTACGTGATCGAGTTCAGTCTTCCCTTGCGGAGAGCGGAGATAGTCGGTTGATGTGTACTCAGGCGGTCAGCAGCCTCCGACTGGGTCCAGCCTTTCTTCCTGATGATGTCGGTGATCAGCGCTGCGAGGCGAGATTTCACCAGGCGCTCCTCCGCGTCGGGCAGGCCGAGGTCCGCGAAGACGTTTCCGCTGCCCTCTTCTACAGGGATTCCGCGAGCCAGAGTGACCTCGCCTGGCCGGAGGCGTCTCGTCTTCTTCGCGGGAGCTTTCATCGTTCTCTCAACACTTTGGGTTCGTCATCAGCATGATTCGGCCCTGGATATCAGGCGGACCATGCTCTTTGTAATGAATTCGTGCAGCTTTCAGCCGCTGCTCGATTCTGTTCAGGTCCGACTTTGGCGTTGCAACGCCTTTCCTTGACTTCTTCTTAAAAACATCAAGCACATAGATCACGTCTTCGAACTGAGTCGTATAGATCGTTCGGTAGGCACCGGAGCCCTGCTCGATGCGTATCTCGCTGACAGTGCGGAGGTTCCCCTTCATGGGAGATGTATTGTCGGCCCTGCCTCCCTGCTGCGCGATGCGAAGCGAATGGCCGACTTCGTCTTTCACATCGTCGGGCATCGACCTGAGCGTCTTTCTTGTCTGTCCCATCCATCGAAGCGGCTTATCCACCCGCAAACTATAACATATTTAGTATAACACAAGGGTCACCAAAAACCCGCAGGGCTCACCAAAACGATGCTGGCACCAAGCCACCCTACAGCTGGCCGCCGATCTAGATGTCGTTGATGTTCCTGGAACACTCAGTCGGGAGGATGTCCCTGAGGGCGACGGACAACCTACCTTCCCGTCGGTCGGTTGGTTCGCGTCGTGACTGTCTGGGGCGCTTTCGGTCGGCCATGCCTGGATACGCACGTAGAGAATATCTCAGAGATTGGCCAGATATATGTGCGGAGGGTACGGGTCTCCCAAGATCGGACGCTCATCAGCTACCGCATCAGCGACTAGTGGATCTAACTCGCGTATCACCGTGCAAAATATTTTTAGTCCGAGATGGAAAAACATCTTTGCATAGTGGTCGTTACGGAACTCCAAGTTGAGGCTCGGTCAAGGTGACAAATTGCTTCAGGTCACGCCTTCAGGTCCAAGGTCTATTGCGCGGTCGTAAACTCTTGCGTTCACAATCTCACATCAGTATCGTTGTAAGCAACAACTTGTAATTCCGTGGCGATTTAAAGCAACTTGCGGCCACGTTAAACAATCGCTAAAGCGCTCCCGCCCAGCGCCCACGCGTGGGCTTTTTTCGTATAGGTACCCTGCATGACCGCACGACCAACTGACTCGCCCTACCTCAAGGCCCTTGAAGACCGCGTCCTCATCTACGACGGCGCCATGGGCACGAGCATCCAACGCTTCAACCTCACCCCCGAAGACTTCGGCGGTAAGTCACTCGAAGGCTGTAACGACAACCTCGTTCTCACCCGGCCCGACGTCATTCAGGCAATCCACGAGTCGTTCCTCGCGGTCGGCTGCGACGTGGTCGAGACATGTACCTTCCAGTCCACGCCCCGCCGCCTCGAAGAATGGGGACTCGGCGATAAAGTTCGGGACATTAACATCGCTGCCGCAAGGGTAGCCCGCGCCGCAGCCGATAGATACAGCACCCCCGACAAACCGCGTTTCGTCGCCGCCTCGATGGGCCCCACAGGCATGCTGCCCTCGAGCTCCGATCCTGCGCTCGGCAACATCACCTACGCGGAACTCGCCAGGAATTTCCACGACCAGGCCGCATACCTTATAGAAGGAGGCGTTGACCTCCTCCTCATCGAGACGTCCCAGGACATCCTCGAGGTCAAAGCCGCCGTCGCCGGAATCGAGCTGCTCTTTACGGAGATCGGCCGCCGCATCCCGATCCAGGCCCAGATCACCCTCGACGTGTCGGGCCGCATGCTACTCGGCACCGACATCGCCAGCGCCATGGTCACTCTCGAGTCGCTCGGCGTCGATGTCATCGGGCTCAACTGCTCGACTGGTCCCGAACACATGCGCGAGCCGATTCGATATCTCTCCGAGCACGCGACACTCCCGCTTTCGGTCATC
>JBKJRW010000004.1:0-69302 GCA_046593165.1 Gemmatimonadaceae bacterium
TTCGGCGGATGCGTCGATCTCTTCGCGCCGGGAAGCAATGTGTACTCTGCCTGGACCATGGACGATAATTCGATGGGAACGGCCAGCGGAACGTCGATGGCCACGCCCCACGTTGCCGGTGCAGCAGCACTTTATCTGCAGGCAAATCCGGGATCGTCACCGGCTCAGGTGGCGGCCGCGCTGTCTGGTAATGCGACATCGGGCCTCCTCACCGGCCTGGGTGCTGGCTCGCCTAACCGGTTGCTTCGCGTGAACTTGGGCGCGGTAGCGCCACCACCACCACCACCACCACCACCGCCACCACCGCCACCAACAGGCAATCTGGCACCAGTAGCAAGCTTCGTATCGAGCTGTTCGCGCCAGATGTGCACCTTCAACGCCTCGAGCTCGTCCGACGACAGCGGGGTGGCGTGGTACGACTGGAGCTTCGGCGACGCCGCCGCCGCTTTCACGACATCGAATAGCGTGACGACCCACCAGTACCCCTCCAAGGGGAGCTACACGGTCAAGCTCACTGTGCGAGACGGTGCCGGACTTTCGGCGTCGGTCACACACACGATCAACGTCAAGCCGGGTCGCTAGCGATTCAAACGCGCGCTGCCCGCGTGGGGGGCGGTGGGCAGCTATCACCAAGCCGCCTCTCCCAATCTGTGAGAACGGGGCTCTCGATTCGAGGGCCCCGTTTTTCATACATGCCCCGCCGCGGAACAGCTACAATTTCGGCAGAGTTACCCCTGTCTGGCCCTGGTACTTGCCGCTCTTGTCCTTATACGAAACGAGCGGCTCTTCCTCTCCCTTGAAAAACAGCACCTGCGCGATCCCTTCGTTCGCGTAGATCTTCGCCGGAAGAGGAGTGGTGTTCGAGATCTCGAGCGTTACGTGACCCTCCCACTCGGGCTCGAGGGGCGTGACGTTGGTGATGATCCCGCACCTGGCATAGGTGGACTTTCCGACCGTTACCGTCAGCACGTTACGCGGAATGCGGAAGTACTCGACCGATCGGGCAAGGGCGAATGAGTTGGGCGGCACGATGCACACGTCGCCGTTGAATTCGACAAAGGAATTCGGGTCGAATTGCTTGGGATCGACGATCGAATTCAGCACGTTTGTGAAAATCCGGAACTCGTTTGCGACCCGCATGTCATAGCCGTACGAGCTGACACCGTAAGAGATGACGCCGGACCTGACCTGACAGCTCTCGAAAGGCTCGATCATGCCGTGATCGCGAGCCATCTGTGTGATCCAGCGATCTGACTGAATTGACATTCTGTGGATAGGATTTTGCGGAAGTGACGCAGATTCATGCGCCTTCGATAGCGGGCGCGGGAATGTACAAACCCGGTGCGTTCGGGGCTACTATCAACCCCTTCCGCGTAACGTATCGAACACGATAGATTCTCACCGTCAACAGTTAGTGAAATATTTCACGAAGTCGGAAACTCGATGAGTCGCGCGTACTTGCCGGTCCTGATGCTGCTTGGATTCGTGGTAATGAATGGGCTGCTGATCGTCGCGCTATCCGCGCTGACTGTGCGCTCCCGCCCGACTCCTGTAAAGCAAACTCCATACGAATCTGGAATACCCCCACTGGGCGATGCCCGTGAGAGGTTCTCGGTCAAGTTTTACCTCGTCGCGATCCTGTTCATCGTTTTCGACATCGAGACGGTCTTCATGATTCCGTGGGGAGTCTACTACAGACGGCTGTCTTGCAACGTCGATCTGGTCGCCGGATCCTGTCCGGCGGGCCAGATCTCGTTTTTCGGACTCGGCGAAATGCTGGTTTTCATGGCGATCCTGCTGGTTGGCCTCGCCTACGTGTGGAAGAAGGGAGCACTGCAATGGGACTAGCATCACGTCCGGAGAGCCGGACGGTTTCGTATGAACCGCAAAGCCAGGAAGGCTGGGTCGCGACACGCCTCGACTTCCTGGTGAACTGGGGCAGAGCCAACTCACTCTGGCCAATGCCGTTCGGCACTGCGTGCTGCGCGATTGAGTTCATGGCAACCGCCGCGAGTCGCTTCGACCTCGCACGGTTCGGCATGGAGCGAATGAGCTTTTCGCCCCGCCAGGCCGACGTGCTCATCTGCGCCGGGCGAGTTCCGTTCAAGCTCGCGCCGATCATCCGCCGCGTATGGCAGCAGATGCCGCAGCCGAAGTGGGCCATCTCCATGGGAGCCTGCGCATCCACAGGTGGCATGTTCGACAACTATGCCGTCGTCCAGGGAATCGACACGATCATTCCGGTGGATGTCTATGTTCCGGGGTGTCCGCCCCGCCCGGAAGGCCTGTTGTACGGCATCCGCATGCTCCAGGAAAAAGTCATGGCCGAGCGCCGCGTGGACAACCGCCTGCGTGAAGAAATGAATCCCGATCCGTCCAGCCAACTCTACATCCCTGCGTCGGTAATCGACGAACTCGGCGAACCGTTCGGAAACTCCGTCCACCAGACCCGTTCGGCACCATGACCGAACAATTTCAGATCGTCGAGGCAGGCAGTTCCGATCCGATGCAGCCCTCGACCCCGCGAAATGTGCCGCACCGCGGGGGCCCTGCCAATCCGACCGCCGCGGCAATCGCCGCGCGTTTTCCGAACGCAGTCCTCACCACCGAGGTGGTGTGGGGCGAAACCACAGTGTACGTGAAAACGTCGAGCATTCCCGACGTAATGCAGTGGCTGCACGATGAGCCATCAGAGCGCTACGATTTCCTGAGCGATGTCACCGCGGTCGAATACCGCGACTTCGACACTCCGCTTGAAGTCGTCTGGCATCTGCGTTCACTGGCCAGAAGGCGCTTTCTTCGCATCAAGACTCCGCTTTCAAAATCGGCGCCGCTCGAGGTACCGAGCGTTTGGGGTATCTGGAAGTCCGCCGACTGGATGGAGCGCGAGTGCTACGACATGTTCGGCATCCGCTTCATCGGGCATCCCGATCTCAGGCGCATACTGATGTGGGAGCAGTACAAGGAAGGGTATCCGCTCCGCAAGGATTTTCCGCTCCGGGGCAGGTTCAGCCGGGCCGAACAGCTCAGGCAGGCACTGTCGCAGAATCCGGAAGCGAAATACTCGATGGAAGAACTCTCGATCGCGGACGCCTTCGAGGATCTCCCCGAAGATATGCGGCATCGCCTCAGCACCGGCGAACGGACGGGTGAGTAGCATGTCAGGCAATCGGACGGTCGAGGTGGAGCTTTCGACTACAGGCCTCGACAGAGACGGGAGGCCGCAGCGCATTCCTCTCGTCAAGAACGATGGTGGCTCGCCACTCGACATCGCGCCGTACGAGTCGATGGAGCCTGAGCTCTCCGGCGACCATATGCTGATCAACATCGGCCCGCAGCATCCCGCGACGCATGGTGTGTTGCGGCTGGTGCTCGAGCTCGATGGTGAGACCGTCGTGCGCTGCATTCCGCACGTCGGTTATCTGCATTGCGGCTTCGAAAAGATCGGGGAGTACCGCCAATACAACCAGATCATTCCATGGACCGATCGCGAGGACTATCTCAACTCGATCGGAAACAACGTCGCCTTCGCGCTTGGCGCCGAGCGGTTGTTCGGCATCGATATCACGGAGCGCTGCACTGTGCTGCGCGTGATTGCCGCTGAGCTGTCACGAATCATATCGCATCTCGTCTGGCTCGGCACGACTTGCATCGACATTGGTGCCTTCACGCCATTCCTGTGGGCGTTCCAGGAGCGCGAGAACGTCTACAACCTGCTCGAGAGCTGGGTTGGCGCGCGGCTTACTACCTCCGCCACACGCGTCGGCGGAATGGCGGCGGATATTCCCAACGGATGGATGGACGGGCTCCGGCAGTTCATCAAGAGCTTTCCGCATACGGTCGATGAGATCGATCGTATGCTCACCAGGAACGGCATCTGGGTTGGCCGCACAATCGGACTCGGCGTGATGACACCCGATGAGGCGATCAACTGGGGATTGTCGGGGCCGATGCTTCGCGCCTCGGGCGTCGCCTACGATGTTCGCAAGGACTTCCCCTATCTCGACTATGAGACGTACGATTTCGACGTGCCTGTTGGAACCAACGGCGACGTCTACGACCGATATCTGGTACGCGTTGAAGAGATGCGTCAGTCAGTTCGCATTCTCCAGCAAGCTGCCGACAGGCTGCCCGATGGCCCGGTGAACGTCGATGATGCGCGCGTGATTCTCCCGCCCAAGTCGAAAGCCACGAGTGAGATGGAATCGATGATTCACCACTTCAAGCAGGTGATGGAAGGGCCCCGTCCACCGGCCGGCGAAAGCTATGTCGCGGTCGAGAGTCCAAAGGGAGAGAAAGGCTACTACATGGTTTCCGATGGAACGTCGAAGCCAGTACGCTGGAGAATCCGGCCACCGTCGTTCATCAACCTGGCGGCTATTCCGAAGATGGTCGAAGGCCATCTCCTGTCGGATGTGATTGCCATCAACGCGAGTATCGATATCGTGATGGGAGAGATCGACCGATGAGCAAGGCAGTCGGCGGGTTCGAGTCGCCTGACCTCGCTTCTCACGACAGTTCAGGCCATGCTGTGCCCTGGATTCCGGTCTTCACCGGAGAGCCACGAAAGGAACTCGATACTCTGCTTGGGAGATATCCGACGCGGATGGCGGCGTTGCTGCCGGCGCTGTGGATAGTTCAGCGCGAGCGCGGATGGGTGTCTGAAGACGCAATGGCGGAAGTTGCTGACGTTCTCGAGCTGACGCCGGCCTACGTCAAGGGCGTCGTGACGTTCTACACCATGTATCACCAGCATCCGGTCGGCAAATACTTCATTCAAGTGTGCACCACCGCACCCTGCGGCATCTGTGGCGCCGAGGACGTGGTGAAATCGTTTCTTCAGCACACGCGGACGGGAGAATTGGGAACTACGTCGGCAGACGAAAGGTTCACTGTGATCGAGGTCGAATGCCTGGGCGCCTGCGGCTTCGCCACACCCGTCATGATCAACGAAGAGTTCATAGAGTCGGTCACGCCGGAAACAGTTCCGGAAATTCTGGCGAGACTTCCATAATGGGTTATCCGCACACATCGCATCAGCGTGAGACACCGGTGCTGTCGCAGTACTTCGGCGACGCCGGAGCGCGCTCACTCGACGGCTGGAAGAAACGCGGCGGCTATCAGGCGCTGGAGAAGGCCTTGTCGATGGCCCCCGTGGACATCGTCAACATCGTAAAGGAATCGGGGCTGCGTGGCCGCGGTGGCGCTGGCTATCCCACCGGACTCAAGTGGTCTTTCATGAAGCCCGGCGACGGCAGGCCGCACTACCTGTGCTGCAACGCCGACGAATCGGAGCCGGGAACTTTCAAGGACCGCGAGATCATGCGGTGGACACCGCACGCGCTTATCGAAGGTTGCGCCATCGGTGCCTACGCAATTGGGGCCGAGACGGCGTACGTCTACATCCGCGGCGAGTTCACCGAGCCGCTAATCGAGATGGAACGCGCGGTGCGAGAAGCGTACGACGCTGGCATACTCGGCGCGAACGCCATGGGCACGGGCAAGCGGATCGATGTCCATGTCCACAAGGGGGCAGGCGCATACATCTGCGGCGAGGAAACCGCGCTGATGAATTCGCTCGAGGGACGGCGCGGCAATCCGCGCATCAAGCCGCCTTTCCCCGCCGTCTCCGGAGTATTTGGCCAGCCGACCACGATCAACAACGTGGAGACTCTCGCCGCTGTGCCCATCATCCTGATGAAGGGTGCGGAGTGGTACAAGGGCATGTCGCTGTCGAATCCGAAGAGCACCGGTACGAAGCTTTTCTCCGTGTGCGGCAATATCAGGAAGCCGGGCACGTACGAGGTCGCAATGGGCTTCCCCTTCAAGGATTTCCTTTACGACCTTTGCGGAGGCCCGCTCAACGGAAGAAAGCTCAAGGCCGTCATTCCCGGTGGTGCCTCGGTCCCCATCCAGACAATGGACGAGGCGGAAGCGACTTTGATGGACTATGAGGGATTCGTCGCTCAAGGTTCGATGCTTGGGTCGGGAGGCGTGATTGTCATCGACGATGCACAGAACATGGTGCGAGTGATCGCGCGGCTGGCGCGGTTCTTCGCCCACGAGAGTTGCGCGCAATGCACGCAGTGCAGAGAGGGCACTGCCTGGACGACGAAGATTCTCGAGCGCATCAGGGACGGGCAGGGAACGATGGAGGATCTCGACACACTGGTTGCGATCGCTGAAAACATGACCGGCACGACCATATGCGTGCTCAGCGACTCGTGCGCGACTCCCGTGATATCGGGACTCAGGAAGTTCAGAAGCGAGTTCGAAGCGCTCATTCATGGCAAGCGCGTTCACTCGGTGATGGCGGCGGTGGCCTGATGAGCGAGCAGAAAATGATCAATCTCACCATCGAAGGTCGCCCGGTGTCCGTGCCCGAAGGCACGTCGATCCTGGAAGCGGCGAAAACCGCCGGAATTCTCATCCCGCACTATTGCTACCACCCGAGTCTTCCAATCCCGGGCGTCTGCAGAATGTGCCTGGTCGAAGTCGAGAAGGCGCCGAAGCTCGCGCCCTCGTGCGCCACGGCCGTCGCCGAGGGCCAGGTTGTGCACGTTCACAACGACCGGGCGCTCGAGGCTCGAAAGGGTGTGCTCGAGTTCCTGCTGATCAATCATCCGCTTGACTGCCCCATCTGCGACCAGTCTGGCGAGTGCGAGCTCCAGGATTTCACCTACCAGGAAGGCCGCGCAGACTCGCGCTATCGCGACCCGAAGCGGTTCAACCCGGTTGAGGATTTCGGTGGAGACGTTTTGTACGTGCCGAACCGCTGCATTCTCTGCACGCGTTGTGTGCGCTTCATGGACGATGTCGCGCACGACGCGGTGCTCAACGTCAGCGAGCGCGGCGACCGGGCACTGATCGGCAAGTTCGAAGGCAAGGATCTCACCCATCCGTGGGCATCGAACGTGGTCGACCTTTGTCCGGTTGGAGCGCTCCTGTCAAAGGACTTCCTCAACAAGGCGCGCGCGTGGGAACTCGATCGCTCCGCCTCGATCTGCCCCAGTTGCACCCAGGGCTGCAACATGACGATCGAGGTGCGCGACAATGCTGTCGCGCGCCTCAAGCCGCGGCCCAATGAAGATGTCAACAAGTACTTCATGTGCGACTACGGGCGTTTCAACTACCGATGGATGAACCGTCAGAACAGGGCCGAGACGCCGATGGTGCGGGCAAACGGTACTCTGGCGGCGAGTGAATGGGATTCAGCGATAAACTTCGCCGCAGGCATTCTCAAGGGCGCCCGTGTCCACGTGGTTGCGTCGCCCATGCTTTCCAACGAGGCGCTCTTTCTGCTCTCTCAGCTCATCGAGCACAACGGGGGCAACGGAGTTTTTCGCGTTTCGACGGGTGAAGAGGCTCCGCTTCCAGGGGTCGAGGATCTTGCCCTTCGACGCGACCGGGCTGCGAACGTGGCGGGCGCCGAGCTACTCGGATACTCTCGCTCCGAATCACCGCTCGACGGGCTGGCGGCGGGCGATGTCCTCATCGTCGCCGGCGACGATCTCGAAGGACTCGACACCGGTGCAGCGTCACGCGCGTCGCATGTTGTTGTCATTGGAACGACCATGCCGGCGGGCCTCAGCAATTCTTCGGTGGTGCTTCCGGTAGCGAATTTTTCGGAGGAAGAGGGAACCTTCACGAATCTGCGCGGCCGCGTTCAACGGTTCATGCAGGCCAAGGCTCCTCCGGGAATGGCGCGGCCGAGCTGGCTGGTCCTGGGCGACCTGCTTGGAGCGATGGGAGCCCAGACCAATTTCTTCCTGCCTTCCGACGTGTTTGCAAACCTCGCCGCGACCAGGCCCGATTTCGCCGGCTTGACATATGATCGCCTCGGGCTGCGCGGACTTCCCGTGCTGAGCGCCGAACCTGCCGGGGCTGCATCATGATTGGCGTCACCGCCCTCATGCAGGCCGCCAACCCACAGGTTCTTGCGACCAACGCTGGACCATTCGTGATCTTCACGGTGATCAAGATGGTCATCGTGTTCACCGTTTACATGGTTGGCGCTGCGCTACTCACGCTGGCTGAGAGAAAGATTTCTGCCTGGATTCAGGGCCGTCACGGCCCCAATCGTGTCGGTGGTCGCGGGGGCTGGCTGCAGCCGGCCGCCGACGGCGTAAAGAATTTCATGAAGGAAGAGACGTACCCCGCAGCCGCCTACAAGCCGTTGTTCATCCTGGCGCCTGTTATCACGTTCATTCCGGCAATGACAACGGTGGCTGTGATTCCGTTCGGCGCACCATTGCCCACTCGATGGGGACTCATTCCGATGGTCGTTGCCGACTTGCCGGTCGGCTTTCTTTTCATACTCGCCATTTCATCGCTTGGTGTTTATGGAATCGTGATCGCTGGGTGGTCATCAAATAACAAGTACGCGCTTCTCGGCGGGCTCAGGTCGAGTGCGCAGATGATCTCGTACGAGATTGCGATGGGGATGTCCACGATTCCCGTTCTGCTCCTTGCCGGAAACGTTTCCCTGAGCACGATCGTGACACAACAGGCCTACGGCGGCTGGAACGTGGTGAACCTTACGATCGCGTTTTTCATTTTCCTCGTCGCGGCGTTTGCCGAAACCAACAGGCTTCCGTTCGATCTTCCCGAAGCGGAGTCGGAGCTCGTCGCGGGCTATCACACCGAGTACAGTGCGATGAAGTTCTCGCTGTTCCCGATCTCCGAGTACTGCAACATGATCACGGCGAGCGCCCTGATGGCGACGCTTTTCTTCGGTGGTTGGGACGTTCCGTTTACCGGCCGGGACAACATCGGGCCGTACAGCGGATGGCTCACGCTCCTCTCGGTCCTGATCTTTCTGCTCAAGACCAGCTTTTTCCTGTTCTTCTATATATGGATTCGGTGGACGCTGCCCCGATTCAGGTACGACCAACTGATGTCACTGGGCTGGAAGGTGATGCTGCCGCTCGCGCTTTCTTATATAGTGGTAATTGCATCAGCGATTCTCATTCTCGATGCAGCCGGTATCGAGGAAGGGGCGATGTACGCGTCCATTCTTGGCGCGGTCAACATGGCGCTGGTCGTCGTTCTTTTCGCGATTCTCGATCGAGGCCGAATTATTAGTCCTGCATACGGGCGAACGCGAAGTGAAAGGCTCGAGAAGCTCCGCCGCGCAAGCGAGCGCTCTTCTCTCGCACCGGGAGTGAACGACTGATGGCGATTGGCGTAAAAATTCTCGACCGTCCGATTGAGGACGTGAGCTACATCAGAGCCACGCTCAAGGGTATGGCGATGACCTTCAGGCACATGCTCGAACCGAAGGTCACTGTGCAGTATCCCGAGGCCAAGTGGCAGATCTCTCCACGGTGGCGCGGTACGCACAGAATGCTGACTACGGAAACCGGACAGGCCAAATGCGTTGCCTGCGGGCTCTGTCCCACCGTGTGCCCTGCGAACTGCATCAAGCTTATTCCGGGAGAGGATGAGCAGGGTAATCGATATCCGCTCGTTTTCGAGATCGACGAGTTTCGATGCATCTTCTGCGGATATTGTCAGGAAGTCTGCCCGGAAGAAGCGATTCACGTCGGTCGTCACTACGAGAATGCCGAATACAGCCGTGCGGGGTTCGTCTATGACCTCGAGCGCCTTACCGCCCAGACCCACCCGGTCTGCGAGATGTGGGATCCTGAAGATCCGAAGGGGGAATGATGCAGGATCATTATTCCCTTTTTTACACATTCCATTTCTACTTTTTTGGCGTCGTAGCGATCGCCTCGGCGCTGGCTTTCGTCACAAGAAAGAGCCCGGTAGCTGCCGCACTGTGGCTCGTCAACACGATGTTTTCGCTTGCCGCGATCTACGTTTTGCTCGACGCTCAGTTCATCGGCGTGATACAGGTACTCGTGTATGCCGGTGCGATCATGGTGGTGTTCCTCTTCGTGGTCATGCTGCTCAATCTTGGTCATCCCTCCGAGATTGCCGACGCGCGGGGCAAGTGGCCGGTGATGATCGCGGCCTTGATCGGTATTGGGCTGCTCGCCCAGCTGATGGCAATTTCCAGGACGAAAATCAGTAGCCAGTTTCAGGTGCCAGCGGGATTTGCCGCTGATGAACTTCGGAAGTACGGAGCGGTCGGCTCAATAGCACGGCCGCTATTCAACGAATACCTGCTGGCCTTTGAGCTCACGAGCATTCTCCTGCTCGTAGCAATCGCGGGCTCGGTCGTACTTGGAAGACGGAGGGACGGCAATGCTCGCTGAATCGCTCGCGCTGTCAGCCGTCCTGTTCACGATCGGAGTTGTCGGTGTTCTGACGCGGCGCAACGCGATCATCATCTTCATGTGCGTCGAATTGATGCTGAACGCGGTGAACCTCACGTTCGTCGCCTTCTCCCGCTATTACGGCGCGGCCGGCCAGGTGTTCGTCGTGTTCGTGATGACTGTCGCGGCCGCTGAAGCCGCAGTGGGCCTCGCGATCATCATCTCGATCTTTCGTCATCGCCAGACAGTGAATCTCGAGAACATCAACCTCATGAAAGGATGATGCTCCTTCAAATTGCCGCAGAGGCGCATCCCCTGGCAGGCACAGTTGCCGAGTGGGTCTGGCTGCTGCCCGTCCTTCCGCTTCTGGGATTCGTTATCAATGGAGCGATCGCGCTCTCGAGCGTGTTCCGCTCTGGTCCAGGAGACCCGGACATGGGTGGGCATTCTGGAAACACCGCGGGATCAGATGCTGCAGCACTTACTCACAGCGAGAATGCGGGCGCACACGGAGATGACCACCACGCGGTGATGCCCCACCGTCACGCCGGAATCGTTAGCATCATCGGGCCACTGGTACTGGTTCTCTCGTTCGTGCTTGCGCTCGCAATTTTTCAGCAGATGCGTGCTGTCTCGATGGAATCGCCGTTCGTCCGAAACTATTTCAGCTGGATGCCGGCGGGCGACCTGCAGATCAACGCGGCGCTTCAGCTCGATCAGCTCTCAATGGTGATGGTTCTCATCATCACTGGTGTTGGAGCGCTGATTCACGTGTTCAGCGTTGGATACATGCGCGAAGACCCGGGCTACCCGCGTTACTTCGCGTATCTCAATCTTTTTGTGTCGTTCATGCTCGTGCTTGTGCTCGGGGCCAATTACCCGATTCTGTTCGTCGGGTGGGAAGGGGTTGGACTGTGCTCCTACCTGCTGATCGGGTTCTGGTTCTCCGACAAGGCGAACGCCGACGCAGGCAAGAAAGCGTTCATCGTCAATCGCATCGGCGATTTCGGATTTCTGGTCGCGATGTTTCTCATGTTCGCCAACTTTGGAAAGCTCGATTTCGCCGGGGTTGACCTTGCCGCTGCCGCACTTCCGCTGGGCACCGGCCTTCTGACTGCGATCTGCCTCTTCATGTTCCTGGGCTGCGCCGGCAAGAGCGCCCAGATACCGCTGTACGTGTGGCTGCCCGACGCGATGGCCGGACCCACACCTGTGTCTGCATTGATCCATGCGGCCACCATGGTGACCGCTGGCGTTTATCTGATTGCGAGGAGCAGCACGCTGTTTGCGCTCGCCCCCGTGGCCAGCCTCACGGTAGCGCTGGTCGGCGCGGTGACGGCGATATTCGCGGCGACGATCGGCCTCAAGCAATGGGATATCAAGAAAGTCCTCGCCTATTCAACGATCTCGCAGCTCGGCTACATGTTCATCGGGGTCGGCGTCGGCGCGTACACGGCCGGAGTGTTCCACCTCATGACCCATGCGTTCTTCAAGGCGCTGTTGTTCCTGGGCGCGGGCTCCGTGATTTACGCGATGCACGCGGCCTATCACCACACTCACAGCCACGACGATGCGCAGGATATGCGCAATATGGGCGGGCTTCGGCGGTTCATGCCGGTGACCTGGGCGCTCATGTGGATAGCGACGCTCGCGATTTCGGGAATCCCTCCGTTCTCGGGGTTCTTCTCGAAAGATGAGATCCTTGGAGCGGCGTTCGCGCGCGCCGGACATTCCACTTTTGCGGATGCAAGTCTTCTTGGCGTTCCGGGCAGCACAATTCTCTATCTCGTCTACGTACTCGGCGTCGCGTCAGCCCTGCTCACGGCGATCTACATGACGCGGATGATGATTTACACTTTCCATGGCCCCAACCGCACGGGCGAGACGGAGCGCGGGCATCTCGGTGAGGCTCCGTGGGTGATGACCGGGCCGCTCGTCGTTCTTGGGGTTCTCAGCTTCGCTGGCGGCTGGCTCAACCTGCCGTCTCTCATTCCTCTGGGACCTGTAGGCGCACTCGAGCATTGGTTGCACCCGGTGGTCGGACGAGCTGAGGCTATTGCTGCAGGCACTGCGGCGGAAGCAGTTCATTCGTCCGGCACTGAATTCATTCTGATCGGCATCGCCGTCCTGGTGGCGTTGGCGGGAATCGCCTACGCGGCGTTGATGCTCAAGCCGGAGCGCCTGGTGCCCAAGTCTCAATCGCCTGAAGAGCAGGGTTTCGCGCGCGTGCTCACACACAAATACTTTGTGGACGAGGCATACGAGCGCGCTATTGTGAATCCCACCTATCAGATATCGCGCAATGTGCTCTGGCGCGGTATCGACGCGGGCTTGATCGACGGTCTGATGGTGAACGGCAGCGCCGCTGTCGCGCGCGCCTTCGGATGGCTCGGCTCACGCCTGCAGACCGGTGCGGTGGGAACGTACGCATGGGTGCTCGTGGTTGGCGTTCTCGCGGTGCTCGGCGCCGTCACACTCAGGTAAACCGCAAAATGGAAGCTTTCCTGCGTTCACTCGGATACGACACCTGGGTGCTGCCTGCGCTATTGATCATTCCGCTCGCGGCGGCGCTGGTTCTGCTCGCGCTTGGCCAGTCCAGCGGGGCAGGGGACGCGCTGGACCGGTCGAACCGGTCGGCGCGAATGGTTACCCTTGTCGCCTTGCTGGCCGAGTTCTTCGTGTCTCTCGGTCTCTGGTGGACTTTCGACCCGTCCAACGCCGGCTGGCAGGCTGCGGTAGACCTGCAATGGATTCCGATGTGGGGCATCAGGTTCACGCTCGGAGTGGACGGCATCGCTCTGATGATGATTCTGCTGACGACCTTCATCATGCCGCTCTGCGTGCTGGGGAGCTGGACCAGCGTGAAGGTAAAGGTTCACGCGTACTTCGCGCTGATGCTCATCCTCACTAGCGGGATGCTCGGCGTATTCATGGCGCGTGACTTGTTCCTGTTCTATGTGATGTGGGAAGTGATGCTGGTGCCGATGTACTTCATCATCGGTATCTGGGGCGGAGAGAGGCGTATTTACGCGAGCATCAAGTTCTTCATCTATACCATGCTTCCGTCGCTCCTCATGCTCGTGGCGATCCTATACCTGGGCATTAGTGCCGGCAGTGGTGGAACGCCCAATTTCAGCTACGACAATCTCATCGCCAACTCGGTCATCAGCCCCGTAGCGGCTCTCTGGCTATTCGGAGCATTCTTTGCGGCGTTCGCCGTCAAGGTGCCGATGTTTCCATTCCACACCTGGCTTCCGGACGCTCACGTAGAGGCGCCCACTGCCGGTTCGGTGATTCTTGCCGCCATCATGCTCAAGATGGGCACGTTCGGTTTTTTGCGTTTCGCCCTGCCGCTTTTCCCTGGCGCGGCAATGAATCCGACGGTACGCACCATCATCGTCACGCTCGCAGTGATCGGCATTGTCTATGGTGCTCTCGTCGCGATGGTCCAGCCTGATTTCAAGAAACTCGTGGCCTATTCGTCGGTCAGTCATCTCGGTTTCGTGATGCTCGGTATCTTCGCTCTCAATCTCCAGAGTGTGCAGGGCGCGCTGCTCATCATGATCAACCATGGAATCTCGACCGGCGCATTGTTCCTCCTCATTGGCATGCTCTACGAGCGCAGGCACTCCAGGCAAATCGAGTCGTATGGGGGCATCGCCCGGGTAGTACCTCTTTTTGCGGCGCTGCTTACACTTGTCTCACTCAGCAGCATCGGGCTTCCCGGCACAAATGGCTTTGTCGGTGAGTTCCTGGTACTGGTTGGCTCATTCAAACCGTACCCGGTATTCACGACGATCGCTGCCACGGGCGTAATTTTCGCCGCCGCTTACCTTCTCTGGGCGATTCAACGAATCCTGTTCAATCCGCTGGACAAGAAGGAAAACGAGCACATTCCGGATCTGAACTGGCGAGAGATAGCGATCATGGCACCGCTGGTCGCGGTCATCATCTGGCTCGGCGTTTATCCGGCGCCGGTGCTCCGCCGTACAGAGACAGCGTCGCGCGCGCTCGTAACGAGAGTAGAGGCGGGCGCCAGAGTCGCGCCGGCAATCGTTGCCGACCGTAACCCGGGAAGGCTACGGTGAGCTTCGATCTTTCGGTGCCCAGCCAGCTGATGACGGCCTTCGCTCCTGACATGATGTTGATGGCAGGCGCAATGGTACTCCTGCTCTGGGCCGCATGGCGGCCGGAAAGCGAAGCACTTCAGCGCAACATCGGCGTCGCCAGCATCGTTCTATGCATCACGGTGATGGTCACGATCGCCTTCTATGTTGCGCGCGCAGATACATCGCTTCCCGGCATCATCGCGGTGGACAATTTCCGATGGACCGCCGATATCATCTTCCTTCTGGCGACAATCGGGACGATCGCATTGTCCATGGACTACAATGCGCGCGAGAAAATCACGCCGGCCGAATCGCACGTGCTGCTTCTGCTCGCTACTTCCGGCATGATGACCCTCGCCGCGGCGCGTGACTTGATGATCGTGTTTCTGGGAATCGAGATCATGTCGATCGCGGTGTATGTTCTCGTTGGCCTCAACCGGCGCAGTGGAAAGTCCGCCGAAGCCGCAATAAAGTATTTTCTGCTCGGAGCATTCTCGACGGGATTTCTTCTCTACGGAATCGCGTTGATTTACGGCGCTACAGGCACCACCAATCTCACGCTCATCGGCGAGCGTGTCATGCAGGTCGGCCTGAGCTCCAACATGATGCTCGTAGTGGGCATCGGTCTGTTGCTGGTCGGTTTCGGTTTCAAGGTTGCGCTCGCGCCGTTCCACATGTGGGCGCCCGATGTATATGAAGGCGCGCCCACGCCGATTACCGCGTACATGGCGGCCGGCGTGAAGGCAGCGGCTTTCGTCGGATTTCTCCGAGTCTGGCTCGAGGCGTTTCCCGGCGTGGCATCCAGTTGGCATGGTCCAGTGTGGTGGCTGGCAGTGGCTACGATGGTGGTAGGCAATCTCGTCGCTCTCTCCCAGAAGAACATCAAGCGCATGCTCGCCTACTCGAGCATCGCGCATGCCGGCTACATCCTTGTCGCGATAGCGATCGCGACTCCGGCGGCGAGCTCGGCCTTCATGTTCTACCTGCTCGCGTACACGCTGGCGACATTTGGTGCATTCGGAGTGATTGTTGCTCTCGAGCGGAACGGCGGACAGAACCTCGACATCGACGACTACGCCGGTCTGTGGAGCGTGCGGCCGTGGATGGCGGCCGCGATGGCCATCTTCATGCTCGCTCTTCTCGGCTTTCCGATTTTCGGCGGCATGGGATTTTTTGCCAAGTACTGGATTATCCAGTCCGCGCTTCAAGCTCCGGTGCCTCAGACAAAGCTCGCGATCATTCTGGTCGTCACCAGCGTCGTGTCGGCGGGCTACTATCTGCACGTAGTCATGGTGATGTTCATGCGACCCCGAGCTGAGAATGCGTCGCCGGTGGCCGCGTCGAGCGGGTGGACTCGCTCTGTCATCGCGATCGCAGCCATTCTCATTCTCCTCCTCGGTATTCTGCCCAACTCGGTCATCCGCTGGACAGAGAAGAGCCGCAACGTTCCGCCGGTTGCCGACGCGTCTCTGCCGGGCGTGGGCGCGACTTCGACCTCCAGGTAGCCCGGTGCTGTCGAGAACGATTTTTCGCGAGTACGACATCCGTGGAGTGACTGGCACGGACCTCACCCCCGAAGTCGCACGTCTCGTGGCTCGAGGGTATGCAGCATTCCTCAAGGCAAAAGGAGTGAGCGGCGAAATTGCCGTCGGCCGTGACAATCGGCCGAGTGGCAACGAGCTGCATGCTGCACTGGTGGCAGGATTGCTGGAGAGCGGATACGACGTAGTCGATATCGGCGTCGTTCCTACTCCGCTCGCGTACTGGGCGCAGCACAAGTTGAACGTCGCTGGCGGAATCCAGATCACCGGATCGCACAATCCCCCCGAATTCAACGGCTTCAAGCTCGGCATGGAGAAGCGCTCCATCTACGGAGCCGACATTCAGACGATCTACGAACTCGCCGAGTCGGGGGAATTTCCCGAAGGCAAGGGTTCCCTCCGCGAGCAGGATGTCATCGGGGATTATGTCGAGGACGTTGGACAGCGCATCGGCCGCATCTCGCGACCGATCGAATGCATTGTCGACTGCGGCAACGGCGCCGGAGCACTCGTCGCAAAGCGCCTCTTCGACCGCATCGGCGTGCCAGTCAAGATTCTCTTTGGCGAGAGTGACGGCACTTTTCCGAATCACCATCCAGACCCCACAGTTCCCGCGAATCTCGAGGATCTGATTGCGTCGGTGAAGGACGACAAGGCCGAGCTCGGAATTGCGTTCGATGGCGATGCCGATCGCATCGGCCTGGTTGACGAGGATGGAGCGATCATCTGGGGCGACCATCTCCTTATCATATATGCTCGCGACGTTCTCGAGCGCACAGGCAAGGGGCAGGCGATCATCTTCGATGTGAAATGCTCTCAGGCGCTGCCGGAAGAGGTGGAGAAAGCCGGAGGGAGGCCCGTGATGTGGAAGACGGGTCACTCGCTCATCGAGGAGAAGATGCACGAGACCCATGCGCCGATCGCCGGCGAGATGTCGGGGCATATGTTTTTTTCAGAGGGCTGGTACGGGTTCGACGACGCGATGTATGGCGCCGCCCGGTTGCTGCGCATAATCGCCGACACGGGAACAAGCGTGAAGGAGATGATGGCCAACGTGCCGCGCTTCGTATCTACCCCCGAAATTCGCGTCGATTGCCCTGACGATCTCAAGTTCGGAATCGTCGAGAAAGCGCAGAAGTACTTCGCCGCCACGCACGACGTGATCGATGTTGACGGAGTGAGAGTGCTCTTCGGAGATGGATGGGGACTTATTCGCGCGTCCAACACGCAGCCGGTGCTCGTGATGCGCTTCGAAGCGCGAACTGCGGGCGAGCTGGATTCGATCCGCGGCGAGATGGAAGGCTGGCTGCGCCAGCAGGGCGTCGCGGTCTGAGATGAATCAGCGGCGGCGGCTCGCTTCGGGGCTCGCCCTGGCCGCGGCGGTTCTCCTCCTGGGGCGAATTTCAGCCCTTACTTACGCCGATAGCGCCTGGTATGACGCGCTTGGCGCTGCGCCTCTCTGGCGCGAGCGGATACGTGACATGGTCGTGGTCCATCTTGCCTCGGTGGCCTTTGCCGGTCTGTTCGCTCTGCTCAATCTGTCGGCCGTCCGGCGGAGCATCATGTCTCTCGCTTTCCCACGGCGACTGGGTAATGTGGAGTTTGGAGAGGAAGTTCCACGGCGCTTGCTCGACCGCGCTTCCTTCGTTCTGGCGGCCGGCGTCGCCGCGTTGATGGTGCTCGTCGTGCCGTCGTGGGTGCGCCTCGCGCTGGTCAGAACTGGGGTGAGCTTCGGTGAGACCGATCCCTTCTTCCAGATGGATCTGAGCTTTTATGCCGCCTGGCTGCCACTCGAGCAGGCTGTGTATCTCTGGTCGGTGACGCTCATCGTGCTCGTATCCGCTCTCGTGATCGCGCTCTACGCGCTGACGCCGAGTCTGAGGTGGCACCACGGGTCATTTCACGTTTCCGTTCGAGTTCGACGGCACCTCACAGTGCTGGCGAGTCTCTTTCTGCTCACGATGGCATGGGGTTACCGCCTCGACGGATATGAACTTCTCATGCATGGCAGCGGATCGGCGGGGATGTTCTCGTACGTCGATCATCAGTGGCTCATCCCCGCCTACCTGTCGCTTTCGGTCGGGACAGTCGCCGCCGCAGCGCTGGTACTTGTCAGCGGATGGACCGGGCAGGTGCGGGCTGGTTTCTTCACGATCAGTGCCGTTCTCATTTTTTCGATTGCGCTGGATCTGATCCTTCCGTCAATTGTGGGCCAGCTGGATTCGTCAACCGTCGAGACGGCGCGACGGGCCCCATACACCGCCACGCGCGCCGCCTTCAATGCACGCGCCTACGGATTCCCGCGCGATGCGCCGCAAACTGTCCCGCTCGAAGTTGGGCGCTTCGATTCGTTGTCCGACTCCGCCAGGGTGGCACAACTGACGGCGCGGGCCAGGGACAGCGCACTGGTTTTTCCGGGCGCGACCAGCGCGGCACTCGTACGGAATGGACCGGCGGCTGCGGCACCCCGGCTGGGAGGTGGACTCCGGCGCCTCGCCCTCGCGTGGGCTGAACAGCGGCTCGACCTGGCATGGAGCGATGATCCTGCGAATTCACGAATCGCACGACGGCGCGACGTGCGGCAGCGGGTGAATGCGCTCGCGCCGGTGTATGCGCAGGGTAGCGATGTCCTTCCGGCATTTCTTGGTGATTCACTGGTGTGGATCGTGGAGCTCTACTCGGCATCATCGACGTATCCCTTGAGCAAGCGCTTTGTTCTGGCGGGCGAGGAACGGTCGTATTTCCGCCACAGTGCAACCGCGCTCGTTAACGCCGCAACCGGAAGGGTGATCATGGTGCCGGCCGCCGCGCCTGATCCCATCGCGACCGCATGGCGTCAACATTTTCCAGCGAACTTCCGCGCTGGTACGCCGGACATTCTCGACGAGCTGACAGCCGCGCCCGGCTCGCCCGGAAGTATCGCCACGGGGACTCACCTCCCACCCACTGACGCGGCCTTCAGAGGCGAAGTGGCCAGACTGTACGCCCGCATGCGGGCTGCGCTTGCCGCGGGAAATCTCCAGTCGTTTGGAGCTGCCTGGGATTCGCTCGGCGCGGTCGTAACTCCGCAAAGCCCAACCCAAAGATGAAACCACCTTCGAGGACCGCAGTCGTAGCGCTCGGCGGCAACGCGCTGTCTCCACCCGGCGAGCGGTCCACTATCGCCGATCAATTCCGCCACACGAGAGAGAGTCTCGGGCCGATCGTAGACCTCGCTGTAGAGGGATGGAATCTGTGCATCGTTCACGGCAACGGGCCTCAGGTCGGTGACGAGCTGGTCAGAAACGAAATCGCGAGGGCGGAGGTGGCCCCGCTGCCACTCGGCGTACTTGTGGCCAGCACCGCTGGGTGGATCGGTTACATGATTCAGCAGTCGGTCGAGAACGCGTTGCGAATGGCGGGAAGTGAGCGCCGCGTCGCCGTGTTGATGACGCAGGTCGAAGTCGACCCGGGTGACGCGGCCTTGTCCAACCCGACCAAGTTCATCGGTCACGCCATCCCGGCGGAACGCGCGACGCGGCTTCTAGCGGAAGGCCATCCAGTGAAGATCGATCCGCGAGGTCACCAGCGACGCGTCGTTGGAAGTCCCACGCCACTGGCCATTCACGAGATCGGAATCATCCGGCAGCTCGTGGATGAGGGCACAATCGTCATCGCCTGTGGCGGTGGCGGAATCCCTGTACATGTCGATCCGGTTCTCGGTCTCGAGGGCGTTGACGCAGTGGTAGACAAGGACTTCGCCGCGGCTGTACTCGCACGCGACCTGCACGCTGAGCTCTTCGTAATTCTTACCGATGTCGACGCGGTGTATGTCGATTGGGGAAAGCCAACACAGCGCGCGCTGACGTCCCTTTCGGCTTCAGAGGCCTCCCTTTTGGACAGCGAAGGCGCGTTTGGCGAGGGGAGCATGGCACCCAAGGTAAGAGCTGCGGTCGACTACGTGCGCCACACCGGAGGACGCGCGATCATCACCGAATTGAGCCGCGGAGCTGAGGCAGTCCATGGGCGCGCGGGGACTACCATAGCCCGTTAACTTCCTGATTCGTTAAAAAGAACCCATCAACCGCGCGCCGTAGCGCGGAGCGGAGAACGTGTGAACATCCACGAGTATCAGGCGAAGGAAATATTCCGGAACGCAGGTATTCCTATCCCGCCTGGCGAGGTCGCCACGACGGCCGCCGAAGCCGAGTCGATCGCCCGCAAGTTTGGCGGTACGGTGGTAATCAAGGCTCAGGTGCATGCCGGAGGTCGTGGCAAGGCAGGGGGCGTAAAGCTCGCGAAAACCCCCGAGGAGGCACGCGAAATCGCGCAGACGATCCTCGCGCTTACGATCAAGGATCTGCCCGTGCAAAAAGTTCTGGTCACTCCCGCGGCGGACATCGAATCCGAAGCGTATGTGGGCGTCATTGTGGACCGCGCCTCGAAGATGCCCGTCTTCATGGTGAGCCCCGCCGGTGGCATCGACATCGAGGAAGTGGCCGAGAAGACCCCTGAGAAGATAATGCGCCTTCCCGTCGATCCACGCTTCGGTCTTCAGGCGTACGAGGCGATGGAGATGGGCTTCTTCCTTTACAACGACGTCAAGAAGGCGCGGGCGGCGGCGAAAATCATGCAGCAGCTCTATGGTGCGTTCATCAGGAGTGGCGGCTCGCTCGCTGAGATCAATCCACTGGTAACCACGCCCTCCGGCGACATTGTCGCGCTCGACGCGAAGATGGTCATCGACGACAACGAGCTCGACCGCCTCCCCGACATCGAGGCCCTGCGCGACGAATCGTCCGAGGCGCCAAGCGAAGTCGAAGCGCGCAAGGCGAACCTGACGTTCATCAAACTGGACGGAAATGTAGGCTGTGTGGTCAACGGCGCCGGACTCGCGATGGCAACGATGGACCTCGTGAAGTACTACGGGGGCGAGCCGGCGAATTTTCTCGACATTGGCGGCTCGTCAAATCCCGAAAAGGTCGTGAATGCCCTTCGCATCATCACTTCGGACCCGAACGTGAAGGCTATTCTGTTCAACATCTTCGGTGGCATAACTCGCACCGACGACGTCGCCAACGGAATTGTTACCGCAACGAAGCAGAACCCCCTCAAGGTGCCCATCGTTATCCGGCTCACCGGCACCAACGAAGAGATCGCCCTCAAGATCCTTCAGGAGAACGGGTTTTCTGCAATGACCGACATGGATGAGGCTGTTCAGAAGGCCGTTTCACTCGCAACCGGGAAGGCAGCGTGAGCGTTTTCATCGACAAAAGCACCCGGCTGCTGGTGCAGGGTATCACCGGCCGCGATGGCTCGTTCCACACTCGCCAGATGATCGAATACGGCACTCAGGTCGTGGGCGGAGTGACGCCGGGCAAGGGCGGTCAGAAGTTCGATGACAAGGTTCCCATCTTTAACACAGTCCGGCAGGCGGTCAGCGAGACGGGGGCGAACACGACGGTTATTTACGTGCCCCCTGTGTTTGCGGCCGACGCAATCATGGAGGCGGCGGGAGCGGGAATCTCGTTCATCGTCTGCATTACCGAAGGGGTTCCGGTGCTCGACATGACGCGCGTCTATCCCTTCGTAAAGGAAAAAGGAGCACGTCTGCTCGGGCCGAACTGCCCGGGTCTCATCTCGCCCGGAAAGTCGAAGGTCGGGATCATACCTGGGCGAATCTGCACGCCCGGCCCCATCGGCCTGGTGAGCCGCTCTGGCACACTGACGTATGAACTGGTCTTCCAGATGACGCGAGCGGGCATGGGCCAGACGACCTGCGTTGGAATCGGAGGAGATCCGATTAACGGAACGAATTTCATCGACTGCCTGGCCGCCTTCGAGGCGGATCCGGACACGGAGAAGGTCGTAATGATCGGGGAAATTGGCGGAACTGATGAGCAGGAGGCGGCGAAATTCGTGAAGGAGAAGATGACGAAGCCGGTGGTTGGGTTCATCGCTGGCCAGACCGCCCCTCCCGGTCGCCGCATGGGTCACGCAGGCGCGATCATCTCGGGCTCGGCAGGCACTGCCGCTGAAAAAATCGAAGCTTTTGAGGACGCCGGAATCGGCGTTGCGCGGCGTCCGATCGATGTCGTGCAACTTCTCAGGCAAGCTTAACTAAACACATAAGGGACATATACATGGCTGGCAGCAGGACACTCACCATCGTAAAGCCTGACGCATTCGGTGCCGGAAAGGCAGGCAAGATTCTCGCACACCTCGAGACCGGCGGGTTCAAGGTCATTACGTCCCGCGTCATGAGAATGACAGAAGCGCAGGCCGGGGCATTCTATGAGGTGCACAGGGAGCGGCCGTTTTATGGGTCGCTCGTGAAATTCATGACATCGGGCCCGTGTATGCCTATGGTGCTGGAGAAGGACAATGCGGTTCTCTCACTCAGGGAGGCAATCGGGTCAACCGATCCAGCCGAGGCCGCTGAGGGCACAGTGCGAAAGCTTTTTGCGGAGTCGAAGGAGAGGAACGCGATCCATGCCTCGGATTCCGACGAAAATGCCGAGAGGGAAGCGAGATTCTTCTTTGCCGAGTCGGAGATAATCCAGGCTGGCTGAAGTTGGCCTGCCGAGGACTTTCCGAAGCACCCTAACGTCGCTAATTTTAACAACTTATGCTGTCGTTTGACATCCGTTCTCTGGAGTCGCAGGCGGCGCTTGTCGATGGGCAGCTCACTCCGGACGATCCGGTGTGGGAGGTCGGCGACTCGCGTCCCGCGAAACCCATCAAAGTCGAAGGCCGGTTATCGGCGGCGGGCGCGTCCCGCTTCTACTTCAGCGGCAGCATGAGCGGAGACTCGCTCATACCTTGTAGCCGTTGCCTTACGGAAGTTGCGGTACAGGTGAAGGAGCAGGCACACTTCATCTTTTCTTCCGAGGGTGATGACAGCGCGGATGATCCGGATGTCTATCCGTTCGACTCGCATGCAATGTCGCTCGACCTGCGTTCGGCCGTGCGTGAAGTGTGGCTTCTTGCCGCGCCGGGATTCGTGCTTTGTCGCGAAGACTGCAAGGGAATTTGCGCCACCTGCGGGACCGATCTGAACGCCGGAGCGTGCGACTGCGCGCCGGTACCGACCGAAAGCCGTTGGGACTCGTTGCGGGCGATCCGCGACCAGCTCCCCTGAAAGCACTACACTCAACTTACGACACGACCATGGCCGTTCCAAAGCGCCGCACCTCCAAGAGAAAAAAGCGCGCCCGCAACACGCACAAGACCGCTCCGGCGATCGCGATCCAGAAATGCCCGCGTTGCCAGAGCATGAAGCGCCCCCACCACGTCTGCGAAGAGTGCGGGTACTACGACGGGGAACAGAGAGTAGCCGCCAGGGAAGCGTAGTCTTGGCGCGCATCGCGTTGGACGCCATGGGGGGCGATTTCGCACCCCGGGCCCCTATCGCAGGAGCGCTACTGGCACTCGATGAGCTCCACAATCACACGGTGCAGCTCGTCGGGCAGACAACCACAATCGAAACGCATCTCTCCGAGCTCCTCGATGGCGAGCTTGCGGCGTGCGCCCATGTGCGCGATCGCATCCAGATTGTCGAAGCGACGGACAATATCGACATGGCCGAACGGCCGACTGCAGCCCTTCGCAAGAAGCCCAACAATCCGATGGCCATCGGATTGAAGCTGCAGGTCGATGGCAAGTCGGACGCTTTCGTCTCCGCGGGCAACACCGGAGCACAGATGGCCGTATCGACCGTCCTCCTGGGCCTGCACCCCGGGCTGAAGCGACCCCCGGTATCCACAATTCTGCCCACTTCGCGCGACCCCGTGGTTTTTTTGGACTCCGGCGCGAACGTCGACTGCTCGCCCATCGAGCTGGTTCAGTTCGCCTGGCTTGGCGCCGTCTATGCCGAATGTGTGCTCGGCCGCAAGGATCCCGTCGTGGGGCTGCTCAGCATCGGTGAGGAGGACTCCAAGGGAAACGCAGTGTCAAAGGAAGCACACGCACTTTTCGGTTCGGCCGGCTTCAACTTCCAGGGAAATGTGGAAGGTTGCGACCTTCCATCGGGTGGCAACCATCGCGGTCCGCTCGATGTAATCGTCTGCGACGGCTTCACCGGCAACATCGTTCTCAAGTTCTACGAAGGAGTCATGCCGATGATCACGGGCATGCTCGAGCGCGACCCGGGAATCGACATGGCCCGTGTCAAGAAAGCGCTGGGGGCTCTTGATTCATCGGTATATGGCGGCGCGCCGCTCCTCGGCGTTCGCGGCGTCAGCATGATCTGCCACGGCAACTCCACCCCGCGTGCGATCAAGAACGCTGTCGCTGCCGCCGCTCGCGCCGTCGAGACGAAGATGAATGAGCGAATTGCCGAGAGGTTCGTCGAGACCGACCGCATGTCAGTCGAGACCAGGGCGGTGTCGTGAAGCGTCCGATTGCCGCAGTCGCTGGCACGGGAAGGGGAATTCCGGCGCACGTGATGACCAATCACGACTTCGCTTCGATCGGCATCGACACATCGCATGAGTGGATCGTAGAGCGCTCGGGAATCGTCGAACGTCATATCGCCAGGGAAGGAGACACCACGTGCTCGATGGCCGCCACGGCTGCGCGAAGCGCGATGGAGAGAGCTGGCGTGCATCCCGGCCAGCTCGACATGATCATCCTCAGCACGGCGACGCCCGACCGGCTTCTTCCCGCGACTGCAGTAGACCTTCAGGCCCAACTCGGTGCCTCGCGCGCCGCGGCCTTCGACATCGGCGCCGCCTGCTCAGGATGGCTATACGGCATGACTGTGGCCGAGGGAATGATCGCGTCGGGAGTGGCGGAAACGATTCTCGTTGTTGGTTCCGAAAAGATGAGTTCCATCATTGATTGGAAGGATCGCGCTACCTGCGTTCTCTTCGGCGATGGCGCCGGCGCCGCGATTCTTCAGCGCTCGCGCACCGGGAAGGGGATCCTCTCCACATTCATGCGCAGCGACGGACAACTCGCGGATCTCCTCTATCGCCCAGGCGGCGGAGCGACGCAACCGATGACGGTGGCCATGCTCGAGGATCGCAGCCACCTGGTCAGGATGGCGGGCCGCGAAGTCTTCAAACACGCCGTGCGATCAATGTCGGAAGCCGCCGACCGCGCGCTCGATTCAGCGCGGCTCACTGGCGCCGATATCGACCTGCTCATTCCTCATCAGGCCAACGTCCGCATCATCGAGGCGACCGCCAAACACTCGAGCATTCCGATGGACAAGGTCTACGTCAACGTCGATCGTTACGGAAATACGTCATCGGCCTCGATTCCCATTGCGATCGACGAAGCGGTGGAAAAGGGAATTATCGGGGACGGCACCACGGTGCTTCTCGTCGCCTTCGGCGCGGGTTTTACCTGGGCGTCCATGATCATCCGCTTCTAGAGCCATGGATGTCGTGCTGCTGTTCCCCGGCCAGGGCTCGCAGAAGCCGGGCATGGGGAAGGATCTTGCCGAAGCATTTCCCGTTGCGCGCCGTACCTTCGAGGAAGTCGACGATGCGCTGGGGTTCGCGCTGAGTACTCTTTGCTTCGAGGGCCCCGCGGACGACCTGACCGCGACGCTAAACGCCCAACCCGCGTTGCTTGCGCACGGTGCCGCTGTCTGGGCAGTTGTAAGGGAAGCTCTGGGTTCCCGTGTTCGCGCAGCGGCGGGCCATTCACTGGGCGAGCACACGGCATATCATGCTGCGGGCTGCACGACGCTCGTCGACGCTGCGCGTCTTGTACGCCGTCGTGGCCAGCTCATGTACGAAATCGGCGTCACCCGCCCGGGGGCGATGGCCGCGGTATTGGGCCAGCTGGATGATTCGATCGAGTCGTTGTGCGAACTCGCGACCCGAAGCGGAGGGCTCGTGGTTCCCGCCAACTACAACACCGCGGAACAAATTGTGGTTTCGGGTGAGGTGGGCGGGGTCGAGCGACTGATGGAACTCGCCAGGCTCAACGGCGCCAGGCGCGCGGTGCGTTTACCGGTGAGCGGTGCTTTCCACTCGCCATTGATGGAGCCGGCTGTCGCGGGTTTTCGCGAGGCGGTGGACGCATGCGACTTTGCCGAGCCGGCATTCCCGGTGTTCTCGAATGTCACCGAGCAACCTTCGGAATCATCGTCCCATGCGCGCGAGCTTCTTACCACACAGCTCACCTCGCCGGTCCGGTGGGCTGGAGAAATTGCGAAAATCGGTGCATTGCATCCCGAAGCTCTGTATGTGGAGATGGGGCCGGGCAGTGTTCTCACTGGTCTTTTAACGCGAATCGTCCCGGCGGCAAGGGGACTCGCGTGTGGAACTCCCGCGGACGTAGACAAACTCTTCAGCCGGCTTGCCGCATGAACATCGATCTGACAGGGAAGACCGCATTGGTGACGGGCAGCACTCGCGGTATTGGTCGCGCCGTCGCGCAGGCGCTCGCCGATAGCGGTGCGCGCGTCGCGGTAGTCGGCCGCGACAAGGCGCGGGCCGAAGCCGTCGCCGCCGAGATCGGCCGGGGCGCGGCTGGATTCGCTGCGGATGTCGCCGACACCGGTGCGGTGACGACGCTCATCAGCGATGTCGAGAAGGCCTTCGGCGGCATCGACATTCTCGTCAACAATGCAGGCCTTACCCGGGACAATCTCGTAATGCGTCTCAAGGACGAGGACTGGAACGACGTGCTCAACGCAAACCTGCGGGGGGCCTTCGCGACCATCCGTGCCGCTTCACGCGGGATGATGAAGAAACGCTCTGGCCGCATCATCAACATGGCCAGCATCGTCGGGTTGAATGGAAACAAGGGGCAGGCGAACTACGCGGCCAGCAAGGCAGGCCTCATCGCGCTGACGAAATCCGTCGCCAAAGAGCTCGGGTCGCGCAACATTCTGGTCAACGCGATCGCCCCTGGTTTCATCGAAACCGAAATGACGGCGGCGATGACCTCCGAGGCGCGTTCGGCGCTGAGCGGACTGATTCCGCTCGAGCGGCTGGGCAGGCCGGAAGACATTGCCGCCGCGGTCGTTTTTCTGGCGTCGGACCACGCTTCGTACATCACCGGGCAGGTAATCGTCGTGGATGGCGGCATGGTGATGTGAACACCGGCGCATGCGACGCCACGTAACTTTCTGCCACCACATCAGTTAACTATATTTCTCCAACTCACCACAGACACGAGGTTTTGCATCATGGCCGATAACTCGGAGAAGGTTAAGGACATCATCGAAAAGGAGCTCGGAGTCGAGCGCGAGAAGCTCACCAACGAGGCGAGCTTCATCGAAGATCTTGGCGCTGACAGCCTCGACATCGTCGAGCTGGTGATGGAGTTCGAGAAGGAATTCAACATCGATATCCCGGACGAAGACGCGGAGAAGCTCCGCACGGTGGGTGACGCGCTTGGCTATCTCAACAGCAAGATTCCCGCGTAATGAAGCGTAGAGTCGTCGTCACGGGGATGGGAGCCGTGACGCCGGTCGGTAACGACGTGGCGACGATGTGGCGCTCGCTCATCGAAGGGCGCTCTGGAGCGGCACCGATCACGCATTTCGACGCAAGCACGTTCGACGTTCGCTTTGCTTGCGAAGTGAAGGGCTTCGATCCGCTCGATTTCATGGACCGGAAAGAAGCGAAGCGCGCCGATCAGTTCACACAGTATGCCGTCGCTGCCGCGAAGCAGGCGATGGACGACGCCGGTTTCGGGGATCGTACCGGATACGATCCGTTCAACACCGGAGTCGTGATCGGAAGCGGTATCGGCGGCCTCAAGATTTTCGAGGAGCAGCACGACGTCTATCGTCAGCGCGGCCCAAGCAAGATCTCGCCGTTCTTCATTCCGATGTTCATCTCCGACATTGCCGCCGGTGTCGTTTCCATGCAGTTCGGTGCCAAAGGCCCGAACTACGCCACGGTTTCCGCCTGCGCTACGAGCGCCCACGCGATCGGCGACGCGTATCGAATCATCCAGTACGGCGACGCGGATGTGATGATTACGGGCGGCTCAGAAGCTACGGTCACACCCATGGCTGTCGGCGGATTCTCGAACATGAAGGCTCTGTCCGAACGCAACGACAGCCCGGAAACGGCGTCGCGTCCGTTCGACGCTACTCGCGATGGATTTGTAATGGGCGAGGGCGGTGCAGTTCTCATTCTCGAGGAGCTCGAGCACGCCAGGGCGCGAGGAGCCAGGATTTATTCCGAGGTTGTTGGATATGGTGCTACGGGCGATGCGTATCATCTCACCGCTCCGGCACCCAACGGCGAGGGTGCACAGCGGGCGATGAAGCGAGCGCTGAAAGACGCCGGCCTGACCCCCGCCGACATTCAGTACATAAACGCCCATGGGACTTCGACCCCCGCCAACGACATGAACGAGACCGCGGCAATCAAGGCCGTGTTCGGAGAGCACGCGAGGTCCGTAAGCGTCAGTTCGACCAAGTCCGCGACGGGCCACATGCTTGGTGCAGCGGGAGCGGTGGAGCTGGTGATCGGCACCCTCGCGATCAACAACAGCTTGATTCCGCCGACGATCAATTATCAGACGCCCGATCCCGAATGCGATCTCGACTACACTCCCAACAAGGCCGCGCAGCGCGACGTTACCGCCGTGCTCAGCAACAGCTTCGGCTTCGGTGGGCACAACACCACGCTCGCCATCAAGCGCTACACGGATTGACGTAATGCCCGCTTCAGGCGATGCGCCTGACCGCTCGACGCGAAATGCAGGGTTCCGCACCGGCATAGGCTACGACTCGCATCGTTTCGCGGACGGCGGTCGCATGTTGCTGGGCGGGGTCGAAGTTGCCCTCCACATCCATCTTGCTGGCCACTCTGACGGGGACGCCGTCGCGCACGCGCTCACCGATGCAATTCTCGGCGCTGCGGCCGCGGGCGACATCGGAGACATGTTCCCTGACACGGACCCTCTGAACGAAGGCCGCGACTCGATGGAAATGCTTCGCGCCGCAGTGGCACTTGTAGCCGCGAGGGGATACTCGGTAGTCAACACCGACATCACCGTGATCACCGAACAACCGAAGATTGCGAGATTTCGTGATGCAATTCGAGCTTCGCTCGCGCAAAGTCTGGGCGTGAGCGTAGACGACGTCAGTGTGAAGGGAAAGACCAACGAGGGCATGGGCTGGATTGGTCGCGAGGAGGGGCTGGGCTGCATCGCCGTTGCCACTCTATTCCGCGATTCCGACGGAAGCCCCTAATGGGGGTTGACGGAATCATCGGCTGGCTGAGTGAGCTCCCAATAGCGGCTCTCTACGTGTCGATCTTCGTGATCTCGGCGGTAGAGAATATTTTCCCGCCATTCCCGGCAGATGCGGTGGTCGCGTTCGGGAGTTTCCTTGCCGCACGCGGCAAGGCGTCGCCATACAGCACGTTTCTGGCCTCCTGGCTCGGGAATCTTTCTGGCGCGGCACTCATGTATTACGTTGGCCGCCGCTATGGCTCAGGCGCGTTCATGTCGCGCCTCGAGCGATGGGCTGGCAAGGGGGCCGAGCAGCGCCTGATGGCCCTCTATGGACGGTATGGCCTTCCCGCCTTGTTCATCAGTCGCTTTCTGCCCGCGGTTCGTGCCGTTGTGCCGCCGTTCGCGGGCGCGATGAAGCTACCGGCGCTTCCGGTTGCGCTGGCCGTCGCGGCCGCTTCGGGAATCTGGTTCGCATTCATCACCTTCGTTGCGTTCCGCGCCGGCTCCAACTGGGACGTTCTCTATGCATCGGTGCTGCGTTCAGGGAAAATCATCTCCCTCGCGGCCGCAGGGCTTGTGGTGGTGGTGACGGCGATCTACCTGATTCGCCGCAAGAGAAAGCCGCCAAAGCCGTGAAGGCACCGAGGCTCTCTGACGACATTTCGCGGCCGTTCCAGCTCGAGCGGTTTCAGGATTACCTGACGGTCGAGAAGGGCGCGTCGCCGAGAACTACCGAGGCCTACCTCAGGGACATGGCACGATTCGCTACGTTTTGTGTCGCGAAGGGTGCCCGAACCCCCGCCGATGCGACCGCGCGCGTTCTTCGCGAATTCGTATATCACCTCAAGGATCTTGGGCTTACGCCGTCGTCCATCCGACGCAACGTATCGGCGGTGCGAAGCTACTTTCGATTCATGCTCGCCGAAGGCGAACTGGTGCGCGATCCCAGCGAGAGGCTCGAGGCGCCAAAGCGGTGGCGCACGCTGCCCGAAGTCCTGACTGTCGAGGAAGCGGAGCGACTCGTGAGCGCTCCCTCACTCGACGAGCCGCTGGCATTCAGGGATCGCGCAATGCTCGAGCTGGCCTACGGTGCCGGGCTCCGCGTGTCGGAATGGATCGGTCTATCGATCCGTGATGTGTTGATGGACGACCACCTGTTGCGGGTTTTCGGGAAAGGGTCGAAGGAGCGTCTCGTTCCGATTGGGAGGCGCGCGATCGGCGCAACCGCGATTTATCTGCGCGAGCTGCGTCCCAGGCTGGAGCGCGGCAAGGGGAAGGGGATTCTCTTCCTCAACGCGCGCGGAGAGCCGTTGTCACGGATGGGCGCATGGAAAATTCTGCGGAAGTATGTAGACATCGCCGGAATCACCAAGCCTGTGTCTCCGCATACCCTTCGCCATTCATTCGCCACCCACCTGCTGGAGGGCGGGGCCGACCTTCGCGCCGTGCAGGAGATGCTTGGTCACGCCGATATCTCGACCACGCAGATATACACTCACGTGGACAGGGAATATCTGCGTGCCGTTCACAAGCAGTACCATCCGCGCGCATGATTCTCGTAATCGACAATTACGACTCGTTCACCTGGAACCTGGTCCAGTACCTTGGTGAACTCGGGGCTGATCCGATAGTGAAGCGCAATGACGAGATGTCGGTGGAGGACATCGAGGCGATGGCACCGTCGCGCATTGTCGTCTCGCCGGGGCCTGGTACGCCGGCCGATGCAGGCGTGAGTATCGCAATGGTGAGACAACTCGGCGCGAGCATCCCGATCCTCGGCGTCTGCCTGGGGCACCAGGCCATTGCGGAAGCGTATGGCGGGCAGGTAGTTCGCGCCCCGCAACTCATGCATGGGAGGACGTCCCGGATAGAACACTCGGGCCGCGACCTTTTCTCGGGTCTTCCTTCGCCGCTCGAAGTTATGCGATATCATTCTCTCACCGTGAATGCGGCGTCGCTTCCGGACGAGCTGGAAGTGCTGGCCTGGGGCGTCGGCGACGCGACCGAGATACACGGCATCAGACACCGGGTCAATCCGGTTTGGGGAGTCCAATTTCATCCGGAGTCTGTGATGACACAGTGTGGCAAAGACCTGCTCGGCAATTTTCTGGATCTGTCGCGATGAACGCGAGAATAGCGGCGAGCGCGGCAATCGCAATTGCCTTGTTCACGATGAATGCAGGTGCACAGGCGACAGCAACGCCATCGAGTTCAAAGGAACCGCTCGACACCGGTTACGTCGATTACGACAGTGGCCCAATAACGCTGCCGCTCGGCGTCGGTCTCCGCATTCCTGCGTACAATCGGGTGGATGGGGTTGCCTTGCCCTGGGGGCCGATTATAAGTCTTGGAAACGGTCGCGTCGTCATTGATCCCACCATCACGTACCGCACCCACCTCGGTGCCTTCGACCCGCGGATCAAGGCGACAGCGCGGATCGCGGAGCGCTACGATCTCACCCTCGTTGGAGGTCGTGCGACGTTTACCAACGATTCATGGATACGATCGGACATCATCAACAGCGCCGCGTCGCTGGGCGTCGGCAGCGATGCGCGCAACTATTTTCGCGCAGATCGGGCTACAGTAGAGCTGGCGCGAGATGTGGTCTCAGGCGCTGTGACGCTGCGCCCAAGCGTGGGCGTGCTGCACGAGAATGCGTGGTCCACAGGCTCTCAGGCTCGCCACACTTCCGCTCCATGGAGCGTATTTGGGAGAACAGACAGTCTCAAGATGAGGCGCGTAAACCCCGCGATCGCCAAAGGTCGGGCGACGTCTGCGCTTGCCGCAGTGAACATCAAGTACGAGCTCAAGGACGTCACGGCGCGCCTTTCCACCGCGGCCGAGTTGATGTTCGACGGCCCCCCTGGTTCCGGCAGCGATGGCGGTGGGTTCGCTCAGATCACAATGGATGGAAAGTCGGTGTTCCCGACGTTCGGCACGCAGCATTTTGACTTCCGTGGTCACGCGGTGTTTGGCTTTGGCGATGAAGACCCGCCGCCTCAACGTTTCGCGTACCTGGGTGGAGCGGGCACGCTCGCCACGGTTGATTTGCTTGCCCTCGGCGGCGACCGTTTGCTGTATGTCGAAGGAGAATACAGCGTGCCGCTTACTCGGCCGTTGCTGCCATTTGTTGGTGCACCGGTGATCACGCTCCGCTATGCAGCGGGCGCCGCGGGAGTGGACAGCCTTCCTGCACTCATCCAGAACATTGGCATCGGTGTGGGCGTCAAGCTGATCAAGGCCGAGTATCACGTCGATCCGAATTACAGGAAGACACCATACTCCCGGAGAAACGCCACTTCGATTGGCTTCTCGCTCTCATTCTGACGAGGCGAAGAGGGGGAAGTGGCGTCCATGATTGATTTTACGTCCTCGCGCCCAGCGGTTACCGGAGGTATATTTACTGGCGTGACTTTTGCAGCCGACCGCGCGAAAATTGGTGCTGGATGAGGACGCTCGTGGTTATTCCGGCGCGCCTCGCCGCGGTTCGCCTCCCCCAGAAACCGCTCCGCCTTTTAGCCGGTGTGCCCCTGGTGGTCCGGGTGTGGCAGCGCGTTTCAGCGATGAACTTCGCCGATGAATGCGTCGTGGCCACCGACGAGGAAAGGGTTGCCATAGCGGCCCGGGATGCGGGCGCCGATTGCGTAATGACGGGACACCAACATGTCTCGGGCACGGACCGCGTTGCGGAAGTGGCGCGAATGCCTCGCTTCAAGGACTTCGCCGCGATCATGAACGTGCAAGGCGATGAACCGTTCATCGGGGTTCAGGCAGTCAAGGGAGCCGCCGAGATGGTTACGTCCGGCCGGTTTCCGCTCGGTACATCCGCGTCGCCTGCGCCGTGGGAAATCGCCGACAATCCTAACGTCGTGAAAGTCGTGATCGGCGACGACGGCCGGGCACTCTACTTCTCACGCGCAGGGATTCCCTTCGTGCGTGACCACGAGGCGATTGGTTCGAACGAGATGAGAATGCTGCAGCACATAGGAGTTTATGCGTATTCGAGGGAAGCACTGGAACAGTGGGTAGCTCTGCCGCCTCATCCACTCGAGAATACGGAACGCCTTGAACAATTGAGACCGCTGGCCGCCGGTATTCCGATCGGCGTTGCCATCGCCGACGAGCCGCCTGCGAGCGGCATCGATACTGAAGACGACCTGAGCCGCGCGAATGCACGGTGGCAGGAATTCATCGCTGGACGGTAACCACATGCAGCCCCAGTCAAAGCAGCAGACGCGCTTCATCTTCGTCACCGGCGGCGTAGTCTCGTCGCTCGGGAAGGGAATCGCTGCCGCATCTCTCGGGCGGCTCCTCGTCGAGCGCGGCATGCGCGTGACAATAATGAAATTCGATCCGTACCTCAACGTCGATCCCGGCACGATGTCGCCGTTTCAGCACGGTGAGGTTTTCGTCACGGATGACGGCGCGGAAACCGATCTCGACCTCGGCCACTACGAGCGATTCATCGACCGCTCGCTGGCCCAGCCGAACAACGTGACAACTGGCCGCATCTATCTCAACGTCATCACGAAAGAGCGTCGCGGGGAGTACCTGGGCTCGACCGTCCAGGTAATTCCGCACGTGACCGACGAAATCAAGGCTGCGATGAAGCGGCTTGCGCCGGAAAGCGACGTTGTAATTGTCGAGATCGGTGGGACAGTCGGTGACATCGAGTCTCTTCCTTTTCTGGAGGCGATCCGCCAGTTCCGCCACGAGATCGGGCGCGAGAACGCGATCTTCATCCACCTCACACTCGTACCGTTCATCGCTGCCGCGGGAGAAGTGAAGACGAAGCCGACGCAGCACTCGGTTCGCGAGCTCATGGAGATCGGAATCCAGCCTGACATTCTCATTTGCAGAAGCGAACGGGCTTTGTCTGAAGAGGTGAAACGCAAGATCGCACTGTTCTGCAATGTGGACTTCGGGGCGGTCGTGGAAAGCAGGGACGTGCCGACCATTTACGAGATTCCACTCACGTTCCACGAGCAGGGTCTCGACGAGCGGGTGATGCATCGGCTCGGCCTCCTGGGGAGGAAGGCGCCTGATCTTGGCCCATGGCGCGCGATGGTGCGCCGAATCGTCGATCCTTCGGATCGCGTAAAGATTGCCGTCATCGGGAAATACACAGAGCTGATCGACTCGTACAAGAGTGTTCAGGAGGCGCTCATCCACGGAGGCATCGCCAACGATGTCGGAGTGGATATCTCGTGGCTGGCCAGTGACATGTTCACCGGGCGGGAGAAGACGCGTGAGCTTCTGGCAGACTACCATGGCGTACTCATTCCGGGTGGCTTCGGCGTCCGCGGCATAGAAGGAATGCTCGAGGCTATTCGATACGCCCGCGAGGCCGGAGTTCCGTTCTTCGGAATCTGCCTCGGAATGCAGACAGCTATCATTGAGTTTGCGCGTAACGTTATCGGCCTCGACGACAGCCATTCGAGCGAGTTCGCGCCGGAATGCTCCAATCCCGTTATCTCGCTCATGGAGTCGCAACAGCATGTGACCGACATGGGTGGTACCATGCGGCTCGGCGCTTATCCCTGCCGGCTCGG
Source organism: Gemmatimonadaceae bacterium (assembly GCA_046593165.1). GTDB lineage: Bacteria > Gemmatimonadota > Gemmatimonadetes > Gemmatimonadales > Gemmatimonadaceae > UBA4720. Next base: position 34,560 of record JBKJRW010000004.1, read on the forward strand.
ACAGGGGACTCGCGCGGCGGCGATCTACGGACAGCCCCAGGTGAGCGAGCGGCATCGACACCGCTACGAAGTCTCCAACGCATATCGCGACGCGTTCGTAGAGCACGGTCTCACCCTCAGCGGACTTTCACCCGACGGCTCACTTGTCGAGATAGTGGAACTTCAAACACATCCATGGTTCATTGGCTGCCAGTTTCACCCCGAGTTGCAGTCGCGCCCGACCCGGCCACATCCTCTGTTCGCCAGCTTCATTGGTGCAGCGGTGGAGTCGAAGAAGCAGCGCACGGGGCGCAAGCAGGCGAGCATGGAGAAGGCGCAGTAGGTGGCTGACCTCTTTCCGCGGGACAGGTTGTTCGTTCTTGCCGGGCCATGTGTCGTCGAGGGCGATGCCCTCAACGTGTCGATCGCGGAGGAACTGGCGCGCCTGTCGCCGATGGTACCGGGCGGAATCGTGTTCAAGGCAAGTTTCGACAAGGCCAATCGTTCCAAACGCGGCGCTGCTCGCGGACCGGGCGTTCATGAGGGCCTCGAGGCACTACGCCGCGTCAAGGATGCAACTGGAATGCGGGTCATCACCGACGTTCACCTGCCAGAACAGTGTGCCGGCGCCGCGCAAGTCGCAGACGCGTTGCAGATCCCGGCTTTTCTCTGTCGCCAAACGGACCTGCTCGAAGCAGCGGGAGCTACGAACCGCGCTGTAAACGTGAAGAAGGGACAGTGGCTTCACCCAGAGGGAATGCGCGGTGCCGTAGACAAAGTCCGCGGTGCCCAGTCCAAACCCGGTTCACCGGAGATCGCAGTCACCGAGCGTGGAACGTTTTTCGGTTACGGTGACCTGGTGGTGGACATGCGCGGCTTTTCGCGAATGGCGGTCGCGACTGATTGTCCAGTTATCTTCGACGCAACGCACAGCGTGCAGCGGCCAGGCATGGGCGAGGGAGGAGCAAGTGGCGGAGCGCGCGAATTCATTCCTTCGCTCGCTCTCGCCGCGGTGGCGGCAGGAGCGGATGGCGTGTTCATCGAGACTCATCCGGACCCGGACAACGCACCAAGCGATGGACCGAACATGCTGCCGCTTGCAAGTCTCGAGGCACTTCTGAAGCGACTCGTTGCCGTGTGGGAGGCTCTGCGCGCATGAAGACTTCGGAAATCATCGAACGTGGCCGTCGGGTAGTGCGAATGGAGCGCGAAGCTCTCGAGCAAACAGAAAGCCGCATCGGCGACAATTTCGCAACAGCAGTCGACATTCTCGCGCGCTCCACGGGCAGGGCGATCGTATCCGGGGTCGGCAAGTCCGGCCTCATCGGTCGCAAGATTGCTGCGACCCTGACATCCACCGGAACTCCTGCGACTTTCCTGCATCCCGCCGAGAGCCTCCACGGGGATCTCGGAATAGTGGGGAAATCCGATGTTGCAATTCTGATCTCCAAGAGCGGTGAATCGAACGAGCTTCTCGCACTGCTGGAGCATCTCAAGCGCCTCGGCGTCTACACCATCGGCATAGTTGGCGACACCAACTCCGCGCTCGGCCGGCATACCGACGTTGCCCTGGATGCCTGGGTCAGCGAAGAAGCCTGCGTGCATGATCTCGCTCCGACCACGAGTACGACTGTCGCGCTAGCCATCGGAGATGCGCTGGCCGTAGCGCTGCTCGAGGAAAAAGGATTCAAGGCCGACGACTTCGCACGCATCCACCCTGCCGGCGCGCTCGGCCGAAGGCTGCTCACGCAGGTGCGAGACGTCATGGTCACCGGAGCACTTGTCCCGATTCTCTCGCCGAACGCGACAATGCGTGAGGCGGTTGTTCAACTCGCGGAGCGGCGTGGCATCGCGGTGGTTCGCGACGACGACGGGAAAGTTGCCGGTGTCGTCACTTCGGGCGACTTGACGCGTCTGATGGAGCGGGAAGACAACGTCATGCCGGTGCCCGTTCGCAACGTCATGACTGTCACGCCGCGCATTGCTCACGATGATGAGCTTGGAAGTGCAGTCGTCTACCGCATGGAACAGCATGGGATCATCTCGATGCCTGTGGTCGACCACGAAGATCGGCTCGTCGGCGTGATTCACCTTCACGATCTCATGCGGGCACGTGTCGTATGAGCCCGATCCGATTCATGCATGTGGCGCTGGCTGGCATTTGTATCACGGCGGGAGTCACCGCGTGTGATGACCGTACCGCACCACCCGTTGTGTCGCGCTCCGCGCTCGCCGATTCGGCCGATCAGGTGATGTTCGGCGCCCGATTCAATCTCACCGACAAGGGACTGTCGCGAGCCGAAATGCTGTCCGATACCGCCTTTTTTTTCGAGGACAACACGAGAATAGAGCTGCGCAAGGTCGAAGTGACTTTCTATACTCTGACGGGTGCCCGGGACGCCTATCTCACGTCCAGGCGCGGAACATACAACAGCCGCTTTGGCTCCATGCTGGCGAGTGGGAACGTTGTGGTGATCACCGAAGAGGGCCGCCGACTCGCCACGCCACTTCTCAAGTACGATCAGCAGCAAAATGAAATATCGAGTGACAGTGCATTTGTTCTGACAGAGCCGGGACGTCGCCTCGAGGGCATCGGATTCCGGTCTGACCCCAACATGCAGAACGTCCAGATACTCAAGACCAAAAGTGGCACTACAGGGGCAGTGACTCTGCCCGGGCAGTGACGCGATGAAGGTACCTCGCAGAGCCTGGACTGCGGCGGTAATCCTCGGCGCGGCAGGATCGATGTCGGCGCCACGTGCAGATGCACAGGCGCCGGCAAAGCAGTGCCTGCTCCAGTATGAAACGAGTTCAGGGAACACGAGAACAAACGCCCAGAAGATTCCGAGCGGCCAGTACAATTTCTTCCAGGGCGGCGGCGTTACTTACCACTGCGAGGGTCAGGACAACACGCTCATCGCCGACAGCGCCGAGTATTACGGCGATCAGAAGGTTCTATATCTCATTGGTCGCGTGCACTACACGGAACCCCGCGCAAGAGTTGACTCCGACCGTATGACCTATTTTCAGCTCGAGGATCGCCTGCGTGCCGAAGGCAACGTCAATGTCAGGACGCAAACCGGCACCACGATTCGCGGGCCCCTGATAGACTATTACAGAGCGACGACTGTTCGCCCGCTCGCCCGGACAATTGCAACTGGCCGGCCTCGGATGGCGGTCGTCCAGCGGCAAACTGGCACGCGGCCGCCGGAGCCGGTAGACATCGTCGCCAACTCGCTCGTCGCCGAAGGGGACAATCTCGTTTACGCTTCGGGAAACGTCGAAATCACCCGGCCCGACCTGATCGCGAAGGGAGACTCTGCGTTCCTCGACGGGCTTCGCGAATTCGCGCGGCTGATGAAGACGCCATCGGTCGAAAGCAGAAAGGGGCGACCCTTCGCTCTGTCGGGCGGGGTAATCGATCTCTTCTCGAGAAACAGATTGCTGGAGCGTGTTGTCGCCACCCCGTCGGGACACGTGCTGAGCCAGGATCTCGAGCTGCTGGCCGACAGCGTGGATCTCCGCGTGAGCGAGAATCAGATCCAACGGGTGATCGCATGGGGGAAGATGTCGCGCGCGCGTGCGCTCTCACCTGAGCGACAGGTGCTGGCGGATTCGATCGATGCCGTGATGCCCGGTCAGCGCCTTCGTGAAGTCCGCGCAATCGGAAAGGCGTACGCCAACAGTGTGCCCGATACCAGCCGCATCGTCTCGACCGAGCGTGATTGGATGCGTGGTGATTCAGTCATAGCAGAGTTCGACAGCATCGCCCCCGGCGACACGACAAAGAGGCCGCAGGCGAAACGCATCATCGCCAGCGGCAACGCGAGCTCGTTCTATCAGCTTGCGGGGAGCGGCATCGGAAGGATGCTGCCGAATATCAACTATGTGAGGGGGCGAGTGATCACGGTTCTACTCGCCGAGAAGGCGGTTAACACCGTCAACGTCACCGATCAGGCGTCTGGCGTATTCCTCGAGCCATCCACTGTTACGGGCGATTCCCCTCCGGCCAGTACCCGTCCGCCGGGGCAGTTGCCAACTCCATCCAACACACCCGTACCCGGCGCTCCGCGCAGGCGGACACAGTGAGCAGCGAGGATTTTTCGCCCCGCATCCGGGAGATCATTCGAAACCTCTCGGGAGACGAGAGGTCCATGTCGATCGCGCTGGGCGCGATAATTCGCCAGGCCGATCAAAACGGATCGGCGCCTTTTCACAGCATCGCGATCACGTACCGCGATGAGTTTCTTCGCTCGCTTCGTGCGGAAGGAAAAGATGCGGAGCGCGAAGCAGGGCGTCTCAGTCTGGACGAGGTCGAAGCCTATCTCAAGTCGTCGATACTTCCGCGCCTGGCGGGTGACGGTGCCATCAAGCCGGTCGATGCCGAGCTGGACGGATCGGACATGCAGGTGCAACTCTCCGAATCGTTGTGGCGCGACATCGCTCCCAATAAGGGAGAGATCGCCGAAGTGTTCCGCCATACAGGCGAGCACTCAATGCTCGAGCAGACCGATCCCGCGCACCGGGTTCTCGCTGGCGGAAGTGTTCTCGAGGCGCAGGGGCTTGTAAAGACGTACCGGCGTCGTGCTGTCGTTAACAATGTCGGACTCAAGCTTCAGCAGGGCGAGATCGTCGGCTTGCTTGGCCCGAATGGCGCCGGGAAGACTACAACTTTCTACACGATCGTCGGCCTGATAGAGCCAGACAAAGGCAGAATACTTCTCGACGGAAAGGACATCTCGAACATGCCGATGTACCAGCGTGCACGGATGGGAATCGGCTATCTCTCCCAGGAACCCTCGATTTTCAGGAAGCTCTCGGTAGAGGACAACATCATGGCGATTCTCGAAACCCTGCCGATACCGGCGGCTGAGAGGCATCGGCGGTTGGAGAAACTCCTCGACGAGCTCAGCATCAAGCGTCTCCGCAAGAACAAGGCATATTCCCTGTCCGGCGGTGAGCGCCGGCGCCTCGAGATCACGCGCGCGCTGGTCACTGACCCCAAGTTCATGATGCTCGATGAGCCCTTCGCCGGAGTCGACCCCATCGCGGTGCACGACATTCAGACCATTATCGCGGGGCTGCGGCACCGGGGCATCGGGGTTCTCATCAGCGATCACAACGTGGAGCAAACCCTCGACATCGTTGATCGTGCATACATTATGTTCGACGGACAGGTGAATGTTTCGGGCACTGTTCGTGACCTGGTCTTCGACGACACGGTGGCCGACATCTACCTCGGCCCAACCCTAACAGCGCGTTTGCGCCAGAGATTCTCACACGTGCAGGCAGCAGGAGAGGGGTCGTGAAGCCAGGAATGAGTCAGTCAACTCAGCTTCGACAGGAGCTGAAGATCAATCCGCGCCTTTATCAGGCGATGGATCTCCTCTACATGCCCTTGCTCGACCTGCAGCAGCATCTAAAGCAGGAGCTGCTCAACAATCCCTTCCTCGACCTGGTTGATATCGAGGAAGAAGACGAGGAAGAGCAGACCGAAGCGGAGGCCGTCCCGGAGACGCCCGAGGAGAAGGAGCGAGGCGAGGAGATCGACTGGGAAGAGATTCTGCTCGACGGGTTCGACACTGCCGGCGGACGCCGCGAAGAACACGAGGAACGGGAGTATTACGAGCCCGTGACCGTCGCCAAACGCGATCTGAGCGATCACCTTCGCGATCAGGTGAGCCTCCTCGAGCTGAGCCCGCGCGAGATGCTGCTTGCCGACGAGTTCCTGGGCAATATCAACGACGACGGCTATCTCGCAATTCCACTGGAGCAGATTGTTGAATCTGTGAACGAGATGATCACTCAGGCCGCCGAAAGTCAGGATCGCGACCTTGCCGACCTGCCGATGTACACGGTCGAGGAAGGAGTCACGATGCTCTCCACGGTCCACGAGCTTGACCCTCCTGGGGTCGGAGCGCGCGATCTCCGTGAATGCCTGATGCTTCAGCTCGGAGAGGCCGGCCTCACTCAGTCAGTCCCGTACCGGCTGGTCAGGGATTGTTTCGACGAGCTCATTGCGCACCGCTGGAGCGAGATATCCAAACGGTTCGGAATCAGCGCCAGCGACGTGCAGAAAGCCGCCGATGAAATCGCCAAGCTCGACCCGAAGCCGGGGCTCCGTTTCAGATCGGGCGACGAGAATTACATCATTCCCGACCTCATCGTCGACAAGATCGATGGGGTTTACAACGTCTTTCTCAATGACGCCAACCTGCCGCGCCTCCGCTTGAGCAAGGCCTACCAGGAGATTGCTCGCGACAAGAAAAAGTTCGACGGGGAGAACAAGGAGTTCATCTCCAACAAGCTCAACTCCGCCAACTGGATGATCCAGGCGATCGAACAGCGGCGCCAGACGATGCTCAAGGTGATGAACTACATAGTGGATCGGCAACGCGACTTCTTCGAAAAGGGAGTGCAGTTTCTTAAGCCGCTCACGCTTCGTGAAGTCGCCGAGGTGATTAACATGCACGAGTCGACGGTCAGTCGCGTGACGAACGAAAAATTCGTGCAGACTCCGCGCGGAGTGTTGCCACTGAAGTTTTTCTTTTCTTCGGGGCTGGCGACGTCCGATGGCGATGACGTTTCCGCCCGCGGCATCAAGGCGCAACTCGAGAAGCTCGTGCAGGAAGAGGATCCCAGGCATCCGCTCACCGATCAGGCGATCGTCAACATCCTTCGCGAGAGTGGCGTTCAGATCGCGAGACGCACTGTCGCCAAGTACCGCGACCAGCTCGGCGTTCTCTCGGCGAGGATGCGGAAGCGCATATGACTTTGGCGCACGCGGAGGCGACTGCAACGGCGGGCGCCGTTACGCGCGCAACGCTTACCCACGATCCATCCCCGCTGGTGAGTGTTCTGGTTCCAGCAAAAGACGAGGCAGAAAACCTTCCGCTGTTCATGGAACAGGCCGCAGTGGCTTTTGCTGCAGATCCGGGACGGTATGAGGTCGTTGTGATCGACGACGGCTCGGATGATGACACCTGGCAGGTGCTGGACAAACTGAGCGGCCGGTATCCCTTCATGCGCGCCGTGCGCCATCGGACCAGTCGCGGCATCGCGGAGTCGCTCCGCACCGGATACTTGAATGCGACCGGCTCCGTACTCGTATTCTATCCAGCCGACCTTCAATACAAGCCGGAAGATATTCCGCGCCTCGTCGCACCAATTCTCGCCGGCGAGACGGACATCGTAACCGGATACAAGCAGGGAGATTACGATAAGGCTTTCGTATCCGGTATTTACAACCGGCTGAGCCGCTCGCTGTTCAAGGTTCCGGTGCGGGATCTCAACTCGGTAAAGGCCTACCGCCGCGAGGTGATGGAGTCGCTACCTGCCCGTCCCGACTGGCATCGCTACATGATCGTGATGGCTGTGGCGAATGGCTTCACTGTGTCCGAAATTCCGGTTCCGCTTTACGCAAGGCACGCAGGGAAGTCGAAGTTCGGCATCGGTCGCATCCCGGTTGGCGTGATCGACATGCTGGCCGTGTGGTTCGAGTTGCGATTCGCCAGGAAGCCGCTCCTCCTGTTCGGCATGCTGGGTGCCGCGCTATTTGCCCTCGGCTTGATCTCCGGAGTTGCGGCCTTGATATGGCTCGCAGTGTCGGGAGAGGGAACTCGCGCCGTGTGGACCGTCGTTCAGACTTGTCTCATTCTCGGAAGCGTGTTCTTCTCGACTGGCTTTGTCGGTGAGCTTGTGGCCGCTCAGCGCGCCGAAACACGCGAATTGAGGGCGCGCCTCGAAGAGGTCGCTCGCGACCGGGAGTTGATCGCTGACCGCTGAATCATTGAAAGTTCTTTTCCTCACTCATTCGTTCCCGCGTTTCATCGGGGACGCGCCTGGATCGTTCCTGCTGCGGCTTGCGGTGGCGCTGCGCACCGAGGGGGTACGGGTGCATGTCGTCGCGCCTGCTGCCGACGGAGTTCCGACTGAAGACGAGTTCGAAGGCGTCACGGTCGAGCGCTTCCGCTATGCGCCGCGTCGCTACGAGAAGCTCGCATACACTGGCAACATGGCTCAGGATGTCGCCACATCGTGGAGCGCCCGCCTCGCTCTGGTGGGCTATTTCGGATCTGACTTCGTTCGGTCTGTGGGAGCCAGAAGAAGTTTCGACCCCGATGTGCTGCACGCTCATTGGTGGTTTCCAAGCGGTGTCGTCGGAACGTGGCTCTCGGGCCTCTCGCACAAGCCGCTTGTCACGACTCTGCATGGCACTGACGTCCGCCTTGCGAAGAGAATCGGTATGAGCCGCCCCTTGATGAGAAACGTGTTGAGCAAGTCGAGCCGGGTGACGACTGTGTCTACGTGGCTCGCGTCCGAGGTTTCGAGTCTGGTTTCGGTGCCGCGCCCGGAAGTTGCCCCGATGCCTGTCGCGACTGAGATGTTCGAACCGGGTGGAAGCCGCGAGGCAAGCCGGTTCCTTTTCGCAGGTCGCCTGAATCGCCAGAAAGGTCTTGAACACCTTCTGCGCGCGTTCGCGGCAATGAAGCGCCCGGCGATGCTGGACGTAGTAGGGGAGGGCATCCTTTCGAACGAGTTGAAGCTTCTTGCGTCGCAGCTCGGGGTCAGCGATCGAGTCGCCTGGCACGGCCAGCTCAATCAGCTTCAGCTCGTGCGCCTGTATCAGAATGCGACCGCGGTCGTTGTTCCTTCGACCGACGAGGGCCTGGGGCTTGTTGCGGCGGAGGCGTTGCTTTGCGAAACCCCCGTGATCGCGTTCAGATCGGGGGGACTGACCGATATCATCAAGGATGGAACGACAGGGGTTCTCGTCCCGCCTGGCGATACCGCCGCGCTCGCGACTGCGCTGGACAACGTTCTCGCATCGCCGGCCCACGCCGCTGAGTTGGGCAGGGCAGGGAGGCTCTTCGCGCTGTCGGCATTTGCGCCGGAGTCTGCAGCGAGTCGGTACGCCAATATTTATCGGCAGGTGCTCGCTGAACGCACGGCGTAGCGCTTTCGTCGCGGCCCAGTGGATTCTCGCGGCGGCGGTCGTTTGGTTTGCCGTACGGGCGCTCGGCGGTCAGTGGGCCGGCGCGGCGGCGAGGATGGGAGATTTGCGCCCGGATTGGACGTGGATAGGTATCGCGACGATCATGGTCCTGGTGACGTATTTGCTGCTCATCGAGACATGGCGGCGAATCCTCGAGGTGGCTGGCGAACGCCTGCCCATGACCGACGCCGCGCGCATTTGGTTCGTTTCCAACCTCGGCAAATACGTTCCCGGTAAGGTATGGTCGATCGCTGCCATGACCGTGATGGCCAGGAACTCCGGCGTGTCTCCGGTTGTCGCTGCGGGGTCGTCCATCGTCGTTCAACTGGCGACGCTGGTTGCAGGGGTTGGCGTCATTCTGGTCACGGGTGCGCAGGCCGTGGATAATCCGTGGATTGCTGTGGGGGCTGCTCTCGGGATCATTTTCTTTCTCGCGGCGATCCCGTCTTTCCTCGAGCCGTTCGGACGCGGCCTTGCGGGTATTACCGGGAAGGCAATTGTGCTTCCACGCATACCGGCCCGTGCTGTCTGGCTCGCGGTTGCGTCCGCAGTGATTTCATGGATCAGCTACGGAATTGCGTTCCAGTTTTTTGTGAAAGGAGTTCTCGGAAGTGCTGCTGGCGCAACATCTTCGTACATCGCAGTTTATGCCGCGTCTTACATAATCGGATTTCTTGCTCTCTTCGCTCCCGGCGGCGTTGTCGTGCGAGAGAGCGCAATGGTGACCGGGCTGGTGCGATTTGGATTGTCCGGCCAGGCTGATGCGCTCGCCGTAGCGGTCGCCTCGCGCCTGTGGCTGACCGTCACGGAACTCCTGCCCGGCCTTGCCTATATGGTTGCGGGCAAGCGCCAGCGACTCAATGACTCATGACCTGAATGACAGACGAAACAACCGGTAAACGAGTCGAATCTGAGGGAGCGTGGCACGGAGAGTCCGACCCGGAAGGTCGAGGCTCGGCTGCTGTCATGGATGATGCGCCCGCGCCGATCGTTGCGGAGCGCCCCAGTATCCCACCGCGGCCGCCGGTCACGCGCGAAGAGGTAGGTGCAGCGGGACCGCGGCACCAGGGCATCGCGGCAGCATTGTTTTACGCACTCTGCACGCTTTCTCTCGGCTACCAGGCAATCGCCGGCAAATTCCTCGCCGGGCCCAACAGCGATCAGTTTGTGGCAGGGTACGCGTTCCGCGAGTTCGGCGCGAGCGTATTGCGTGCGACTGGCGGTTTCGCCCAGTGGAATCCCTATCTGTTTGGTGGTATGCCGTACATCGCAGCAATGCATGGCGACATTTTCTATCCTACATTCCTGTTGCGAATGGTGATGCCCACCGACGTAGCGATGACATGGTCGTTCATTCTACATCTTTTTCTAGCGGGCTTCTTTACCTGGCGCTTTCTTCGCGCGAGCGGCTACGGGTTCTATCCAGCGCTGCTTGGTGGTGCCGCATACATGATGAGCGGCCAGCTTGCTTCGCTTGTATCTCCCGGGCACGACGGCAAGCTCTCGGTGAGCGCCCTGTTTCCACTGGCGCTCTGGATGCTTACGCTCGGCATGAGGCGCGGCAAACGCTGGAGCTGGGGTGTGCTCGCGATCGCAATTGGTCTCGCGGTGCTTAGTCCTCATCCACAGCTTCTTCAGTATCTGCTCCTCGCGAGCGGAGCATTCACAATTCATCTGGCGGTCTCGCTACTGCGTAGCCGCGAAACTCAACCAAAGGCCGTTTTTCTCAGGATGGGCTTTGCTCTGGGCGCCGTCGCGATCGGATTGGCGATGGGTGCAATTCAGTACCTTCCCGTCAGCGAGTATGTGGCGTGGTCGCCCCGTGCCGGCGGACTTGCAGACTACGCGGTTGCTACGTCGTATGCGTGGCCCACGAAGGAACTCTTCGATGCCTATCTGCCCCAGTTCACGGGGATGATCGATGCATATTGGGGAGAGAACGCTATTCACCTGCACAGCGACTACGTTGGTGCGATCGTACTGGTGCTTGCGGGCGCTGCATTCCTTCAACTGCGACACAACCCACGAAGGGGTTTTATCATATTCTGGGCGGTAACACTTGTCATCGCCCTCCTCTGGGCGCTCGGCGGGCACACCCCGTTCTATCGCATTCCGTACGCGCTCGTGCCGGGAACGAAGTATTTCCGTGCGCCGGCTACAGTGTTCTTCGTCGGGACGATGGCGCTCGCGGTACTGTCGGCGACCGGAATGGAGCGCGTGCTGATGCGCGAAGTCAACGCGAAGTATGCGCTCGCGTGGCTGGGCTTTGCAGTGCTCGTGGCTGCGCTCGGTTCGCTGGGCATTCTCACCGAGTTTGCGCAGGCGTTCGCGCCGGCGGAGATGGTCGACTATGTGATTGCCAACGCCGGTGCGGTAGCGACCGGCGCATGGCGATCGTTTGCGTTCGTGTTGCTCGGCGTAGCTGTGATACTGGCCTACAAGAAAATGCGCGCTCCCCTGGCTTTGGCCGGGTGGTCGCTTGCCGTTCTTACCGCTGCTGACTCGTGGACAATCCTTCGGCACTACTGGATTTTCTCGCCACCGGCGGCCGTGAGCTACAAGAGTGATGCGGCGATCGAGCGAATCAAGCGAGATCCAGCGGATTCACGTGTACTGTCCATCGAGCTCGAGGCGAACGAGCGCCGCGACACGAACCTCGTGGGCGACGGTCTGATGATACACCGTATCCGCACTGTCCTCGGCTATCATGGCAATCAGCTGGGTCGCTACAACGACCTGCTTCAGAAGGACGAGGGCTTTCCTCAGGTCTTCAACCCCCGTGTATGGCAACTGCTCAATGTGCGCTACCTTCTCACGAACAGCGCCGATGTCAGCCGGTATTTTCCGGGGGCGAATTGGGTAATTGGGCCGGTCAGGGATGCTGCGGGGACGAACGTATATCTGTATCGGATGCCGGGCGAGAATCCATATGCCTGGGTAGCCCCCGTTCTGGTCAAGGCAGCAGATGAATCTGTTCTGGTTACGCTGTTCGATCGTGAGTTCGATTTGAGACAGGCCGCGCTTTTTGCACCAGATGCCGCTGTTTCGGGGGCCGAAGGCCTTACCGCTCTACCTCCGCCTTCCCCTATCTCGGCGGCCGTGACGCGGTACGAGCCTGGGAAAGTGTCGCTCATGTTGTCGGAGCCAGCGTCACGAGGGTCGGCACTGGTGGTATCGGAGAACTATTTCCCGGGCTGGACTGCGACAGTAGATGGAAACCCGGCAGCTGTTGGCCGTGCCGATTTCAGCCTGATGGGTATCGAACTTCCCGAGGGTGGAAAAAACGTCGAACTGATTTTCCGGGATGCAGCTTACGAGCGCGGAAAGATGATAACGCTCTTCGCGATTGCGTTGGCGGGTGTACTGACGGTTGCAGGACTTCTGAGGGAGCGAAAAACGATTGCCTGATCGCACGCTTGTCATTGTACCGACGTACAATGAAATCGAGAACATCTCGCGGATCATCACCGCGGTATTGGGGCAGGATTCATCGATCGACGTGCTGGTGGTCGACGACGGATCTCCCGACGGAACCGGCGATCTGGCAGACCAGATTGCGGTCGAGAACAGCCGCGTCCACGTGTTGCACCGGGCGGGGAAGCTCGGGCTTGGAACCGCCTATGTGATGGGATTCAAGTGGGCTCTGGCGCGCGACTACGAATTCGTGTTCGAGATGGACGCCGATTTCTCGCATTCGCCCGACGCCATTCCGAAGTTTCTCGAGGCCGTCAAGGCAGCCGACCTGGTGCTTGGATCGCGGTACCAGCACGGCCAGGTAAACGTCGTCAACTGGCCAATGTCCCGGCTTTTTCTCAGCTACTCGGCAAATATCTATGCCCGGCGTGTTACCGGGCTCCCGGTTTTCGACGCGACCGGAGGCTTCAAGTGCTTTCGCCGCCGGGTGCTCGAGTCGATCGATCTCTCGGACATCAAATCCAACGGATACGCGTTCCAGATCGAGATGACTTTTCGCGCGTGGAAGAAGGGTTTTCGAATTGTCGAGATCCCAATCGTTTTCGTAGACCGCACCGAGGGCTCGAGCAAGATGTCCAAGGACATCGTGCGCGAGGCCGTGTGGATGGTCTGGCGGCTTCGATGGTGGGGCATGCGCGGAAAGTTGTGATGGAATCCAACCGGTCTTTCTACAAGATGAGCGGGTCGGGCAACGACTTCGTGTTCTTCGATCTCAGCGACGGCCCAGCGGGCGGCCTCGAGACCGAATCCGCCGTCCGCGCGCTCAGTGCACGAGCTACGGGAGTGGGTGCCGACGGAGTAGTGTTCCTGGAGCCTCGGGGCGACGCGACCATTGCCATTCGCTACTACAATAGTGATGGGTCACGCGGTGAACTCTGTGGAAACGCCACGCTGTGCGCTCTAAGGTTATCGCAGGAGATCGGGGTTGCTCACAGTGGCGATCTCTCCATCGAGACCGACGCTGGGACGATCCTGGGACGAATGGTCGATGGCTTGCCGGAAATCGATCTGGCGCCGGTGAGCGAAGTGCGCCTGGACGTTCCCGAGATTCCCAGACTGGGCCGGGAGGCGAACATTGGCTTCGCCAGGGCCGGCGTCCCGCATATCGTCATTATCGATGAGGATGCCGAAACGGCTGATATCGCGGGGCGAGGTTCCCGCATTCGGCGCGATCCGTCGCTTCGCGATGGGGCAAACGTCAACTTCGTTACGCCCGGTGCTGATGCCTGGTCGATGAGGACGTATGAGCGCGGGGTCGAGGGAGAGACCCTCGCCTGCGGCACGGGCGCTGTGGCAACGGCCATTCTACTCATGGAATGGGGTAGGGCGTCAACCCCGGTTCGTCTCCGCACCAGGTCGGGCAGGACCCTCGAGGTTCGAGTCAGGAAGGACGCCGGCCTCTGGTATCCGTCGCTAAGGGGTGCCGCCGACATGGTTTTCTCCGGTCAACTCCGTGACCCGCTGGCGCCATAAGGCGACAGTCGAAGCCGCTGCTATTGGCAGGGGCCTGTCAAAAGTGGCGGTTCTCGTAGCCGGGGGGCAGTGATTTCTAGCCTACCAGCCGCAACTCGAAGCCATATGCGGACTTACGGAAGGCGGATCATAGCAGGCGATCCTGTTCTCCACAGTTATCCACCATCGTTAGTTTACATAACATATATTATACGTTGTTGTATTAGCTCTAGAAGAAAGGCGACGGCATCTTCACCGTCGCCTTGATGTCCTCACCCGACCGTTCGCGTCTGACTCAGGTCTTGGGCTCTGCTCCGGCCGCCATCTCACCTAGACGAACCCGAGCCTCTCCGGCCACCGTACCCTTCGAGTCGCCACCAAGTTCGGTCCAGATCGCCTTCGCCTTGTCCTTGTTGCCAGCGCTGCGATAAGCGGTGGCTGCCAGAGACATATAGCGCTGCCTGTCCGAATCGAACCGAGCCGCCTTCGCCGCCTTCTCATATTCACCTGCCGCTTCGGGAAACTTCCTGAGCTGCTCCAAACCGCCCGCCAGAATCAGGTGAACCGCCGAGCCGAACTCGCGAGACTTGCCGATCGCGTCCTCCGACTTTTTCAGCTCATCCACGCCCTGCTGAATTTTTCCCTGCTCGAACATCACCTGGGCAAGCACCAGGCTGCCCTGCATCGCCGCCGGCGTACCCTCGTACCGGGTGATCATCTTCCGAAGGTCCGACTCGGCCAACGGAAGATTGCCGGCCATCACTGACCGCTGTGCGGTGAAATATGCCGTTTCGGCACGCTCCGCCTTGAGATCCTGCGACCGGGAGTAAAACCACCCGCCCACCGCAAGGCCGACGACAACCAGTGCAGCCCAACCAACCTTCTTGCTGTGGAGCTGGAACCAGTCCATCAGTGATTCAGTACGCTCCACCGGAGCCGAGAATGGCGATGTCATTTTTATGAGTTGTTGAGATGAAAATTGCGATGCCCCCGGGGTGACTCGAACACCCGGCCAACGGTTTAGGAAACCGCTGCTCTATCCACCTGAGCTACGGGGGCCAAGGGCTACCCGAGCCAAATTAACGGAGCGGACTGACCTGCACTACTACTTGCGCATCACAAACGGAAATTCGAGCTCCTCCGACCACGGCTCGAGTTCCCTTACTTCAACTACCCACGCTCCCTCCGGACCTCGCCCAACACGCTTCCGCAGCTCCTCGAGCTTTTCGCCAGAACCGCCAGCCACGATCTCCACACTGCCGTCCTTGCGGTTCATCACCCAACCCGAAAGCTGAAGCTGCCGCCCTGCTACCCTCACGAACCATCTGAACCCGACACCCTGAACCCGCCCCGTGACCAACAGATGCACAACGGCCGTCATTGTCAGCCGCGCGTTCTGAGAAGCGCGGCGAGTACCGCCGCCATTGCCGCCTCCGGCGGCGTTCCGCGGAATTGATCGATCAACAGTTCCCCCGACCTGATGCGGCGAGCGATGTCGTCAAGCGCCCATGCCACTTCCTGCGGAGTTGGTCCCGCAGAATTCCCCATGCTCTGACTATCGACATTGGCAGCACCATGAACCGTCCCAGATGACCATTCGGTTGATCCCCATTCCGCGTCAGCCGCAACGCTATCTGCCGACTGTCGGCCAAGCGACGAGAGGCTCGACCAATCATACGACTGCCACTCAGAGACACCCCACCCGGCCGCGTGGTCTTCACCGGACACAATGCTGTCGCGCTCAGAGACAATGTCTTCACGCGGCCGATCGGCAGAGACGAGAGACTCATCCATGAGCCTTAGCTCCGCGCCGTACTCGACGTCAAACCCCGCATCGTACTCATCATCGACTGCGCCGTAATACGCATCCTCGTATACGGCATCTTCGACAAACTCGTCGATCAATGGCAGCTCGTCGAGAAAATCTTCGATCGACCGTAGCGCGCCACCGCCCAACCTTGCCGTGGGACCGGAGAACGGAGGATACACAGGGACCCTGCCCCTCTCTCCACCCGAATTATCGTCGCTCATAGTCATGACTCCCAGCTGTGCTTGCCGAGAAGCGGCACGAATCGAACCGGCGCGATGTCCTCGCGCTCGAGCTCACCGTCCTTCTTGGTGAACAAGTGCAGCATCTGCTCGTCCCGAGCGCCCAGAGGAATGAGGAGACGGCCGCCTTCGGCAAGCTGCTCGGTGTACGCCGCCGGTATTTCCGGCGCGGCGGCCCCAACGAGAATCGCGTCGAACGGCGCGAACTGCCTCCAGCCGAGCGTCCCGTCTCCAAGCATGAAAGAAATATTGTTCGTTCCCATCTGTTGCAAGACTTCCCGCGCCTTGTCGAGCAACGGACCGATCCGTTCTATCGTGAATACCTGGGAAGCAAGTCTGGCCAGAAGCGCGGTCTGATATCCAGAGCCGGTACCGATCTCCAGGACTTTCTCGTTACCGGTGAGCTTGAGCAGTTCGAGATAGCGGGCATGGATGGACGGCTGCGAGATTGTCTGGCCGCTTCCAATCGGAAGCGCCGAATCCTCGTAAGCCCGATGCCTCACTCCCGTCGGCACGAACAGGTGTCGCGGAATCTCTGCGATAGCGTGAAGCACCGACAGATCACGGATGCCCTGATCCTGCAGTGTCTCGACCAGGCGCCGCCTTGGTCCACGGAACTCCTGGAGGTCTACTGGTCCAGCCACCAGTTCTCCGGTGCGTCGAGAATTGCGTGGTGTGTGACATCGAGGTGGATAGGGGTCACCGAAATGAACCCGTCCTCTATAGCCCTGAAGTCGGAGTTCGTGGGCCCCGACCACTCGATCGAGCCGCCACCGATCCAGTAAATCGGCCTGCCCCACGGATCCTGCATGCGCGTGATCGAATCCGAGTAAACCCGCTTGCCAAGTCTCGTGAGGCGAACTCCGCGAATCTCACTTCCCCGCACTGGCGGAAGATTAACGTTGAGCAACGTGTTGGGCGGAAATGCGGGAAGCGATGTGAGGTGCCTGAGCAACGCTGTCAGCGGCTCGATCTGGTCATCGAGCATGCTGACGTCGGCGCGCAGATCTCCACCTGCAAATGAAATCGCAATTGACGGAATTCCGATCGAAATTCCCTCCATCGCGGCCGCGACCGTCCCGGAGTACAGAACGTCTTCCCCCATGTTCTGTCCGTGGTTGATGCCGCTGAGAACGAAATCGGGGCGCTCGGGCATGAGTACCTCGACAGCGAGCATCACACAATCAGTGGGAGTACCATCAACCTGCCAGCGCCGGTCGCCTCGCTGAATGGGACGTACGGGATGGTGAAGTGTGAGCGAGTGGCTCGTGGCGCTCTGCTCGCGATCTGGTGCGACCACGCTTATTTCGCCGAGCGGCTCGGCTGCCGCAATCAGGCACTTGAGGCCGTGGGCGAGAATTCCGTCGTCGTTGGTGCAGAGGAGGCGCATCAATGATTCCCTGCGGTCGCGCCGACGGTGCGCGGCAACGGCTTCTTGAACGCTCCCGACCGGTGGCCCCATAGCACGCCGATCACGCGCATGGCATCATGGAACTCACGGAAATAGCTGCGCGGTCCGTAGATAGTTGAGATAGGCACATTGGTGATCGTGAATCCGGCGTGCGCCGCCCGGATGATGAAGTCCGTCTCGTATTCGTATCGGTCGCCAGTCGCATGAACTTCCTCGAGCACCTCCCGGCGAATTCCGCGAAAGCCCGATTGACTGTCATTCACCGCGCCACCCGAGACGAAGCGGGTAGCAGCGCTGGAGAGAAAGTTCGCTACGCGGCGATGTTTCGGCATCTGCTCACCGGTCAGGTCGCGCGTGCCGATTGCGATATGCCAGGAATCCAGCGCCGCAACAATGGAAGGCGCAAAAGCCGGATCGTGCTGTCCATCAGAATCGATCGTCAGCACCGCGTCGCAATCCCGTTCGAGGGCTCCCGCAAACCCCGCCTGCAACGCAGCTCCCTTGCCCTTATTGACCGCAAACTCGATTGTCCGGTCGCATACGGAGCGCAACAGCGCCCCTGTTCCGTCTGCCGAACCGTCATTGATCCCGATGACGTACGCGCCCGGCAGAGATTTTCGAAGTCCCCTCACCACTGGGCTCAGTGTATTCTCAGCATTGAACGCCGCCATCACGACAACGACTGATCTCATTCGGCCACCTCCTCGCCGTCCAGAATCGACGCTATTGCACGGAGGTCTGCCTCGAGTGACTCCACCGTCTGCATGTCGAGCGCCGCGCGCGCGACGCTTCGCAGCTCTCCATTCTTCTTGTACTCGTCAATCTTCTGCCTGGCGCCGTCGATTGTGTACTTCTCAGTATAGAGGAGCTGGCGCACAAGCATGATCAGCTCGATCTCACGCCGCTGATATACCCGGTTGCCGGATCGATTCTTGGCCGGATGCAGAAAACGAAACTGGCTTTCCCAATACCTCAACACATGCGGCTTGAGGTCTGTCAGATTGCAGACGTCGCCCATCGAGAAGAACTCTCTGACCGGTTCGCTCGCCATCAGTCGCTCTCCCTTTTTAGGTCGCGCGCCATGAGCGCACCGATCGCATCGCGTGCCGGCTGATTTTCGAAGAGCACGCGGTGTACAGCCGCGACAATTGGCATCTCGACTCCCTCGCGCAGCGCGAGCGCATGCGCGCTCCTCGTTGTGACCACACCTTCGGCGACGGTCTCGCGTCCGGCAAGCACCTCATCGAGCGGCACGCCACGCCCCACCTCGACTCCGACACTGCGGTTGCGACTCAATGATCCGGTGCACGTCAGCACCAGATCGCCGAGGCCAGCGAGGCCGGCAAGCGTCGCCGGCTCGGCACCAAGCTTCACGCCAAGCCGCGTCATCTCGGCAAGTCCACGCGTGATGAGCGCGGCACGTGCGTTGAAGCCGAGGCCAAGTCCGTCGGCGATCCCAGTCGCAACTGCCATGACGTTCTTCAGTGACCCGCCGACCTCCACACCCGTAACATCAGTGTGCGTGTATGCCCGGAAATGGATCGAGCTGAATGTCTGCTGCACGAACAGCGCTGCATTCTCGTCCTTCGATGCGACAACTACCGCAGTCGGCTGCTGGGCTACAACCTCGGCGGCAAAGCTCGGCCCCGAAAGCGCGACGACGGTGCATTGCGGCAGCTCTTGCTCCGCGATGTCGGTCATGAGGGCAAGCGTGTCGCGCTCTATCCCTTTTGACGCGACGACAAGGGGCACCGAATCCGGGACGAGTGGACGAGATGAGCGCGCGATCGTTCGCAGTACGTGCGACGGTGTTGCCAGCGTGATCAACTCCGCTCCGTGGAGGCTTTCGGCCAGGTCGTTGAATGCAACCAGGGTTTCCGCGAGTTGATTGCCTGCGAGAAATCGCCGATTCTGGTGCAGGCGGTTGATACTCTCGACGACGTCCCACTCGTAGGCCCAGAGGCGCACCTCGTGCCCGTTGCGCGCAAGAAGATCGGCGAGGGCCGTGCCCCACGCACCAGCTCCAATTACGGCGCATCGCGTCATACCGAGAGTGGCTCCTTCTTCGAGCTTCCGATGCGAGGCTCGGTACCGTTTCTGAGACGCGTGATGTTGGCGCGATGCATCCAGACAACAAAGAGCCCGATCGCGCAGCTGATCATGAACAGTGGAGTGGGGCCGTCGATAAAAAGAATCGACAAGGGAAGCGCCAAAGCCGCGACCACCGATCCAACGCTTGCGTAGCGCGTGATCGCCACCACCGCGACGAAGCAGATCAGTGCGATAGCCGCCGCGAGTGGCGCAAGCCCGAAGAACACGCCGCCGGCCGTGGCCACTCCCTTCCCTCCTCCCTGCCCCAGCAGGAACAAGGGCTTCACGTGGCCGACGATAGCCGCTACGCCAAACACAATGGCCCAGAGTTCCCTGTGCGGACTGTCGATCACGCCAGGAAGCAGCAACGCGGGCAACATTCCCTTCAGCGTATCGCCCAGATAGACAAGTCCGCCGATGCGTTTGCCGAGAACTCGAACAGCGTTAGTCGCTCCGAGATTACCAGAACCGTGTTCTCGAAGGTCCAGGCCCTTTGCCTTGCCAGCAAGATAGGCAAATGGAATCGACCCGGCGACGTAGGCGATCAACACCCCCAGAAGGGGATTCATCTAGGCCGACTTCCGCCGCATCACGACACGGAGCGGGCTGCCGGTGAACCCCCATGCTTCACGAAACCCGTTGTGCAGGTATCTGATGTAATGCTCCTGCACGAGATCGGGATTGTTTCCGAAAACGGCTATCATGGGCGGCGTCGTCTCGACCTGCGTTGCGTAGTTCAGCTTGATCTCGCGGCCGGCCGCCTGAGGCGGCTGCCTCCGGGCGAGAAGTTGCTCGAGCGTATTGTTCACCTGCGAAGTGGTAATCCGCTTGTTGCGCTCTCCTTCGACCTCGAGCACCGTTTCCAGAATGCGTGTGACACGTTGGCCAGTGAGCGCCGAAGTGAAAATGAACGGCACAAACTTGAAGAAGGGAGCCTTCTCCCCAGCTTCCTTCTGAAACTTGTGGGCCGAATTCGTATCCTTCTCGGCGAGATCCCACTTGTTGACCACGACGATCAGTCCGCGGCCCGACTCCCACGCCAGTGCCGCGATCTTGAGATCCTGATTGTGCAGGCCTTCCACGGCATCGATTACGAGAATGCAGATGTCCGCCCGGTCGATTGCGCGGCGCGACCGAAGCGAGGAATAAAACTCGATGCCGTCGTCCACTCGCGCCTGGCGACGAAGTCCCGCCGTGTCGACGAAGATGATCTCGCGATCGTGATAGTTCATCGGAGTGTCGATCGCGTCGCGCGTGGTGCCGGCGGTATCTGCCACGACTAACCGTTCCTCACCGAGGAGTCGGTTGACGAGCGACGACTTGCCGACATTCGGCCGGCCAATAACGGCCACACGGAGCGCCTCTCCCGGCTCATCAACTGCCTCGGGAATGCGATCGACAATCACGTCAAGCAGATCGCCCGAGTTCTTGCCGTTCTGCGCCGAAACCGGCACCGGATCACCTGCGCCGAGGCCATAGAATTCGTAGAAATCGGTAGACGCCGGGTCATCGACCTTGTTGGCGACCAGGACCCACGGTTTCCCCGCTTCCCGCAAGAGTTCCAGCACCCGGTGATCGCTGGGATGAAGGCCTGCTATGGCGTCCACGACGAGTAGCAAGAGGTCGGCTTCACCAATCGCCTCGAGAACCTGGCGGCGAATTTCGAGATCCATGGGAATGTGCGGATCGTCGGCGAGCCCACCCGTATCGACCAGCCAGAACTGCCTTCCACCCCACTCGCCCCGCGCGAAATGCCTGTCGCGCGTAGTACCCGCCTCGTCACTCACGATGGCGCTCTGATCGCCGACGATACGATTGAAAAGCGCGGACTTGCCGACGTTTGGCCGGCCGATGAGAGCTATCACGGGAATGTTCATGCCGCCACCGCCATCTCTTCAGTCGCGAGCACGTCGACAAAATCGTATGAGGGGTGCACCGGCATTGGAAGCGAAGCGCGCAGTTCGTCGAATGCTACGTCATCCAGAAAAATACGATCCTCGTTCATCGTCTCGGCCGGAATGAGAGCGATGTCGAGATCGTCGCGGCCTTCGAGAGCGCGCCGTATGTCGGCGCCGACCAGAAGCCCGGCGGTGGTGATAGTAGGGCCAAACAGTGAGTTATCCATTGGTATCAACTTGAATTCGGCGCCGGTAGCCAGCGCGAGTCGTGAGAGAATGTCGGGCATCAAATCGAGCATGGCTTTGCCGGTGACGATGCCGATACGCATGCCGTCGAGCCGGGGAAGATCTGCGAGTCCGTCGCTCACTCGTACTCGAAGGGCCGTGACCGCCCCTATTCCGTTCTCGATCTGCGCAAAGTCCCCGTAGTGAGCCGCGTCGGGAAGATCGATGCCCGCGAGGAGGTACAATTCATCGGAACCGAACACCCAGGTTTCACCGCGCTCCTGTCGCGCGCGGCCGCTCCATTTGTCCACCTGCGCGATCAGCTCGCGAGCCTTGGAGGCGTTCATCGACTCTCCGCTATACAGATGCGAGAATTGCGTCAGCCCAACCGGCACAACGGCAGCGGAGATGACAGCGTCGCCAAGATCCCAAAGGTCTGAGAGGGACTCTTCGAGCACGCCACCGTCATTGAGTCCCGGTACCACCACCATCTGGCAGTGAAACTGGATCCCGCCCTCAGCAAGCCTGGAAAGTTGATCGACGATGTTGGGGACCCGTGGATTGTTCAGCAGTACCTTTCGCGCCTCCCAGTTTGTGGCGTGAACCGACACATAAAGGGGTGAGAGGCGGAACTCGAGAATGCGAGCGATGTCCCGCGCTTTCACATTGGAAAGTGTGGCAAAATTGCCGTAGGTGAACGACAGGCGGTAATCGTCGTCCCGGATGTACAGATTCTTGCGAAGACCCTGCGGCAGACCTTCGATGAAGCAGAACTCGCAGCGGTTCGCGCATCGGCGGACACTCGGAGGCTCGAGGGCTACGCCGAGCGACTCACCTTCCGGCCGGTCTATTTCGTAGACGATTTGCTCGCCGTCCGGCTGCCGGGTCTCGACTACCAGCTCGTCCTCGGCGGACAGAAACTCCCAATCGAGAAAATCCTGGATCTGGCGACCGTTGATGGAGAGCAGCTCCGTGCCGGCGACGATTCCGATCTCTTCGGCAATGCTTCCAGCAGCGAC
The DNA here is from genome assembly GCA_046593165.1 of Gemmatimonadaceae bacterium. GTDB lineage: Bacteria > Gemmatimonadota > Gemmatimonadetes > Gemmatimonadales > Gemmatimonadaceae > UBA4720. The sequence continues at coordinate 57,153 of JBKJRW010000004.1, forward strand.
CCGGGCGACTCTAACCATAGCTAAAGTAATTTAGAGACAAACTGTCGGAAAGCAAGTAATTACGGGAGTTTACGCACTGCCACCGGAGAATTGATCGCGAGCGTTTCGAGGAGTTTTCGCGCCCGGTCAAGATTGAATCCCGGAACCCTTGAGATCGCTTCCTCGCCAGCGTCACGCACACCTTGAACGCTGCCGAATTCCTGTATCAGACGCCGTCGCTTGACCGGGCCGATACCGGGAACCTTCAGCAGTTCCGACGTAATCGTGCGCATCGAGCGCCGCTTGCGGTTGTATGTAATCGCGAAGCGGTGCGCCTCGTCGCGTAGCTGTTGCAGCATTCTGAGAGCCGGTGACCGGCGCGACATCCTTATTGGCTCCGCCCTTCCCCACACGAACACCTCCTCGTCGCGCTTGGCGAGACTGATTAGTGTGCAGTCCCCAAGGCCAAGCGCCTCCATTGCTTCGTGAGCAGACGAGAGCTGCCCTTTTCCCCCGTCGATCACAACGAGATCCGGCAACGGCTTTTCGTCCGCGATGCGGCGTTGAAAATACCGGGTGACGACTTCGCGCATGGAGGCAAAGTCGTCTGTGCCTTCGACGGTCTTGACCTTGAACTTGCGGTATTCTGCTCGACGGGAGCGTCCGTGCTCGAACCAGACGCAGGCCCCGACGGTATCGGTGCCCTGCGAGGTGGATATATCGAAGCATGCCATTGTGCGCGGGAGGCGTTGCAGTCCAAGCTCCCGGCCAAGCTCGTACACGGGATCGCTTGCCCGTGTGCCGCCGTCGATCGAAGTGAGCCGGAGTTCCTCGAGCAAATGCCGTGCATTCTGCTGCGCCAGTTCTACAAGCTCACGTCGCGGTCCGCGCTGGGGGACAAGGACGCGGCCCCCGCCAAGGGACTCTTCGAGCAACTCCCTGTCTTCGAAGTCAAAGGGAACCAGAAGGTCGCGAGCGCGATCCCTCAACTGGACATAGTTACCGGCCAGGTACACCGAGAGTATGGACGTGTCTTCCTCGTCATTCAGGTTTTCAAGGAATCGGTGCTCACGCGCCAGCAGCTTGCCGCCGCGAATTCTCATCAGCGCCACGCACGCATCGTCACCATCGCGCGCAAACCCGACCACGTCCCGATCACCGCCCTCGACTTCGAGAACGACAGTGGGCTGTTCCATGAACTCAATGTGCCGGAGCGCGTCGCGCAGCTCGGCTGCCCGCTCGAAGTCGAGCTGCTCGGAGGCGAGATCCATGCGTTCGCGAACTTGCCGCATGACGTCGCCGGGCTTGCCGTCCAGGAACAGGACCACCTCGTTGATCATCGCTCGATAATCGGCCTGGCTCTGGGCGAGGATGCATGGCGCCTTGCAGCGTTCGATCGCGTAGTCGAGGCACGCTCGCTCAGGCATTTCACGCGGCATGTCGTAGTTGCACGATCTTACCGTGAATATGCGTTTGACCACGTTCAGTGCGCGACGCATACCGCCGACATCGGTATACGGGCCGAAATACCGTGCCCCGTCGCTCTGGAGTTGCCTCGTCACATAGACCCGCGGGAACGGCTCCTGTACCGTGACCTTGATATATGGATACGACTTGTCGTCGCGGAGCGCGATGTTGAAGCGCGGCCTGTATTCCTTGATCAGATTTGCTTCGAGGATCAGCGCATGGGCTTCGGATGGAACTACGATTGTCTCGAGGTCTGCTATTCGAGTGACGAGATGCCGGGTCTTGATGCTTTCGTAGTGGTCCTGGCCGAAGTAGCTGCGCACGCGTGAGCGCAGGCTCTTTGCCTTGCCCACGTACAGAATTTTCCCGTCAGATGACTTCCAGAGGTAGACCCCTGGCCCATCTGGAAGGTGGGCTAGCTTCGAAGCAACGCTCTCAGGGATGCTGCGCATTCCTAATAATACCCCGTATCCGGCACCCGCTACCGCTAACCGTTATCGACTGCCCGCACGGCGGCGAAGTCGCGCCGTCATTTCGATTGCTTCGCGAAATCCGAGCATTGTGGTGATGAGCAGGTACGACACGCCATACGCAGTGAGCACCGCGAGCGCCATGACGACGGTGTGCTGCGACGACAGTCCGAGCTTGAACGCCCAGGCGATCGCGGCTGAGATGCCCGCCGCGATCCAGAGCTTGGTGTTGTGAGTCGGCGATATCGACGTGGAGCCGATGCGCTTCGTCATCGCTCGCCGAAGAAGATAGAATTCGAGCCAGGCGGCAAGACCTGAGGTCAGGGTGAGCGCGGTCAGGCCAAGCTTGGGATCGACATCCAGAAGTCCCGGGAGACGAAGAGCGGCGAAGTATCCCAGGACGCTCCCCAGTGCGATTCGGAGAGTCGCAAAGTAGAGCGGCGTTCTTGTGTCGCGAAGCGCGTAGAATGTAGACGAGTAGAGCCTGCCCCACGTCGACGCAAGCAGCCCCACCGTCGATCCGGCCAGCACCTGCCACACCCAAACGCTGTCCTGGCGCGTAAAGCGTCCCGACTCGAACAGCACGGCCGATACAACATCACCCAGCGCGAGGAACCCTACGGCAGAGGGAATAATGAAGAACGCAATTCGCTCCAGACCTCCATCGAGGCGTCCCCGGAGGTAGCTCGACACTTCCTCGGCAGTTCCAACTGCGCTCGACATCACCGGCAACTCGGAGGCGGTCACGGCCATACCGAACAGACTTACCGGCAGCGTGTAAAGAACCTGGGCATACGCGAGAGTCGCAACGGAGCCGCCTGGAAGCCAACTGGCGATGAACGCGTCGATATACGCGCTGATCTGCACCACGCCACGACCCACGAACGCCGGAAGGAAGTTGCGAAAGACGTTGCGCGACGCTTCCTGTCGCCATCCGAAATTCATTCGGAGACCGCGCGCGAGACGAAGCACGAGCGGAAGCTGGACCGCGAACTGAAGTACGCTGCCCACGACCGACGCCCACGCCAGAATCACCGCGAGGCGGGTCTGCGACGCTCCCGATCCGAAGCCGACCAGCGCGGCGATCATGGCGGCGTTCCACACGACGGGCGCGGTATAGCTGACGAAGAAGCGACGGTGGCTGTTGAGAATCCCCAGGCACCAGGCAGAAAACACGAGGACGCCGGCACCAGGGAAAAAGATCTGGGTGAGCCGTACCGTTAGCTCGCGCTTTTCTCCGGTGAACCCCGGTGCAATAGCCCCCACGAGGTGGGGAGCCGCGAGTACACCTCCCAGGACGAGCAGCGATGCGACGACGGCAAGCGCGCTCAGCACCGCTCCTGCGAGTCGGTTGGCCTCCTCTTCCCTGTCGTGCGCGATGAGGCGGACATACTCGGGAATGAACGAAGCCGATAGAACGCCTTCGCCGAAGAGATTCTGAAGCAGGTTCGGAATCTTGAACGCCGCGTTGAATGCGTCGGCCGCCAGCGAGGTGCTGAAGTAATGAGCAAAGACTTTCTGTCGCACGAGGCCGGCGATACGACTCAAAAGTATCCCCGCGCCGACGAGAAGCGCAGCGCTCCGGGAACGCTCGGATATCAAGCGAGCGATCCTGCGTGCAAGTCGGCTTCGCGCATCACCGACGCAAACAAATCATCGCCATGACGCGCTAACAGCGGCACCACATTGAGAATTCTTTCCTGCGCTTTTCCCAGTGGAAAGAGGGCGCTCCGGGCAATCGCAGCGTCGCGCAGCGCATCGTTGCCCCGGCGTTTCACGCCCGCCGACAGCCGACGCTCGAGCCTGTCCAGCCGATGGCCGACGTTGTGCTTCAAGCCATCCAGGACGGCTGGCGGAACCAGACCATCATTGTCCGCAGATGCGAGATCGCTTACCGACTTCGCAAGAGACTCGCGCAGTTCGTCGAGTTTCAATGTCAGATCCGAAGGCAGCGATTCCTTCGCGAGGCGCGATTCAACCGCATGTGGATCGCGGAAGTCTTCGATGGACAGATCGTGGCGCTCGAGTATCCGCTGAACCCGCTGCTCGACCACGAACCCGGACCATCGGGGCACGATGAGCGGGGCCGGAGTATCCAGTGCCTCCGCTACAGCGCTGACCTGCGCAAAGTACGCGATCTCGCCTGGCCCGCCCATGTACGCGACGGTAGGAATGATCGAACGTTCGACGATCGGGCGAAGCAGCACATTGGGGCCCATGCCGCTCTGCAAATCCAACGATAACACGCGAGAGGCGTCGGAGATGCGAATACGATCCCGCTTCCCCTCCTGCTCAGCAAATACAAGCGTACGTCCCTTCACCGGCTTGACCTGCGTCGAATGACCAGCCGTCTTGAGCGAGGCAGACCTGGCGGTCAGCGCCTCCTCAACCGCCTCAGCTTTCTCGATCGCCCGATTCAGTATGGGAAGCGCAGCCTGCCTGACCGATGGATGTGATGCGTCGAGCACCGCAATACCCAGTGGCCCGAGCACCGCGCGAAGGAGTTCGACGTATGCACTCCCAACCGTCGCCTCGTGTGAGTACGACCGGCGAACCAGATCGAGTATTCCTGTGCCCGGTGCAGAACCCGCCGCGGCAACGAGACGCTGGAGTTCGCGGCTGACATCGCCCAGCGGCATCTGCGCCATCGGTGTTCCTTCAGCCATGGATCGCTCGATCTGAATCACTTCCATGCCGTCAGCGCTGGTGACGACGGTTGACGAGGCCTCCACGAAATCGGCGTCGTCTGTTGCAGCCCAGAAGACAGGAACGACGGCAAGTCCGGTCACGGATTGGAGTCGGTTGGCGAGCGCCAGCACCGAGAGAGCTTTCCACCACGTATATAGCGGGCCCCCAAAAAGACCGGGCTGCTGCCCAGTCGTTACTGCAATCCCCGACAGTGCCGCGCGTTCGAGCCGCGCAGCAGCATGCCCGGTCGCGGCAAACGCCGGGGCAATGGAGTCGAGCCATTGCGGTGCTACCAGTGACTCGCGAATCAATCCGGCGCGCGCCATCCAGTCGTCTGTCGTGGCGGGTCGCTTTACATACCACGCGGAATTGGGCGAGCCGTCGACTACGGTGCGGGTCAGGCGCGTGCCAGTTACCGGAGTGGTAACGATGCGAAAGCTCACTGGCGCCGACCAATGAGAATCGCTCGCGGAGATCGCTCCGTGAGAGGCGATGCTTCGTAGTTGCCGTACTTGGCACTCACTTCGAATCCCGCCGATTCCATCATCGCCCTGAGCTCCTTCGCCTCGAAAAGTCTCACCCTTTCCGTAAACTCCCGGTCCGTACCGCGAATACATATATGCTTGATCACGAACCGCCCGTCATCGGATATCTTGCGCCGCTGCTCGACAATGCGACCTCCAATATCACTTTCATCATATGGAACGAGAGTGTCCCGAATCTGGCTCGTGTTGAGAAAGTCGAGTACAAATGTGCCGCCGCGCGAAGTGACTCGCGCAACCTCTTCTATCACACGGAGATGGCTCGCATCCTCCTGAAAATACCCGAAGCTCGTGAACAAATTCACCACCAGCTCGAAAGCCCCGCTCCGAAAAGGCAGGATTCTCATGTCACCCCTGACGAATGCAGCTTCCGACATCTCCCGATGAGCGAGGCGCAGCAGCACCTCCGAAAGATCGAGCCCCACCGTCCACCATCTTCGCGCGAGCACTCGGGAGTGCCTGCCGCCGCCGCACGCCAGGTCGAGTACGTTCGCAACATGCTTCTCGCCAATCGTGCGCTCAATGAGCTCGACGGCACGTTCCGCCTCAGACTCATCGCGGTGCGGGTAGAGCGCGACGTACTCGGCGCCGAACCACGACTCGAACCACTCGGATTTCATTTGTGGTAGGGTTCGCCGCGAACGATCGACCCGGCCCGGTATAGTTGTTCAGCCAGCACCAGTCGAGCCAGCTCATGCGGTAGAGTCCACGGTGCGAGGCTTAGCTTCATCGAAGCATCAAGGAGAATCCTGTCGGACAGTCCGTACGCGCCTCCAATAACGAACGCAACATCCCGCTCGTCCTCGCGCTCGCGCTGAAGCCACGCCGCAAATGCCTCTGACGTGAATGACTTTCCGCCAGGGTCGCACACCACAAGTCGAGCGCCATGAGTCCGCTCGACCAGTCGCTCTCCCTCACGATCACGCAACGTTTCGGGTGCGATGCTTCCGGCGCGCTCCTCGCGGACCTCATGAACGTCGAGCGGCCAGTACCGCGCCGCTCGGGTCTCGTACTCATTGATCGCCGCTGCCAGCGCCGCGTTCCGCGGCCTGCCAACCGCGGCGACAACCACCCGCATCAGGCGTAGATGCCACGCAAACGGTGAACTGTCGCCACCCGGCTTATGGCGAGCATGTAGGCCGCCGTGCGCATGTTCACCTTGTGCTGCCTCGACAGAGTCAGCACGTCCTGGAAACTGCTCACCATGATGTCGCGAAGACGGTCGTTCACGAGCTGTTCAGTCCAGAAATACCCGCCGCGATCCTGAACCCACTCGAAGTACGATACGGTCACTCCGCCGGCATTCGCGAGAATGTCCGGGATCACGAATACACCGTTCTCCTCGAGGATCGAGTCAGCGGCTGCTGTCGTCGGTCCGTTCGCTCCCTCGCAAATAATCCGCGCGCGGATTTGAGCCGCGTTCCTTGTTGTGATGACATTCTCGAGCGCAGCGGGAACGAGCACATCCACGTCGAGCGTCAGAAGATCCGCACCGCTGATCACTTCGCCCTTGCCGTATCCATCCAGGGTGCGGTTCTTCTGCACCCATGCGACAGCGCTATCCACATCGATTCCGTTCTTGTCGTACAGTGACGCGGAACGATCGCCGATCGAGACGACCTTGCAGCCCTCTCGTTGAAGCAGTTGCGCCGCCACGGAGCCTACGTTGCCGAAGCCCTGCACTGCGACAGTTGTACCTGCGACGGGCATCCCCAGGTGCTCCAGGGCCTGCTTCGTCACGATCATGCACCCGCGGCCGGTCGCCTCGCGGCGGCCGAGCGATCCACCCATCTCGATAGGCTTACCCGTCACGACGGCAGTCGTCGTGTGGCCGACGTGCATGGAATACGTATCCATGATCCAGGCCATTACACGCTCATTGGTGTTTACATCGGGCGCCGGCACATCAGAATCGGGGCCGAGTGTCTGGATGATTCCCGCCGTATACCGGCGTGTCAGGCGTTCGAGCTCAGTGACGCTCATCGAATGGGGGTCGCACACCACGCCACCCTTTGCTCCACCGAACGGAATATTCACCACAGCACACTTCCACGTCATCCACGCCGCCAGCGCCTTCACTTCCTCCAGCGTTACCTGCATGTCGAAACGGATGCCACCCTTTGCGGGCCCTCGCGACGTATTGTAAAGCACGCGGTACCCGGTATAAACCTCGACCTCCCCGTTGTCCTTCATCACGGGAATCGAGACGATAATCTGTTTTTCCGGGTGGCGAAGAACCTTGTAGAGCCCCGGCTCGAGATCAAGCAGTTCGGCTGCACGATCGAAGCGAAGCATCATCGCCTCGAACGGGTTCTCCTCATTGAGGAAAGTATCCTTGTCCGGTTTTACGATTGTATGCGTAGGCAATCGAAGATCAGTGGCCATTAGATAAGGGTCGGGCGCTTATCAGGCGCCGGAAAATCGCTTCAGTTGACGGCAATGCGCCCTCTCAGGCGCATCATCAGGCGCATCATCAGGGCGTCGATCGCGGCCTCGCCACTCTCGACTCGAACAGCAAGGGAAACATACCATAACGGTATGCTTCCGGCAGGCCACATTGGGCCAAGTTTGACAGCGTCCTTTAGCGTGCATACAACGAGGTCGCGACCTACGCTCCGCGCCGTAAGCTCCGCGACATCGCCGGCAGTAAACCGGTGGTGATCCGGATAGGTCATCGAGTCAACCAGAGCCCCTTCCGCTTCCAGCTGGCGGAAAAACGCGCCCGGATTGCCGATGGCCGCGACTGCCAGCGCCTTCATGCCGCGAAGCATCCCCGCCGGCATGCTTCCGGATGGCGGTGTCTCCCGAATCAGTTCCGACAACTCGAGTCGCAATACCACGATGGGCACACCCGTCGCCTCCCTGGCTACCAGACGCCGCACCGACATTACCTGGTCGTCCGTTGCCGTCTTCCGCGTAATGATCACAGCCGACGCGCGCCGAAGGGCCGACATCGGCTCGCGAAACGGGCCAGCCGGGAGCATTCTCGTTCGATTGCTCCAGATATCGGCGCTGACCAACACGAGATCGACATCGCGCGCCGCTCGCCTGTGCTGGAAGGCATCGTCCAGCACGGCCACGTCGGCACCGCTCTTTGCGGCCTGAGCAATTCCCTCGGACCGATCGACCGCGACAATCACCGGAACACCGGGATTCGTGCGCGAATGAACCATCGGCTCGTCGCCGCCATATCCTCGCATCACTATGAACGGCGATATTCCCTGCGACACGAGCTTCTCCGCAATCCATGCACTGACCGGCGTCTTGCCTGTACCGCCCACCGTCAGGTTGCCAACGCTGACGACAGGTATCGGCGACCTGACGACCGGTATCGTTCCCGTGTTGTACAACGCGCCCCGCACGGCGACCACGCCGCGATACAGACCTTCGAGCGGCGCCAAAACAACCCGCGCGATTCGATCAAGGACACCGCCGCCGCTCCAGGCCTTCTCGATCAGGCGCACGCCATCTGCCTCGCCTCGTCCATGAGTTGTTCGAGACGGGGCGCCTCGTCGGCCGCCTCGCGTGGCGTCGCGGCCGAGACAGTCGCTGGAGTTCCGTAGGCAACAGTAATTCTGGCGAACGGCTTGGGGATGATGAACCCGTCCCACGTCGAAAGCTTCCAGAAGCGGTCAACATGCGCCACGGTTGGAAGTATCGGCGCCTCGGCTCGATTGGCGGCGACAACTGAACCTGGTGCGAATCGATGCCGGGGTCCACGCGGTCCGTCTGGTGTTACGGCAACATCGTGCCCCTCGCGCAGAGTTCGCACCATTCCTATCAGCGCGCGCCCCGCACCGCGGGACGTCGAGCCGCGAATCAGCGTATAGCCCATCCACTCGAGGATTCTGGCAATCACTTCACCATCCTTGTGTTCGCTGACGAGAACTGCAACTCCCTGATCGCGATGGTGCCACAGCAGAGGCAGCATCTGTCCATGCCACAACGTAAAGAGAATCGGAGTGTTCGCCTCGCGAAACCCAAGCAGTCGCTCCTCGCCGACCACGCGATACCGCCAGGTCCGGGCGAGCACGCGAATCGCCCTCTTGCCCGCGAACAGCCACATTCTGGTTCCAAGGGGAAGTTCTTCTGTCGTTCCGCGCGCATCCTTCACGGCACGAGCCGACTCGCCATCCCGGCTACTCGCCGCGCCGCACCCGGCTCACCCAACTTTCCGCGAACCTCGGCCAGGCCGTCGAGAAGGCGAGTACGTTCAGCGCCATTGTGATCGAGCAGGCGCACCAACTCAAGGGCGATCTTTGCGGGAACAAGGTCGTGCTGAACAAATTCGCGTGCGATTTCGCGGCCCCCAACGACGTTGACGAGGCCGATGTGCGGGATCGTCACCATCATGCGGGCAAGCAGGAAGGATATCTCACTCGTCCGATAGGCAACTGCGAGGGGACAATCGGCGATGGCAGCCTCGAGTGTCGTAGTGCCGCTCTTGCAAAGCGCTGCATCCGCTGCACGCAACACACTGAACGATGCCGAGTGGACGAGTTTGTATGGACAGTGCCGTGTGTCGAGCTTGATAGTGGGCGCCACGCTGACAACGACCTGAAGTCCGGGCACGCTCCGCTCGACTTGTTGCGCAGTCGCAACGAAATCATCGATGTGCCTGTCGATCTCCTGCTGGCGGCTTCCAGGAAAAAGGGCAAGCACCGGACCTGCATCCGAAAGCCCGAGCGATGCCCGCGCCTCCTGCTTCGATGGGAGCTGTCCCGCCCGATCGAGCAATGGATGCCCAACGAATGTCGCGTCGATCCCGTGTCCGCGCAGAAGTGGCTCCTCAAACGGGAGGATTACCGCCGCTTTCGTCACGATTCTCGCGAGCTTCGGAAGGCGTCCCTCACCCCACGCCCACACTTGAGGAGTGACGTAGTAAAGCACGGGCACCCCCGCGTCACTTGCTGCTGCCGCGGCTTTCATGTTGAAGCCGGGATAGTCTATCACAACGAGAAGGCGGACGTCGTGATCCGTGAAACGCTTTCGAACAGTCTGCAGCAAATCCCAGTGGCGGGGGATGTGCCGGATGATCTCGACGAAACCCATGACGCCAGTTTCGTAGCGTCCAAACAGGGCGACTCCGGCCTGCTCCATCAACGGGCCCCCGAAACCAGTCAGGACCAGATCGGGCCGTGTGCGGCTGAGCTCCTCCGCCACTCCCGCTGCATGGAGATCGCCGGAAGCTTCCCCAGCGATGAAGACTACTTCAGGCACTGTCGGTCGCCGCTGCTCCGGTGAACGCCGGCCTCGTCCTCTCGATCTCCGCGACGATGCGAAGCGCAACGGCTAGCGCTCGCCGGCCATCCTCTCCCGTGACGACAACCGGCGCCTCACCCGAAAGAGCGGCAACGAAGCTGTCGAACTCGAGGCGCAGCGGCTCACCATCAGGCGCTTCGAGCGCAATTCGATCCACGAAATCGGTGATGTTGACCGGGCCGGACGGCGGCCGGGTTGGATCGATCTTCTCCTTCAGACGGAAAAAATCTCCCGTCCCCGCACCGAGATCGAGCGACAGGTATCCGCTCTCCTGGAAGATGCGGATCTTCCGCACCCGGTCGCGGGAGATACGGCTCGATGTGATGTTCGCAACAGCACCGGACGCAAAAGTCACTCGCGCGTTCGCAATGTCCAACATCGGTGTCAGCACCGGAACTCCGACTGCCGAGATGTCTTCAGCGGTATCCCCAACGAGGGTGAGAACGAGGTCGATGTCGTGTATCATCAGGTCGAGTACAACCGCGACGTCAGATCCGCGAAGACTGAACAGCGCGAGGCGTTCGCTTTCGATGAACCTCGGTCGGGAGACGTATGGCAGCGCAGCACGAACGGCCCGATTGAACCTCTCCACATGGCCAATCTGAACGATGAGCCCGTTACGCGCAGCGATCTCGAGAATCTCGTCGGCTTGCTCGAGCGTTGCGGTAATTGGTTTTTCAATGAAGACGTGCTTGCCCGCTTCGAGCGCGGCTTTGGCCACCTCGAAGTGAGCTGGCGTCGGTACCACTATCGTGACGGCGTCAACATCTGCAAGCAGGCTCGCCACGTCGCCGTAACGTTGAACTCCAAGCTGCGAAGCGACTTCGGCGGCGCGCAGATCACTCAATTCGACGAAACCGGCCAGCGAGACCGTGTCCATGTCGCGCAGAATCCGCACGTGGTGGAAACCGAGGCTGCCAGCGCCGATCACGCCGATGCGGGGCGGCTGTTTCAGATTACGACGCCTCGTCCGCTGCCCTCGACGAAGCGCATCAATTCCTTCACTTCCGGATAGAGCTCGAGTTCGGTTTCGGCCCGCTCCAGGGCCTGCGACAAGTTGAGATCCGAGCGGAAGAAGAGCCGGTACGCGCGTTTGAGTTCGAGAACGACTTCATCGGGAAACCCATTTCGCTGAAGCCCGACACTGTTGAGTCCGTAGAGTTTCACCGGGTTGCCGACAGCCTTCAGGAACGGTGGAATATCCTTGGAGACTCTCGAGCACCCACCGATGAACGCATTGCGCCCGATTCGGACGAACTGATGGACGCCCGACAAGCCAGACAGCGTCACCTTGTCTTCGATGATCACGTGACCCGCGAGCTGAACGCTGTTACCGAGTATCACACCGTTGCCAAGGTGACAGTCGTGAGCCAGGTGTACGTACGACATCAGCAGGCATCGCGTCCCGACTGTCGTCTTGAACGACTGCGATGTTCCGCGGTTGATCGTCGCATACTCGCGTATCACAGTCCCGTCGCCTATTTCGACAGTCGTTCGCTCACCCGCATACTTCAGATCCTGGGGTGCGCCGCCGAGCACGCTTCCGATGCCGACCTTGACGCCCTTTCCCAGCCGGACGTCGCGCTCGAGCGTCGCCCGTGCGTGAATCTGGCAGTCATCGTCTACCACGCAGTCATCGCCGATGATCGCAAACGGACCCACTTCGACCCGCTCCCCAAGCCTGGCCCGCGGCGATATGATCGCAGTGGGATGTACCCCGGATTGAGTCACTTGTCGCGAAC